>NZ_CP028365.1:1205400-1506750 GCF_003033925.1 Tannerella serpentiformis
TCCCCATGAAACGCCCCCTCATCCGCTGCGTCGTCGTGCTATTAGCTGCCCTGCTGATAGCCCTCACCGTGGGGCGTTTCTGGGTTGGGCGTTACGCCGTAGCCACACGCGCCATGCAGCCTGCGCTCCGTCCGGGCGACCGTGTGGCGGTGGATAAACGCGGCACACCGATTCGTCGCGGGACCATTGTCCTCTATCGCAGTCCCCGACCACAGGATGGCGACGCCCTGCATTTCGGCCGCTGTGTGGGCCTGCCCGGCGACACCGTCACCGTCACCCCCGACGGCTACCTCATCCACGGCCGCCTCTACCCCGCACCCGCAGACATCCTCGACACCTACCGCGTCCCACGCGACCTCCGACTCTCCCTCCTCAGCCTCCTCTTCTCGCTCGACATCCCTATCCGTCACCTATCCGACGACACGGCTCACTTCTGCCTCTGCCTCACCCCTACGGAGGCCCATCGTGTCCGCGAGCTTCTCCCCCGCATGCTCCTCCCCACACCGCCCCCCCATGAGATACCTCGCCTCCGGTTCATCCTCCCCGCAGCCCGACAGAACTACGCCATCGATACCTACACCCTCCGCCTCTGTGGCGAGGCCTTGCTCCGCGAAGCACAGGGTCGGGCCACTCTCCGTGCCGGTCGTCTCTATCTCGACGGTCACCCCACCGACAGCTACCGCTTCCGCCACGACCACTACTGGATCCTGGCCGACAATCCCGACGCCGCCATCGACTCCCGCCACCTCGGCCCCATCCCTCGAACGGCCATCATCGGCACCGTAGTCGGACGGTGATTGATCCGGAAAAAACACGCGTTTCAGGATCATCTCAATAGCGCGCTGCAACGGTCATAGTGCTTTTGGAAATGCTTGCGGGACTCCCGCAAACGCCAAAAGGTTTTCCGAGAGACTTGCGGAACTTCCGCAAACGCCAAAAAGTACTCCGAGGCACTTGCGGGACTCCCGCAAGCACCAAAAAGTTTCTCGAGAGACTTGCGGGACTCCCGCAAACGCCAAAAAGTTTTCCGAGGCACTTGCGGGACTCCCGCAAACACCAAAAAGTTTCTCGAGAGACTTGCGGGACTCCCGCAAACGCCGAAAAGTTTTCCGAGGCACTTGCGGGACTCCCGCAAACGCCAAAAAGTTTCTCGAGAGACTTGCGGGACTCCCGCAAGCATTTCCAAAAGCACTTTGGCCGTTGCATCCCTCCCTGTCGCAGCAATATTCACCCCCTTCCTCCGTTGGATTGAGGTGTTTTTAGAACGACCAAGTCATGAACATCCTCTATGAATCGCGACAGCAACTGAAATACGTCTTCATCATCGTAGCGATCCTCATTGCGCTGGCCTCAGTGGCCGTATCGGACTCCCTCATCAAGAAGCTCGCGCAGGAAGAACGCTCGCGCATGGAGATATGGACCGAGGCCTACCGCGTCCTAACCACAGAAGACACCGACCAGAACCTCATGGTCATCCTTCGCATCATTGAGGGAAACACCTCCATCCCTGTCATCCTCTGCGATGATCATGGGAATATCCTTAGCCACCGCAACATCCCCGTCCCCACCGAGGGAGACAGCGTCTTTCTCAAGAGGAAAGTGCGCGAGTTTCAAGCCAAACACACGCCTATCGTTGTCGACATCGGCAACAACTCCTACCAGTATCTCTTCTACGACGACTCCATTCTCCTCAAGCGGCTACTCATCTACCCCTACGTACAGCTCTCCGTCGTTTTCGTCTTCATCCTCATTGCCTTCTTAGCCCTGGCCAGCACCAAGCGCGCCGAGCAAAACAAGGTTTGGGTGGGACTAACCAAAGAAACCGCACACCAACTCGGCACACCTATCTCGTCGCTCATCGCCTGGGTGGAATACCTCAAGACCAAAGATGTCGAGGCCACCTACCTCAACGAGATGGAGAAGGACGTAAAGCGGCTCGAAGTCATAGCCGACCGGTTCTCTAAGGTGGGCTCTGTCCCTACGCTCAAACTTCTCGATATCAACGAGGCGGTACGTTCGTCGTGCAATTACATGAGCACACGCGTATCGGCCAAGGTTCGGATTGTCTATCAACCCGCCCCAGAACCACTCTATGTGCAGATGAACGAATCCCTATTCTCGTGGGTCATAGAGAATCTGACCAAAAACGCCGTCGATGCCATGGAAGGTCGTGGCATGATCACCATCACCACCGGTCGCCGTAAGCGACACATTTGGATTGACGTGACCGACACGGGCAAAGGCATCCCCAAGTCACGCTTTAAGACCGTCTTCAGCCCCGGATACACCACCAAAAAACGTGGTTGGGGCCTCGGACTCTCCCTCGTGCGACGCATCGTAGAGACATCTCCCGGCGGCCGCATCTACGTTCGCTCCTCCGAACCCGGTAAAGGCACCACCTTCCGCATAGAATTAGACCCCGCATCGCAACCAAGCAACGGCTGACCGTTGCGCGGACGGTTCCCTCGACGATCAGGCCCAAGGACTTCTCGAATATGAGACTCCTTGGGCCTGATTGTTTTTGTCCCACGCCTTTCCTGCCTCTCAAATCCCCAAGAGACCTCAAATTTCGCCTCGCTCCATCTCTCCTTACTTCATCGCAGTATCAAAACGCGGCTCGTTTAGCTTTTCCCTCCGAAAAATAGTCCCGTTTCTTTCCGTTTTCATTGACCTGTTTAACTTTGCAGTTAAACAACTCGATTGATTATGAAGATAGAGAAGCAAAACATGGAGCAAACCATCCTGAAAGCGGCAGAAGAACTGTTTATTGATCAGGGTTTCGTGAAGACGACGACAGTTCAAATCGCTAAGAAGGCGGGATGTAACTCGGCGATGGTACACTATTATTATCGGACTAAGGAACAGCTCTTCGAAAGGATATATGGCGAGAAAATTAAGCTCGTCATCGAGAGCCTTACGGCCATCAGTGGTTCGGGGAAGTCCCTGGAGGAGCGAGTCGCGGAGATCATAGATGTGTATTTCGACTTCCTCAGCCGAAACCCGCGGCTACCCGCCTTTATGCTCTACGAGGCGCAGCAATCGCCGGCCGTCAATGAGCATATTACCAACCGACTGCGGGAGGCCTTGGGGAGCATTATTGCACCGATCGATGCGGAATTGCGCGCGGCAGCCTCCAATGGACAAATTCGTCCCATTCAGACCATCGATTTGTTCATGTCTGTCCTGACGTTGTGCCTCGGTACGTTTTTGATCATACCCGTTTTCCGAAATGTGTGGGAAATGAGCGACGCGGAGTACTCGGAACTCATCTGCCGTCGGCGGACGGAGATTAAAGAGACCATCCTCAGCCGACTGAAGCCATGACACGGACAGCTTATATCACGGTATCGAGGAGGCGTGCCTGTGCCGTGGCGATGGGAGCACTCCTCGCGGCGATGCAGCTCACAGCCCAGGATAGCCGGCCAACTCTTTCGCTCGACAGTTGTCAAGCGTGGGCAGCGGAGCACCATCCTACGGCGAAACGATACGCTATCGCGGCGGAGAACGGGGATGCCTCGGCGAGTAATGCCGCAAAAGGGCGGCTGCCGCAGCTTACGCTGGCGGGACAAGCCTCAATCCAGTCGGCGACGACGCATGTCCCGTTCACACTGCCCGGATTCGAGCCGCCGGAGGTGGCTAAAGATCAGTATCGAGTCTATGCCGAGGCGGTGCAACCGCTCACCGGACTCTTGACAGTGCGCGACAACGTGCGTTTGGCGCATGCTAACGCGGCGACAGAGCGCAGCCAGATCGATGTGGAGATGCATGCGCTGAAGGTGCGTGTAAACGCGCTCTTTTTCGGTATTCTCATGCTCGATGAGCAGGCGCGCATGGCCGAGTTGATGACTGAAGACTTGCGGGTAGGGATCGCCCGGGCGGATACGGCTGCTGCACATGGGGTGATGCTCCGAAGTGCGGCCGATGCGCTGAGAGCCGAGCTGATGGTGGCCGAACAACGACTCACGGAGGTGAGGGCTACGCGCGAGAACTACGTCAGCTCGCTCGGTTTGCTGGTTGGAAGGGAGTTGGAGGGCGACGTGGCGCTCAGTCGGCCGACGGCATGGCCGACGGAGCCGTCGGGCGAGATCCGTCGGCCGGAACTGCGGTTGTTTGAAGCCCAAAAAGCGTCGATCGACGTCAATCGGCGGTTGTTGCATGACGTCAACTTGCCGCATATCAGCCTTTTTGTGCAGGGAGGGTACGGTAGGCCGGCGCTGAACATGCTTGACAACAATTTTAAGCCCTATGCCGTAGGTGGGCTGCGACTAAGTTGGAACATAGCAGGCCTATACACGCTGCGGAAACAGAAACGTCAGCTGGAATTAAATGCTCGCGCGGTGGATGTGCAGCATGAAACGTTCTTACTGGAGACAAAATTGACGCTGAATAAACATGCCTCGGAGATGGAGAAGCTGCGCCGACTGATGGCGTCGGATGCGGAGGTGATTCGGCTCCGAGAGCGGGTGAAGGAGAGCACTCGAAATCAGTTGCAGTTCGGAACGGCGACGGCGAACGACTATATCTTGCATGTGAATGCGGAAAATCGGGCGCGGCTCGGCCTTGCACAACATGAATTGCAGCTGCTCTGGGAAGCGTATAACTATCAAATGACGTTAGGAGAGTAGTTCTTACCGCGGCGATATCTTCTTTTCTTGGCTTGACCCAAGAAAAGAAGCAAAAGAAGGTCAAGGCCTCTGCCGAGGCCTGGGAAGCTGGCCGGGTACAACGCATTTTTTCGTCATAGAGGGGCCATCTGCCCTACATCTACCCCTTACTACCGCGACAGAGTCGCGTAACTACTTCGATCTACCTCTCATTACCGCGACAGAGTCGCATAACCACTTACACCTATTGATATGAAGAGATATTTTTCCCTCTTCCCGGCCTTGGCTCTGATGTGCATGGCGGGAGGATGCAAGAGCGAACAAACGTTTGACGCTTCCGGCGCCTTTGAAGCTGAAGAAACGGTCGTCTCGTCCCAGTCGCAGGGCGTTATACTGCGTCTCGACGTGGAGGAAGGGGCTGTGATCGACAGTGGAGCGATCGTCGGTTGCGTGGATACGACTGACCTCTCCCTGACGAGGGAGCAACTCGTCGCCCGCATCGAGGCCCTGACGGCCAGAAGGCCCGAGACGGCTGTGCAGCTGGCTGCCCTGGAGGAACAACTGGCTACGGCCGTGCGCGAACGGGAGCGCGTGGCCCATTTAGTGGCCGGCGACGCCGCGACGGGCAAGCAACTGGACGATGCAACGGCACAAGTGGCCGTGCTTCAGAAGCAAATCGCCGCACAGAGGTCCACCCTGCGCACCTCGACCGACGGCATCGACAAAGAAGCCCGCGCCCTGGCCGTGCAAGTGGAGCAAATGGACGACCGACTGCGCCGGTGTCACATCGTGAACCCCACGCGTGGAACCGTGATGACCCGCTACGTCCGCGCCAACGAGATGACTGCACCTGGGCAACCCCTTTATCGCATCGCCGACCTCTCGCACATGACACTGCGCGTCTATATCACCGGCGATCAGCTCTCGCAAGTCCGATTGGGTCAGCGGGTGAACGTCTTTACCGACTCCGGTGATCGACATAAGCCGATGCATCGCGACGAGGGCGTCATCTTTTGGATTAGCGACCGCGCGGAATTTACGCCGAAGACCATCCGCACACGAGATGAGCGTGCCGATTTGGTGTACGCCGTCAAGGTACGTGTACAGAACCCCGAGGGGCGCTACAAGATGGGCATGTATGGCGAAATCACCTTCCAATAATTCCCGGCGATGGACCTCATTGCAGCAGAAGGCATCGAAAAGCGCTTCGGGCAGCTGACGGCACTCCGAGACATCTCCCTCCGCGTCCGCCGCGGGGAGTTGTACGGACTGATTGGCCCCGACGGCGCGGGCAAGACGACCTTCTTTCGGATTTTAACGACCCTCATGCCTCCGGACGGCGGACGCGCCACGGTGGATGGCCTCGACATTGCCACGGATTACCGTCGCATCCGTGCGGCAGTCGGCTACATGCCCGGCCGCTTCTCACTCTATCCAGATTTAACCGTCAAAGAGAATCTGGAATTCTTTGCCACCCTGTTTGGGACACGTCTCGAAGACAATTACGACCTCATCCGCGACATTTATGTCCAGATCGAGCCGTTCCGCAGCCGACGCGCAGGCCGTTTATCTGGGGGCATGAAGCAAAAATTGGCCCTCTGTTGTGCATTGATCCACCGTCCGCGGGTGCTTTTTTTAGACGAACCGACGACGGGTGTCGATGTCGTTTCGCGACACGAGTTCTGGGACATGTTGAGCGGCCTCAAGCGGCAAGGGATCACGATGCTTGTTTCAACGCCTTACATGGACGAGGCTGTGCGCTGTGATCGCATCGCTTTGATCCAGTCCGGCCGGCTGCTGAGCATAGACACACCGCAAGGGATCATCGAAAATTATCCCGACGCCCTGTTCGAAGTACGAGCCGAGAACATGCGTCAGCTGACGGACGAGATCCGCAAGAGATGCAGTCCCCAAAGTTGCTTCGCCTTCGGGCGCTCGCTCCATGTATCCTTCAGCCGCGACGACGTCGAGGCCCCCCAGCGGATGAGAGCCGCCCTCACCGCCGCGGGCTGCACTAACCTCGAGATAGCGTCCATCACCCCCAGCATCGAAGACTGCTTTATCCAACAAATGAGATAGTCTGATGAAAAAAGTAGGAGCTCTTTCCTTCTCCCTTTCCCCTCACGTACCCGGCAAAGAAAGGCCATCCGTGATGGCTTGATTTTCTTTTGCCTCTTTTCTTTCATCAAGGAAAGAAAAGGCCCTCTGCCGAGGGCGGGGAAGTCTGCCGGGTACATTAAGATCCTCTGAAAGTCCCGAAAAACTTGGCTGGCATCCCTGATGCCTTGATTTTCTTTTGCCTCTTTTCTTGCATCAAGGCAAGAAAAGAGGGTCAAGCCACGCAGTGGCACCCTTCTCAAGGAAAAAAAAGAGGGTCAAGACGAAAAAAGTACCCCCTCCTCACCACATAGAACCAGAGTAGATTATGACAGAAGAACGAGTCATTGAAGTAGAGAAGCTCACGAAACGCTTCGGCGACTTCACCGCCGTAGATGAGATCACCTTCCACGTGCGCCGCGGAGAGATCTTTGGCTTTTTAGGGGCCAACGGCGCCGGAAAAACGACAGCCATGCGCATGCTATGCGGCCTGCTCAGCCCCACCGCGGGCCGCGCCGAGGTAGCAGGCTTCGACGTCTATCGCGAGGCCGACCGCATCAAACATCATATCGGCTACATGAGTCAGCGCTTCTCACTCTATGAAGATTTAACCGTCGCCGAAAACATCCGACTCTTTGGTGGCATCTATGGACTCTCCAAACGGGCCATCCGAGAGCGTGGCGAGGAACTCATAAGCCGTCTCGAGCTGCAAGAAGAGGCTCACCACCGGGTGGGATCCCTCCCCCTGGGCTGGAAACAGAAGCTCGCCTTCTCCGTAGCCGTCATCCATCGCCCGCGCATCGTCTTCCTCGACGAACCAACCGGTGGCGTCGACCCGATCACCCGCCGCCGCTTCTGGGACCTCATCATCCAGGCCGCCGACGCCGGCATCACCGTCTTTGTAACGACTCACTACATGGACGAAGCCGAGTATTGCGACCGTGTTTCTATGATGGTCGACGGCCGCATCGAGGCCCTCGACAGTCCAGCTGCCCTCAAGCGCCAATTTGAGGCTTCCACCATGGATGAAGTCTTCCTTCAGCTGGCCCGGAAGGCCACCCGCGGAGATGATTAGTCGAAATGTGAAGCGATTGTTAACGTCCATCTTAGATGGAACACTGAAACGTGGCGCGTTTTGCACCTCCACCTTAGATGGAACACCGAAACGCGGCGCGTTTTGCACTTCCACCTTAGATGGAACACCGAAACGCGGCGCGTTTTGCACTTCCACCTTAGATGGAACACCGAAACGCGGCGCGTTTGGCACTTCCATCTTAGATGGAACACCGAAACGCGGCGCGTTTTATACTTCCACCTTAGATGGACGTTTGAAACGTGATGCGTTTTTATGTACCCGGGTAGGGGCGTATTGCATACGCCCCACCAAACGTTCCCGCAAGGGGACGAGATCTGCAAAAGGCGACCAAACGCACGACTTTTTGTCCCCTACGGGGCCATTCGGTGGGGCGTATGCAATACGCCCCTACCATGCAACCTCGAAACGTGATGCGTTTTGCACTTCCTACCTAGTAGCAACACTGAAACGTGGCGCGTTTTGCACTTCCTACCTAGTAGCAACACTGAAACGCGGCGCGTTTTGCACTTCCTACCTAGTAGCAAGACCGAAACGCGGCGCGTTTTGCACTTCCTACCTAGTAGCAACACCGAAACGTGGCGCGTTTTGCACTTCCTACCTAGTAGCAACACTGAAACGCGGCGCGTTTTGCACTTCCTACCTAGTAGCAACACTGAAACGCGGCGCGTTTTGCACTTCCTACCTAGTAGCAACACTGAAACGCGGCGCGTTTTGCACTTCCTACCTAGTAGCAACACTGAAACGTGGCGCGTTTTGTACTTCCTACTTAGTAGGGAGTTTGAAACGTAATGCGTTTTGCCTCTTCTATTCTTCTTTTCTTGCCTTGATGCAAGAAAAGAAGCAAAAGAAAATCAAGGCCTCTGCCGAGGCCGGGGAAGTTGGCCAGGTACATCATAATGGTATCCCCAAAAGCGGCGCGTTTGCCTCCTCTTTTTTCGATTGTTGTTTTTAGCTTATTCATTTTCTTATGTCTCAGTTCTTTATTTTCGTTCGGAAGGAGTTCATTCAGATGTTTCGTGATGTGCGCACCTTGATGATTCTTTTCGGATTGCCCATCACTCTCGTTGTCTTGCTCGGTTTTGCACTGACGAACGAGATCAAAGACGCACGGATCGTTGTCTGCGACTACGCTCACGACACTTATTCCCGACAGATCGTCCAACTGCTCGCGGCGAACCCCAACTTTATTGTACAGGAGTCCCTCATGAGCCACGAAGAGATAGACCGAGCCTTTCGGAGTGGGCGCGTGAAGCTCGCCGTGGTCTTCCCAGCCGGATTTCGTGACCAACTGCTGCACACGCGGCGGGCGGAACTTCAAATTGTGGCCGATGCCTCCGACCCGAACACAGCTGATTTATTGACAGGGTACGTCGAGAGCGTCGTCCGCGGCTATGCCTCGAGCTTACAGTCCGAACGCGCCCCCACGGCGCCCCCTCTGATCGACCTCAATGTGCGCGCGCTGTACAATCCGGAGCTTCGTTCGGCCGTGAACTTCGTCCCCGGGGTGATTGCGTTCGTTCTGATGATGATTAGTGTGCTGATGACGTCCGTGTCGATCGTTCGTGAGAAGGAATTTGGCACCATGGAGGTCTTGCTGGTCTCTCCCATCGCCCCGATGACCCTCATCCTGTCCAAATTGACGCCTTACCTCGTCCTATCGCTCGTCAACCTGGCCATGATTCTCACCCTTAGCGCCACCGTGCTCCGTGTCCCCATCGCGGGAAGCCTTCCGCTGCTCATAGCAGAGAGTCTGCTGTTCATTTTGACGGCTCTCTCCCTCGGATTACTCATCTCCAGCTCCGTGCGCACCCAGCAAGACGCCATTTTATCCTCGCTCATCGGCCTCATGGTGCCTACGATGATCTTTACAGGCTTCGTCTTTCCGATCGAAAACATGCCTCTGCCCTTACAGCTCTTTGCCAACGTCGTGCCTTCGCGCTGGTTCTATATCATAGTCAAAAACGTGATGATCAAAGGCACTGGTTTCGCCGCCGTATGGCGTGAAACGCTCATCTTGGCCACTACTACACTCGTATTACTCCTCGCCGGCTACAAAAAATTCAATCTTCGACTCTCATGAGAACCCTCTTTTTCCTGCTTCAGAAGGAATTTATCCAGATCTTCCGCAATCGCGCGCTCCTCCTCCCCATCTTTTTGATGCCTTTCATCCAACTCATCGTCCTGCCCTGGGCCGCAGATTATGAGATCAAGCATCTCGACATCGCGATCGTAGATGCAGATCATTCGAGCACCTCTCGGCGCCTCACGGAGAAGCTCACAGCGTCAGGATACTTCCGCCTCACCGATTTTCCGGCCACCTACGACGATGCCTTCCCCCTCATCGAAAACGATCGGGCTGACATGATCCTCGAGATCCCCCGCCATTTCGAGCGCGACCTCTCCTCCGGTCGTGGATGCCAGCTCTTCGCCGCCGTGAACGCCATCAACGGCGTCAAAGCCAGTCTCGGCAGCGCCTATCTAACTCGTGTCGTCGCCTCTTTCGCCGACGATCTCCGGCTTGAGCACCGCCCCGAAGTAAGCATCGCCTCCACGCCCGTGATAGCCACCTCCTCCCTCCGCCGATTCAACTCCGCAGGCAATTATCGCCACTTCATGGTGCCAGCCATCCTCACCCTGCTCGTGACGATGATCTCCGTCTACATGTGTGCCCTCAATCTGGTCAGCGAGAAGGAATCCGGCACGATAGAGCAGATGAACGTCACCCCGGTAGGCAAGTTCACCTTCTTACTCTCCAAGACCATCCCCTTTCTGGCCATTGGTATCTTCATTTTTACCGTCGGACTTTTCGCCATTGCCCGCCCTCTCTACGGCATAATCCCCGTCGGCAACGTCGCCCTCCTATACCTTTATTTATTTGTCTACCTCACCGCCATGCTCGGCCTGGGCCTACTCCTTTCTACCTCTTGCGAGACCCAGCAACAGGTCATGTTCGTTACATTTTTCTTCATGATGATCTTCATTTTGATGAGCGGACTCTTTACCCCTGTCGAAAGTATGCCCGCTTGGGCACGCGCCATCGCACGAGCTAACCCCGTGACGTATTTCATGGAGGTCTGCCGAATGATTATCCTCAAAGGCAGCGGCTGGAGCGACATCCGCAGACATTTAATGATCACCATCGGCTTTGCCATCCTCTTCCATCTCTCTGCCTTCCTCAATTATCGCAAGACGACGTAAGTCCTCGATAGTGAGAAGAGTCCGATAGGCTCGTCTCGCCCCTTCCCATCGCCCGATAAGCCCTCCCGTCTCCATCCCCACCGAATGCCACTACCTTTGCAGGGACAGAATACGACACGATCATGGATACAACGACGATACAGTCTCCGCCCCGCCCGCGTACGCCCCTCGGCACCCCCAATCGACCGCCAGCCGATTCGCCGCACCCGCATCCCCCCTCGATGCCCCCTTTCGCCGCGTCCCCTCTCCGCCTCCATCACGACCCACCATCCCCCAACGCGCTGATGATGGGGCTATGAAGAGGAGACAGATACAGATCTATGGCGATTATTTCACTGACTTCTTCGAAAAACAGAACGAACAAGTCAGATTGAAGATATTGAAGGTGCTCGAGATTATCGAGACCATAGATCGTATCCCTGAAACTTATCTAAAGCACCTGCGTAACGGACTGTTTGAGATACGTATTCAACTTGGAAGCAGCATTTTCCGGATCTTTTGCTTCTTTGACAATGGCAGACTGATCATCCTCTTGGGTGGGTTCCAAAAGAAAACGCAAAAGACCCCCGCAAAAGAGCTGGAGCGCGCACTACGACTCATGAAGATCTATCATAACGAAAAGGAGAACAAACAAGAATGAAGTTGCAAACACTAGACGAATTGAAAGATAGGTTCTACGGCCCGAAAGGTTCCGAGAAACGTGATCAATTAGATCGTGAATTGGACGTTTTGAGGATAGGAATCCTGATTCGGAACGCCCGCAAGGAGTCTAAATTGACTCAAGCCGAGCTGGCTGAGCGCATTGGTAAGAAGCGAGCCTTCATTTCCCGTGTGGAAAACGATGGTTCTAACCTTACCATTGCCACTCTGCTGGATATTGTAGAAAAAGGATTGGGCAAAAAGCTCTCTTTCGATATTCAGTAACCCCCTCACCTCCTCCGATCATGCTCCACGGCCACGGCGACGACCTACACACTTGCGGACAGACCATCCGCGCCAACTTCAGTTCGAACATCTTTGCTACAACCGACCTATCGGCGTTGCAGCAACACCTCTCGGCACACCTTGCCGTCATCGGCCACTACCCCGAACCCGAACCCTATGCGTTAGAGAGTCTCTGGGCCGACTCCCTCGGGCTACTCCCCGCAGAAATATGCGTCACCAACGGCGCCACCGAGGCCATCTATCTCACCGCACAGGCCTTCCGCGGTGCAACGAGCTACATCCGACAGCCGACCTTCAGCGAATACGCCGACGCCTGCCGCATGCACGGCCATAGCGTCCGCTCCCTCTTCACCGACGACGCCATCGATGACACGCCCGACCTCGTCTGGCTCTGCAATCCGAACAACCCGACGGGTGAGGTCCGCGACCGACACACATTGCTCCGACTCATCGACGCTCACCCCTCCGTCTGCTTCGTCATCGACGAGAGCTATGGTGCTTTCACCCGCCAACCGTTGCCAACCGCAGCAGAAATGGCCGAACGGAGCAACGTGATCGTCATCCGGTCGGCCACGAAACGTCACGCAGTCCCCGGTCTACGGCTTGGCTGCCTCACTGCAGCGGCCGAGATGATCGATCGAATCCGCGTGCAACGCATGCCGTGGTCGGTGAATGCGCTGGCCGTAGAAGCGGGGGAGTTCTTTCTCCGTGAGAATCCCCCTCTGCAACCGCCGATCGATGATCTTTTGGCCGAGCGAGACCGACTCATGGCCGCGCTGGCGGATCTCAAGATCGCCGACCTCTGGCCGACAGAAACGCACTTCTTCCTCGTCCGACTGCGTATGGGTACAGCCGCGGCGCTGAAGCATTATCTCATACAGGAGCACGGCTTGCTCATCCGTGATGCGTCCAACTTCGAAGGCCTCGATGCCGCCTTCGTGCGCATCGCCACACAAAGTCGTGCCGATAACGATCTACTGATACAAACATTATCCCTATGGAAGCATACTTACTCTTCTTAATCCCCCTCATTGGCGGATGGTTATTAGATAAACTATTGGGCGATCCGCGCTGGATGCCGCATCCCATCGTCCTCTTTGGGCGACTGATTGCGTGGGGCGACACATGGCTGAACCGCGGAAGACATCGCACGTTGAAAGGCGGTCTACTGGCAGTCGTGTTAATCGTCGGAACGTTCGCTGCCACATGGGCGCTAATCGTTGCCGGCTATCGCTACGGCGGACGCTGGGACATTGTGGTGCCGACGCTGCTTGTTTGGCTCGGTTTAGCGGGGCGGACATTGCTGCACGAGGTGCGCGAAGTGTTTTACGCTTGCAGCCGATCGACGAACGAAGGTCGGAGGCAGGTTGCCCGCATCGTAGGACGCGACACGAGTCAGCTCTCGGCCCGTGAAGTGCGTGCAGCTGCGCTCGAAACATTGGCCGAGAACCTCAGCGACGGTGTGGTTGCGCCCCTTTTTTGGTACGCCTTCCTCGGTGTGCCCGGCATGATGGCTTATAAGATGATCAACACGCTCGACTCGATGATTGGCTATCGCAACGCACGCTATCTCCGCTTCGGACGTATCGCTGCACGCATCGACGACGTGGCCAACTACATCCCCGCCCGATTGACTGCCTACCTCATGCTGGCCGTCAGCGGTCGGCGCTCACTCATTCCTTTTGTGCGACGCTATGGGCGTTGCCACAAGAGTCCGAACTCGGGCTATCCGGAGGCTGCACTGGCGGGCATTCTCGATTGCCGATTCGGCGGCACGCACACCTACTTCGGTCAACCTGTGGAAAAGCCTTACATCGGCACCAACCCCCGACCGCTGACGATGGACGACTATCGCAACTCGGCCTTCGTAGCCCAACGCACCGAGGCGATGGCCGTCATGCTGACTGCGATTGCCGGCATCGTCTACCTCTTCTTCATCATCCCGTAGATCTGCGCCATGTCCACGTGACGGCGCACATGATCGGCCAGGCGGTCGTATTGCTCCTCTTTGAAGGCGGCGTAATCGAACGTGCGACGCGTATCGATGCGGCCGATAACGGGGCGCAGCAGGCAATCGATGGCCGGAGCGTTGTCGAGTATGCCGTGGATATATGAGCCCATGCAACGCTCGCCCACGCGCCAGCCCGTATCGACGCCATCACCCTCAGTCAGCGGAAGCACATCCGATGCACCAGCCTCGAGGCGCGTTTCCCCCATATGAATCTCATAGCCGCGACACATACGCGGATCATTGACCATGCGGAAGCTGACCTGCCGCGTGGTCTTTTCTTTTGTTAGGCGGGTGGTGACGGGCAGGAGCCCGAGGCCGGGCAGACGCTCGATGTCGCCCTCCACGTGATCCGGGTCACAGACTTCGCGCCCCATCATTTGGTAGCCGCCGCAGATGCCCATCACCACGGCGCCGTCTCGGTAGGCACGCTGGATGGCTCCGGCCGCACCGTTGCGACGCAGATCAGAGAGGTCGTCGAGCGTGTTCTTCGAGCCGGGCAGCAGGATGATGTCCGCCTTGCACAGCTCCTCGGTGTTGTTGGTGTAAAAAAGGTGCACCCGCTCGTCGCGCTCCAGGACGTCGAAGTCCGTGAAGTTGCTCATGTGGCGCAGCAGCACAACGGCTACGTTGATGCGCCCCTCGACGGCCTCGCGCTGCTTGGTGCGGAGCGTGACGCTGTCCTCCTCCTCAATATATATATCGGTGAAGTGCGGCACGACGCCAACGACAGGCACACCACAAAGCTCCTCGATCATCCGACGACCACTGCCGAAGAGGCTCATATCGCCGCGGAACTTGTTGATGAGTACGCCGCGGATACGCTGTCGATCCTCCGGAGTTTGGAGCATGATGGAGCCATAGACGGAGGCAAAAACGCCGCCCCGATCGATGTCGGCCACGAGCAAGACGGAGGCGTCAGCATAACGCGCCATGGGGAGGTTGACGAGGTCTACATCGCGAAGATTCAGCTCAGAGATGCTGCCTGCACCCTCCATGACGATGGGGTTGTAACGGGCAGCGAGTCGGTCGAAAGCGGCATGCACCTCTCGCTCCAATTCGGCGCGGCCTTCGCGTCGAAAGTAGGCCGAGGCGTGTTGGTTGCCCGTCGGACGACCGTGCAGGACGACCTGCGAGGTGCTGTCGCCCGAAGGCTTGAGCAGGAGCGGATTCATGTCCGTATGGCAGGGCACGCCAGCGGCTTCGGCTTGCACCGCCTGCGCGCGGCCCAGCTCGAGACCGTCGGCGGTGACGAAGGAGTTCAGCGCCATGTTTTGCGCCTTGAAGGGTGCGGGATGGTAGCCATCCTGGAGGAAGATGCGACAGAGTGCGGCGGCGATCACGCTCTTGCCGACGTCGCTGCCCGTACCCGCGAGCATGATGGGACGGAGGGGGGAATGCATTGGAATCATGTGTAGTGAAGCGTTTTGATGCGGGCAAAGGTAGAGAACCGCCGTGCCCACACCATCGGGCTCCGATTATCTCCGCCCCATTCTCCGGTAAAGAAAGTCTTCGGTACATCATCCCACATCCTATGATTTACGATCAACCAGCAGGTTGATTTATCCTTTCTACATTGCAGAAAGAAAAACAACGGCAATGATTTACTCCATTTCATATGACGAAAGACAAATTACTTCGATGTTTTATTGCAATGCAAATGATCTGCGACAACTTAATAGAGTAATTTATTACCATGCAAGTGATTTGCGACAAATGACCTAAGTAATCTATTGCCATGCAGATGATTTGCAACAAATAACTCAAGTAATTTATTGCCATACAAGTGATTTGCAATAAATGATCCGAGTAATTTATTACAAAGCAATTGCCTTGCAATAAATGATCCAAGTAATTTATTATCATGCGAATGATTTGCGATAAATGACTAAAGTAATTTATTACCATGCAAACGATTTACAGCAAATGACTCGAGTAATTCATTACCATGCAAGTGATTTGTGATAAATGACCGCAGACGAAATTCTCCGGAAAAATGTTTCCGAATCTTGACTCAGTTGGGCGTCGAGCCGAAAACGTGGCGAGAGGCTCTCGCGGAGGCGATGAGGCGAAAACGGACTGCAGACGAACTTACAAACGCCCAGACCGTCACCTTGCACCCGACTTCCATCGTTCGAAAAGGCCTCTATCTTTGCAGCCTCAATTTTTGAGATTCAGAGAGTAATAACAAGAATGGTCTAACTTTTTAAGCAAACAGAGTACTCACTTTTTAAGATGGAAAATTTGAAAGACATTGTCCCCGATGAGAGCTTCAACTGGGATTCGTATGAAAAAGGCGATTCAACACCGAACGTCAATCGGGACGAACTCGTCAAGACGTACGACGAGACATTGGGAGCCATGAAGGACAAGGAAGTAGTGATGGGCACCGTCACAGCGATGAACAAGCGCGAAGTGGTGGTCAACATCGGCTACAAATCGGACGGCATCGTGCCCATGTCGGAATTCCGCTACAACCCCGATCTCAAGGTCGGCGATGAGGTGGAAGTCTACGTTGAGAATCAAGAAGACAGGAAGGGTCAGCTGATCCTCTCGCACAAGAAGGCCCGCTCGGCCCGCTCTTGGGAACGCATCACGGACGCTTTCGAGCGCGACGAGGTGCTCAAGGGCTATGTGCGCGGACGGACAAAGGGCGGCATGATCGTAGACATCTACGGCATCGACACCTTCCTTCCGGGCTCGCAGATCGATGTGAAGCCGATCCGCGATTACGATGTGTTCGTCGGCAAAACGATGGAGTTCAAGGTAGTCAAGATCAACAAGGAATACCGCAACGTGGTGGTTTCGCACAAGGCCCTCATCGAGGCCGAGCTGGAACAGCAGAAGCGCGAGATCATCTCTCGACTGGAGAAGGGCCAAGTGCTCGAGGGTACGGTCAAGAACATCACCTCGTACGGCGTCTTCGTCGACCTGGGCGGTGTGGACGGTCTGGTGCACATCACGGATCTGTCTTGGGGACGCGTATCGCACCCGGACGAGGTGGTGCACATCGATCAGAAGCTCAACGTCGTGATCCTCGACTTCGACGACGAGAAGAAGCGCATTGCCCTCGGCCTGAAGCAGCTTACGCCGCACCCGTGGGATGCCCTCGACCCGAACCTCAAGGTGGGCGACCATGTGAAGGGCAAAGTGGTGGTGATGGCCGACTATGGCGCATTCCTGGAGATCGCTCCGGGCGTCGAGGGACTGATCCACGTCTCGGAGATGAGCTGGACGCAACACCTGCGCAGCGCTCAAGACTTCATGAAGGTAGGCGACGAGGTGGAAGCAGTCGTCCTGACGCTCGACCGCGAGGACCGCAAGATGTCACTCGGTGTGAAGCAGCTCCGCGAAGATCCGTGGGAGAAGATCGAGATCAAGTATCCGGTCGGATCGAAGCACACGGCTCGCGTACGCAACTTCACCAACTTCGGTGTCTTTGTGGAGATCGAAGAGGGCGTAGACGGATTGATCCACATCTCCGACCTCTCCTGGACGAAGAAGATCAAGCACCCGAGCGAGTTCACACAGATCGGCGCCAACATCGATGTACAGGTGCTCGAGATCGACAAGGAGAACCGTCGCCTCAGCCTCGGCCACAAGCAGCTGGAGGAGAACCCGTGGGATGTGTTCGAGACGATCTTCACCGTCGGCTCCGTGCATGACGGCACGATCATCGAAATGCTGGACAAGGGCGCCGTGGTATCGCTGCCCTACGGTGTGGAAGGCTTCGCTACCCCGCGCCATCTGACCAAGCAGGACGGATCGCCGGCTAAGCTCGACGAGAAGCTGCCCTTCAAGGTGATCGAGTTCAACAAGGATGCGAAGCGAATCATCCTCTCGCACAGCCGCACCTTCGAGGACGAGCAGCGCAGCGCACGTGCAGCAGAGCGTCGTGCCCGTAACAACAGCAACAGTGGCGGCGGCAACAACGGTGGCGGTGGTCACCATGCTCCGGCACCCGAGATGGCAAACGCACCCGTGATCGAAAAGACCACACTGGGCGACATCGAGGAGCTGGCTGCACTGAAAGAGAAGCTGGAGAACGGCGAGGCATAATCCGACACGGATAGGCCCCCTCGGCCTTCACTCATAGCACACGAAAAAGAGGGACGCGGATCAATCAGATCTGCGCCCCTCTTTCATTTTCCCCTCACCGAGAGCGGGAAGGTTGGCCCGGTAAGTACAGGCGATCAATCCGTACCGCGGAGCAGGAAGTCGGACACGACAGCGATGGCCTCGTGCGCGACATCGGTGTCGGCGAAGAGTCCGCAGTGGCAGCCGAGGTCGACAACACGCGACATCTCCATGAACGGCACCACACGCCGCGCATGCTTCACCACCTCATCGCCCGGGAAGAGGCAGTCCGACTTGCAGGCCACGATGCCGACCGGTGCACGAAACTTATCCAGGCTTTTCTTCTTCACCTCGCGCCACTCCTCGGGCTCGGGTCGGAGGTAGAGATAAATGAGGCGTGCCATCTCAAGCAAATCGGGAGCTTCAAAGTTTAGGGCTGGCTCTAAGGCGCGTTGCACAGCCTGATCCGATAGCTGCAGACGGTCCAGATCGGGCGTTCGGGCGCTGAGCAGACGATCGGTGCGTGCCAGCGACGTGGAGGCGAACCCAGCGGGCTGCACCAACATGAGTCGGCTGACGCTCAGCACGGCCGTCTCACAGAGTTGCAGCGCAATGCGTGCCCCCTGCGACCAAGCCAGAACGGTGCACCCACGTAGTCCCAGCGCCTCCATCACTTGCAGCGCCCATCGCCCATACTCCCCCTTCGAGGCGCTCAATCGGCGCCCCAGACTGAAACCGACAGCCCCGGGCACATCGGGCACAAGAAGGCGCACCCGCTCCAGATCCAGCCCCTCGATGAAAGGGCGCATAGCCAGCGGGCCGGTGAGGTATTCGCCATGAAAACAAAGGATGGGCGTAGCGTCGTGTCGCCCATAAGTCACAACGTGCGTATCGCCCAGCTCCGTAGCCACCATGCATTCGGAGAGAGGCACGTCGAGCTCGGCCAGGTGTCGGCGGTATAAATCGTGTATAAGTCGGCGTCCGCCCGCCGACCGATAGATGTCATCCATAATCAGTGAAAAATGAGAAACTAAAAACGGGCTGTCACCCCGCGTGGGGAGTCAGCGGCGCAAATATAGACGCAGTGGGGAGCTCCGGTGGGGTGAAGTTTTTCGCCTCCGGCTGCATTGGGGGCCTGAGAGGTAAAATACCTGTCCGGAGACGTCTAGAACCTCTCGGGAGAGGTCCGGAACCTCTCGCGAGACATTTTTTACCTCTCACGACACGTCTAGAACCTCTCGGGAGAGGTCCGCAACCTCTCGGGAGACGCTTTTTACCTCTCACGACACATAAAAAACCTCTCGCGAGAGGTTCTAGACGTGTCGCAAGAGGTTCAGAGCGTCTCAGGCGGTTCTGGGCCTGAAAAACAGTGGTTTTACGCCTCACTTCCCCGCGTAGAGGCGCTCGCGCAGCTCGGAGATCTTGGGGTCGGAGATGTAATCGTCGTACTCGATCATCTTGTCGATGTTGCCGTTCGGGGTGAGCTCGATGACGCGGTTGGCGACGGTCTGGATGAACTCGTGGTCGTGGCTGGAGAAGAGCACATTGCCTTTGTAGTTCACCAACGTATTGTTAAAGGCCTGGATCGACTCGAGATCGAGGTGGTTCGTGGGCGTGTCGAGGATGAGCGTGTTGGCGTCGCGGAGCATCATGCGCGAGATCATGCAGCGCATCTTCTCGCCGCCGGAGAGGACGCTCACCTTCTTCTGGAGCTCCTCGCCGGTGAAGAGCATGCGGCCGAGGAAGCCTTTGAGGAAGACCTCGTTCGTGTCCTTGGCGAACTGCCCGAGCCACTCCAAGAGGTTGTAGTCGGAGTTGAAATAGCGCGCATTGTCGAGCGGCAGGTAGGCCGTGGTGATCGTCTGCCCCCAGCGGAAGGTGCCTGCGTCAGGCTCCTCTTCGCCGTTGATGATCTGGAAAAGGGCCGTCATGGCGCGCGGGTCACGACTGATGAAGACGATCTTGTCGTCTTTCTCCACGTTGAAATTCAGGTCATGGAAGAGCGTGTGCCCGTCGATTGTTTTCGTCAGACCGCTGACTTCCAGGATTTGGTTGCCCGGCTCGCGAGCGGGATTGAAAAGGATGCCCGGATAACGACGCGACGAGGGTTGGATCTCCTCGATGTTGAGCTTCTCGAGCATCTTCTTGCGGCTTGTGGTCTGCTTCGACTTGGCCACGTTAGCGCTAAATCGGCGGATAAACTCCTCCAGCTCCTTCTTCTTCTCCTCGGCCTTCTTGTTCTGCTGTTGTTGCTGGCGGAGGGCCAATTGGCTCGACTCGTACCAGAAGCTGTAGTTGCCGGCGAAGAGTTTGAGCTTGCCAAAGTCGATGTCCACGGTGTGGGTGCAGACAGCGTCGAGGAAGTGGCGGTCGTGACTGACGACAAGCACCGTGTGCTCGAAGTTGGCCAGGTAGTTCTCGAGCCAGGATACGGTCTCCAGGTCGAGGTCGTTCGTAGGCTCATCGAGTAGCAAGTTGTCCGGCTTACCGAAGAGCGCCCTGGCCAACAGCACACGCACTTTCTGCTTACCGCTCAGGTCGCGCATCATCTTCGCATGCAGTGCCTCCTCAATGCCCAGCCCACTGAGCAGCGCCGCCGCATCGCTCTCAGCGTTCCACCCCTCCATCTCGGCAAACTTCTCCTCCAGCTCCGAGGCACGAATGCCGTCGGCGTCGGTAAAGTCCTCCTTGGCGTAGAGCGCATTCTTTTCGCTCATCACAGCCCAGAGCTGCGTGTGGCCCATGAGGACCGTGTCGAGCACCGTGTAATCGTCGAAGGCAAAGTGATCCTGCGCCAAGACCGAAAGTCGCTCGCCGGGGCCCATGCTGATCGTGCCACGCGTCGGGTCGAGGTCGCCACTGATGGCGCGCAGGAAGGTGGATTTACCGGCACCGTTGGCACCGATGATGCCATAACAGTTGCCGGGCAAAAACTTGAGATTGACGTCTTGAAAGAGGATCCGCTTTCCGAATCGGATGTCCAAACCGCTAACTATAATCATGATTTCTTCGTGTGATATATGCTTTAATAATACGCGGGCAAAGGTACTGCAAGAAGGTGGGGGGCGGGAGGCGGCACCCAGCGTCTCTCTACCTATTCCTTGTTTAGAAAGAATGCGGTTCTATCTTTGCCGACGATTTAACGAAGAGATCATGGGTCGATTTTACGCATACGGTTATTTTTTCTTTTACCTCGACAGCGAAGTAAAGGCAGGATCCGGTGCACGTAAGTAGAAGAGACTTTTATGAAGGAAATAGAGAAAGATCCTGCCATTGTAAATGGTGGGATCTTTTCTTTTTCTATGGGTTCCCCATTCGCAAAAAGGAGGATCGACCGGATATAAACGACGAACAAAAAGGAATGAAGAAGAAAGTAGCCATACAAGGCATAGCGGGGTCGTATCACGACGTGGCAGCGCAACGCTATTTTGAAGGCGAGGCCGTGGAGCCAGTGCCCTGCGACACGTTTCGCGAAGTGATCGAACACGTATCCGCCGGCACCGTCGGCATGATGGCCATCGAGAACACCATCGCCGGCAGTCTGCTGCAAAACCATGAGCTGATCCGCGAGGGCAATTGCCGCATTGTGGGAGAGTATAAACTGCGCATCATGCACTCCTTCGCCGCACTGCCGGGCACGCGGGCGGAGGACGTGACGGAGGTCAATTCGCACCCCATCGCACTGATGCAATGTCGCGACTTCCTGGACACACTGCCGGGCGCCAAGCTCGTAGAGTGTGACGATACGGCCGGCAGCGCCCGTTGGGTGGCCGAGAAACAAATGCACGGTCACGGCGTGATCTGTGCCCGACGTGCGGCCGAGATGTACGGCCTGGAGGTGTTGGCCGAGGGTGTGGAAACGAACAAACGCAACTACACGCGCTTCCTCGTCATCGCCCGCCCCGACCTGGCCGAACACATGCAGCAAGACGCGGTGAGAAACAAGGCCTCGCTCGTCTTCGCCCTACCACACACCTCCGGAAGCCTCTCGAAAGTGCTCACCATCCTCTCGTTTTACGACATGAACCTCTCCAAGATCCAGTCGCTACCCATCATCGGACGCGAGTGGGAGTACATGTTTTACGTCAATCTCACCTTCGAGGATTACACGCGCTATCGGCAGGCCTTGGAGGCCATCATCCCACTGACTAACGACTTGAAAATACTGGGCGAATATGAACAAGGAAAACAAAGCATTTAGCGTACGGCCGGCCCACCGCGTCGGCACGGTGCAGGAGTATTACTTCTCCAAGAAACTGAAGGAAGTGGCGGCCATGAATGCCGCCGGTAAACGCGTGATCAGCCTCGGCATCGGCAGCCCCGACCTGCCACCGTCGGAGGTGGCCATTGAGACGTTCCAGCGCGAGGTGGCACGCCCCGATGTGCACGGCTATCAACCCTACACGGGCATGCCCGAACTACGCCGGGGCTACGCCGCGTGGTACGAACAATGGTATGGCGTCACGCTGGATGCGGACCGCGAGGTGCTGCCACTCATCGGATCGAAAGAGGGCATCCTGCACGTCTCTATGGCTTTCCTCAACCCCGGCGAAGGCGTCTTGGTGCCCAACCCGGGATACCCGACTTATAGCTCGGTGAGCCGTCTGGTGGGTGCGGAGCTGATTCCGTACACGCTTGAGGCGTCGCGCGGATGGCAGCCCGACTTTGAGGCGTTGGAGCGCCTCGTGGCCGAACGTGAGGCGGCGTTGCGCCCACCGATCAAGCTGATGTGGGCCAATTACCCGAACATGCCGACAGGTGCGGACGCGTCGGACGAGCTGCTGGAGCGCTTGGTCGACTTTGGGCGTCGGCACGGCATCGTCATCTGTCACGACAACCCATACAGCTTCATTCTGAACGACCACCCGCGCAGCATCCTCTCCGTGAAGGGCGCCAAGGAGGTGTGCATCGAGCTGAATTCGATGAGCAAAGCGCACAACATGCCGGGCTGGCGCATGGCCATGCTGGCCTCGAATGCGCAGTTCGTGGAGTGGATCTTACGCGTGAAGAGCAATGTAGACTCGGGGCAGTTCCGCCCCATGCAGTCGGCCGTGGTGGAAGCGCTCAAAGCGCCGCGCGAATGGTACGACGGGATGAATGCCGTCTATCGCCGTCGGCGCGTCTTGGCGGAGCGCATCATGGACGCGCTCGGATGTCAATACGACCCGAGACAGGTGGGCCTGTTCCTCTGGGGACGGGTGCCGACATCGGCCAAGTGCGGCGAGGCGTTGGCCGACCGCGTACTCCAGCAGGCCCACGTATTCATCACGCCCGGCTTCATCTTCGGATCGGCCGGCGATCAGTACGTGCGCATCTCGCTTTGTTGTCCGGAGGACGCGCTCGAGGAGGCGCTGGAAAGGGTGAAAACGAAAATCGGAAAATGAAAGACGGGCACCCGGCCATACTTCCCCGGCCTCGGCAAAGGCCAGCGAGAATCGAAAAATGAAAGACGGGCGCCCGACTAACAATGAATCATACATCTACACATATATTACAATGAGCAAGAAAATCGAGAATTTGGATTTGAAATCCATCGTATTACCGGGGGTCGACGAGAAGCGTCCGCTGGTGATTGCCGGCCCGTGCAGCGCGGAGACCGAAGAGCAAGTGATGACTACCGCCAACGCATTAGCAGCCGTGGGGGTGAAGATCTTTCGCGCGGGGATCTGGAAGCCACGCACGCGGCCGGGGGGCTTCGAGGGCGTCGGCGCACCGGGCCTGAAGTGGCTCAAGCGCGTGAAGGAGGAGACGGGCATGTACGTAGCCACCGAAGTAGCCACACGCGACCACGTCTTTGAGGCGCTCAAGGCCGGCGTGGACGTGCTTTGGATCGGCGCCCGGACGGCCGTCAACCCCTTCGCCATGCAGGACGTGGCCGACGCGCTCTCGGGCGTGGACATCCCCGTACTGATCAAGAACCCCGTGAACCCCGACTTAGAGCTCTGGATCGGCGCCATCCAACGCGTCTACGGCGCCGGCATCCGACGCATCGCCGTCATCCACCGCGGCTTCAGCTCGTACGACAAGAAGCTCTACCGCAACTTGCCCCTCTGGCACATCCCCATCGAGCTTCGCCGACGCATCCCGAACCTGCCCATCATCTGCGACCCGAGCCACATCGGCGGAAAGCGTGAGCTGATCGCACCGCTCAGCCAGCAGGCGATGGACCTGAACTTCGACGGCCTGATCATCGAGTCGCACTGCTCGCCCGACGAGGCTTGGAGCGACGCCGCACAGCAGATCACGCCCGATGTGCTCGACTATGTGCTCAGCCTGCTCGTCATCCGTGACGCCACGCAAACGACGGAGAACCTCTCCGCCCTGCGCCGACAGATCGACGGTGTGGACGAGCAACTGCTCGAGCTTCTGGCCAAGCGCATGCGCATCTCGCGCGAGATCGGTGTCTACAAAAAGGAGCACAACATGCCCATCCTCCAGTCGCCACGCTACGGCGAGATCCTCGAGAACCGCGCCAAGGCCGGCGCCGCGATGGAGCTGAATCCGGACTTCGTGCAGGCCATCCTCAAGAACATCCACGAGGAGTCCGTGCGCCAGCAGATGATCGTGATGAACCAAGGCGAAAACGCAGCCGAGTCATGAAGATCCTTATCCTCGGAGCGGGTCGGATGGGGTCGTTCTTCACCGACCTGCTCAGCTTCGATCACGAGGTGGCCGTCCTCGAGTCCGACCCGCGCCGCATGCGTTTCATCTATAACGCCCTCCGCCTCGCCTCGCCCGACGAGGTGGAGGCCTTCGCCCCCGAGCTGGTCATCAACTGCGTCACGCTCAGCCGCACCCTCGAGGCCTTCGACGCCGTGCTGCCACACCTCCGGCCTGGCTGCATCATCTCGGACATCGCCTCGGTCAAGACCGGCCTGGCCGAATACTACGCCCGCTGCGGCTTTCCCTACGTCTCCACCCACCCCATGTTCGGCCCCACCTTCGCCAACCTCGGCAACCTGATGAACGAGAACGCCATCCTCATCTCCGAGGGCGACCACCTCGGGCGGGTCTTCTTCAAGGACCTCTACGGCCGGCTGAAGCTGAACATCTTCGAATACACCTTCGACGAGCACGACCGCGTCGTGGCCCAGTCGCTCGGCATCCCCTTCGCCTCGACGTTCGTCTTCGTGGCCACGATGGAACATCAGGACGCGCCCGGAACCACCTTCCGGCGCCACATGAAGATCGCCCGCGGCGTACTCTCCGAAGACGACTACCTGCTCTCCGAGATCCTCTTCAACCCCCGCACGCCCGGTCAGATTGAGCGCATCCGCGAGGAGTTGGCCGAGCTCCAGCGCATCATCGCCCGCCACG
Source organism: Tannerella serpentiformis (assembly GCF_003033925.1). Taxonomy (NCBI): domain Bacteria; kingdom Pseudomonadati; phylum Bacteroidota; class Bacteroidia; order Bacteroidales; family Tannerellaceae; genus Tannerella; species Tannerella serpentiformis. The sequence continues at coordinate 1,230,743 of NZ_CP028365.1, forward strand.
ACTCCGAAGCCATGCGCGCCTACCTCGCCCGCCTCCGCAAACGCATCGAATGAGAAGCGGCCCCGGATACGGACCTGGTACCCGTCCAATTAGGCCAGCATCCCTGACGCCTTGATTTTCTTTTGCTCCTTTTCCCCACATCAAAGCAAGAAAAGGAGTGTCCTATCGCCACATTCCCCCCGCCAGATCCCTTTTGGAGGCGTTTCGCCGAGTAATTTCCTCCAACCGATCTCTTTTGAAGGCGTTTCTCCGAGTAATTTCCTCCAACCGATCTCTTTTGAAGGAATTTCTCCGAGTAAATTCCTCCAACCGATCTCTTTTGAAGGAATTTCTCCGAGTAATTTCCTCCAACCGATCTCTTTTGGAGGAATTTCCTTGAGTAATTTTCACCGTTGGCATGTCGTCGGTGAAAATTACTCAAAGAAACGCCTCCCTTGATCCTTAGTTGGCCCTTGTCGCTCGACATTTTGCCCAATGTCGCGGGGCGAGACGCGGCCTTTTTCGTCAGGAAATCGTGCACCCCGGTAACCCCCACGCCCCTATCTTTGCCCTACCATATTAAATGAATACGACAATGAGAAAGAAACAGATCCTACTGTGGGCATCGGCTGCGGCCGGTGTCGTTGCGCTCTTCTTCGCCGGAAGGAGCGCCGTGACACGTGGGCGCGCCAATGCCGCCACCCTAACGAACAACGAGACGGGAACGAAGACCATTTGCTTTGCCGGCGGATGCTTCTGGGGCACGGAACACTTCTTCAAGCAGATCCGTGGCGTGATGAGCACCGAGGTCGGCTATGCGAACGGCAAGACGGACACGGCGCCGACCTACGAGGAGGTGTCGACCGAGACGACGGGCTTCGCCGAGACGGTCCGCGTGACCTACGATCCGGCGGTGATCACCCTCGACCAGCTCATCCAACTCTACTTCCAAACCATCGACCCGACGAGCCTCAATCGGCAGGGCAACGACCAGGGCACACGCTATCGCACGGGCATCTACTACACCGACGAAGCGGACGCCGAGACCATCCACCGCGCCATCGCCGCTCTGGCCGTGAAGCTGGGCAAGCCCGTGGCCGTGGAGGAGGGGAGGCTCCGGAACTTCTACCCCGCCGAGGAGTATCATCAGGACTACCTCGTCAAGCACCCGACCGGATACTGCCACATCTCGCCGGCCCTCTTCGAGATGGCACGCAAGGCCAACCCCGCACCGCGTTACACCCGTAAGGACGACGCTACGCTCCGCCGCACGCTCACCGAAGAGCAGTACGACGTGACGCAAAACAGCGCCACCGAACGCCCCTTCACGAACGCCTACTGCGGCGAGTTCCGCCCCGGCATCTATGTGGACGTCACCACGGGCGAACCGCTCTTCGTCTCGACCGACAAGTTCGAATCGGGCTGCGGCTGGCCAGCCTTCTCGAAGCCCATCGACAAGAGCCTCATCACGGAGCATGCCGACCATTCGCACGGCATGGAGCGCACCGAGGTGCGTAGCAAGACGGGCAACGCGCACCTGGGGCACGTCTTCACCGACGGCCCGAAGGATCGCGGCGGCCTGCGCTACTGCATCAACAGCGCCTCGCTGCGGTTCATCCCCCGCGACCGCATGGAAGCCGAGGGCTATGGTGAATACCTGAAGCTCGTGCCCGAAGCCGAGACCGAAAAGACGGAGTAAGCCAAGCAGAGTCAAAATGGGGGATGGGCGTTGGGCTCGTCCCCCATCACTAAACAGCAAGTAGCCCCCGCTTTCGTCCAATAAAACGGCAAACCACTACAAATGACGACGACGATGAAACACCCCGTATGTGCCCGCCCGATCCACCCTGGCGAACTGCTGAAGGAGGAGATCGAATATCGTGGGATCCGTCAGGCCCAGCTGGCCAAGCAGATGGGCGTATCACCGACACTACTGAACGACATCCTCAACGAGCGTCGTGCACTAACCCCGACCACAGCCCTGCTCTTTGAGGCAGCTCTTGGCGTATCATCCGACCTTTTGATGGGTATGCAGACAGATTACGCGATGCGCTTAATCAAAGAAGACCGAAGCCTGGCCACACGCTTGGCACGGATACGTGAGTCGGCCGCACTGCTCTGATCTCTCACCCAGTTCTGCACTCGGGGTCCGCGGTTTTCGTTTTCAGATCACGCATGTACCTTTGCGCGCGTTTTTTTAGACACATCTAAAAGCATACAATATCATCGTTTTATGAAGCATTTCAAGCTAATCGACAACGTCACGGGATGGCTCGTTTTCCTCGTCGCGGCGTTCACGTATCTGTCGACCATCGAGCCGACGGGTAGTTTCTGGGATTGCGGCGAGTTCGTCTCGTCGGCCTTCAAGTTAGAAGTGGGACACCCGCCCGGAGCCCCATTTTTTATGCTCATGGCTAACCTCTTCACGCAGCTAACCTCGGACACGGCTCAGGTGGCCAAGATGGTCAACTCGATGTCGGCCCTCTTCAGCGCCCTGACCATCCTCTTCCTCTTTTGGAGCATCACGCACATGGCGCGGCGCATAATCCTCAAGGAAGGGAAGCGCGAGCTGACGCTGGCGCGCACCGTGATGGTGATGGGCTGTGGCATTGTGGGCGCGCTGGCTTACACGTTCAGCGATACGTTCTGGTTTAGCGCCGTCGAGGGTGAGGTTTACGCCTCTTCGTCGCTCTTCACGGCCCTTGTCTTTTGGCTGATCCTGAAATGGGAAGAGGTGGCCGACCGTCCGCATGCCGATCGCTGGATCGTGCTCATCGCCTACTTCATGGGGGTCAGCGTTGGGGTGCACCTCCTGAACTTGCTCTGTATCCCCGCCATCGTACTCGTATATTATTATAGGAAGTACCCCAACCCCACGCTGAAGGGTACACTGGTGGCACTGCTTATCTCATTCGCCCTCGTGGCCGTGATGATGTACGGCGTGGTGCAGGGTCTGGTGGAAGTCTGCGGACTCTTCGAGCTGCTGTTCGTCAACGTGCTGGGCATGCCCTACAATACGGGTGTCTATGCCTATGTCATCATCGTGGCTGCCGTATTGGCTTGGGCCATCTGGGAGACCATGCGACAGGATCCGAATCCGATGCGGGTGCGTGTATCGTTCCTGCTCTCGATCGTACTGCTGGGTATCCCCTTCATTGGCGAGGGCTACGTGCTCGGCGTGCTGCTGATCGCAGCGCTGGGTGTGGCCCTCTTCCGCATGAAACGACTCCATGTGGCTGCACTGAACACGACGCTCGTCTCGCTGCTCGTCATCGTGGTGGGTTATTCCTCCTACGCGTTGATCCTCATCCGCTCGACGGCTGACACGCCGATGAACCAGAATGCCCCGAGCGACATCTTCACCCTGCGCAGTTACTTGGCCCGCGAACAATACGGCGACAAGCCATTGTTCTACGGCCCGACGTACGTCTCCGAGGTGGCTCGCAACAGTGATGGCACGGCTGCATCGAAGGACGGCCCCAAGACCTGGAGCCGCGTGATCAAGAAAAGCCCCACGGAGAAGGATCGCTATTACGTCTCCTACGTCACCCCGGATTACGAATACGTCAGCGAGACCGAAATGCTTTTCCCCCGCATGTACAGCTCCGAGCCGCGCCACGTGGAGGCGTATAAGTCTTGGGGCAACGTGAAGGGTACGCCGATCAAATATCAGCTGATGGGCGAGACGAAGACGGCCATGAAGCCCACCTTCGCGGAGAACCTCGTCTTCTTCGTGCGCTACCAGCTGAACTTCATGTACTGGCGCTACTTCATGTGGAACTTCTCCGGCCGACAGAATGACATCCAAGGCGCCGGCGAGATCCTGAACGGCAACTGGATCACAGGCATCAAACCCATCGACGCCCTCATGGTTGGCCCGCAGGATAATATGCCGAACGACATCATCAACAACAAGGGCCACAACGTCTACTACATGCTCCCGCTGCTGCTCGGTATCCTCGGTATCTTCTATCAGCTGGGCAGCGGACGCCGCGGCATGCAGTCGTTCTGGATCACCTTCCTACTCTTCTTCATGACCGGCATCGCCATCGTGCTTTATCTGAACCAGACGCCCTACCAGCCGCGTGAGCGCGACTACGCCTACGCCGGATCGTTCTATGCCTTCTGCATTTGGATCGGACTGGGCGTCGGAGCCATCGCACGGGCGATAGAGAAATATGGCAAGCTGCCGGGCATTGCAGCCGGAGCGATCGCCACGGTGCTTTGCGTGCTCGTACCGTTGCAAATGGCCGGACAGAACTGGGACGACCACGACCGCTCGGGCCGCTACATGTGCCGCGACTTTGGCGCCAACTACCTCGAGTCGTGCGAGCCGAACGCCGTGATCTTCACCAACGGCGACAACGACACCTTCCCGCTTTGGTATGCCCAAGAGGTGGAAGGCATTCGCACCGATGTGCGCGTCTGCAACACCAGCTACCTGCAAACAGACTGGTACACGGATCAGATGAAGCGTCAGGCTTACAACTCCGATCCGCTGCCCATCACCTGGACGCGCGCCCAATACATCCAGGGTACCCGCGACCACGCCTACCTCATCAAGCGCGTGGAGCAGATGGACCTCAACCAGGCCCTCGAGTGGCTCCGCAGCGACGACCCACGCACGAAGACCGTCCCCGGCGTCAATGAGCCGATCGACTATCTGCCGGCCGAGAAGTTCGTCTACCCGATCGACTCCAATGCTGTGCGCCAGAACAACGCCATCGATCCGCAAGACGCCCCGATGATGGCCCGAGAGCTCCTCATCGACCTCTCCGGCAAGCAAGCCATCGGTAAGGAAGCCATCACCATCCTCGACATGGTGGTGACCAACAACTGGAAGCGCCCCATCTACTTCGCCATCACCGTCGACCCGAACCAGTTCGTCCGCCTCGACCCCTACTTCCAAAAGACCGGCCTGGCCTACCGCCTCGTGCCCTTCTCGACACGTGCCGAGGGTGCCCGCCCGATCAACACGGAAAAGATGTACGACAACGTCATGAACCGCTTCAAGTGGGGCGGTGCCGACAAGCCCGGTGTTTACCTCGAGGAGAACACGATGCGCATGTGCAAGAGCTACCGTATGTACGTCTTCGGCGAGCTGGCCCAAGCCCTCATCCGCGAAGGCAAACGCGACAAGGCACTGGCCGTAGCGGACAAGGCCATGAAGGTGCTCCCGGCCGTCAACGTCCCGCTTGACTACAGCGCCATCGCCATCGGCGAGACCTACATGGCGCTCGGCAAGAAGGACAAGGGCGAACCCATCCTCGACGCCATCGTTGAGAACTCCCTGCGCAACATCCGCTGGTACGTCCGCCTCAAACCGGCTCAGTTCGCCAGCATACGCGAAGATCTCCAGCGCGACATGGCCATCGTGCAGAACGTCATCGGTGTCGGCAAGCACTACGACCCGAACTATGGCGCCAAGTACGTCGACGAGTTCACCAAGTTCTACAACACCCTCGCCCCGCAGCTGGGCAATAAGCAATGAACCAAGTAGACTTCGCAGCGTAGTGCAGATGCGCTGCTCTGCGGAGTCGTAGGGTATGTTCATCGAGCGCCCCCCTTGGTTTTACAGGAAGCTCTTCCCCGGGTCAGTCTGGCGACTGCCCGCGGAAGAGCCCTGTGTTTATATCACCTTCGACGACGGCCCCAACGCTGCCACCACCCCCCGCCTGCTCCGCGTGCTGGACCAGCTCGCCGTCCCCGCCACCTTCTTCTGCGTCGGCGACAACGTCCGCCGTTACCCCGAAGCCTACCGCGCCATCCTCGCCTCCGGACACACCGTCGGCAATCACACCCATCACCACATCCGCGGCTTCCGTCTGCCCGCCTCAGACTACATGGCCGACGTCCGCCTGGCCGCCAAGCTGATCGACAGCCCCCTCTTCCGCCCCCCGCACGGTCGACTCACCCCCGCTCAACAGGCAGCCCTCCGCGCGGCTGGCTACCGACTCATCATGTTCGACGTCGTCACCCGCGACTACAGCCCCCGCCTCACCCCCGACGACGTCTTCCATAACGCCACCCATTACGCCCGCAACGGCTCCCTCATCGTCTTCCACGACTCCCCCAAGGCCGCCCCGCGGATGTTCGACGCCCTGCCCCGCGTCGTCACGTGGCTCCGCACCGCTGGATACACCTTTCGGCGCCTCGAAGCTCCCCCGCCGTTTTCACCGCGCACCCAAGAACTGTGAAAAACGGGGCGCCGTTTTCACCGCGCACCCAAGAACTGTGAAAAACAGCCCGCCGTTTTCACCGCGCACCCAAGAACTGTAAAAAACGGGCCGCCGTTTTCACCGCGCAGGCTGTCGGCATGAAAAAGGCGGCCCGTTTTAGACCGCGCACCCCGTCGCGGTGTAAAAGGCGGCCCGTTTTGGACCGCGCACCCCGTAGCCATGCAAAAGGCGGCCCGTTTTGGACCGCGCACCCCGTAGCCATGCAAAAGGCGGTCCGTTTTGGGCCCCGACACCCCGTAGCCATGAAAAAGGCAGCCCGTTTTGGACCCCAACACCCCGTAGCCATGCAAAAGGCGGCACGTTATGGACCCCGACACCCCGTAGCCATGAAAAAGGCGGCCCGTTTTGGGCCCCGACACCCCGTAGCCATACAAAAGGCGGCCCGTTTTGGGCCCCAACACCCCGTAGCCATACAAAAGGCGGCACGTTTTTGACCCCGACACCCCGTAGCCATGCTTTGAGAGCACCGACAAGCGAGCTGCCCAAATGATTCGACGCTAAACACAGCCCCGACAGGTCTGTTCCGCCAAGCCTCCACCCATTACGGAAATATTTCCCTAAACAGTTGTGAATGCCCGGCCTTATCGTACTTTTGCACCACAAAGAATGAACAGAGAAAACAATTAAATTATTTACTTATGTGGTTAGTCAAATCTTCCGTCGGGAAAAAGTTGGTGATGAGTATCTCCGGGCTTTTCTTGATCTTCTTTCTGTTGTTCCACTTATCGATGAACGTGGCGGCCGTCTTCTCAACGGACGCCTATAACATGATCTGTGGACTGTTGGGCGCGAATTGGTACGCTGTGGCCGCAACCGTTGTATTGGGCGGCTTCGTGGTGCTCCATTTCGTTTATGCAACGATGCTGACGCTGCAAAATCGCAAGGCACGTGGCAACGATCGCTATGCGGTCAACACCCGTCCGGCGGGCGTAAGCTGGGCATCGCAAAACATGTTCGCCATCGGCGTGGTTGTGATCGGCTTCATGTGCCTTCACCTGTGTCAGTTCTGGCACAAGATGATGTTCGCTGAACTCACCGGACACCATGAAGTGGCGTTGGGCGGCCAGATGGTCTCTCCGCAAGACGGAGCCGCCTTCATCCGCTACTACTTCAGCCAGCCCCTCGTGGTTCTGGGCTATCTGATCTGGTACGTAGCCCTGTGGTTCCACCTCACGCACGGCTTCTGGAGCGCCATCCACACCATCGGCTGGAACAACCAACAATGGTTCAACCGCTGGAAATGTATCTCCACCATCGTGGCTACGCTCATCTGCGTAGGCTTCGCCTTCGTAACCCTTTTCTTCTACGCGCAAAGCCTCAGCAACTAACAAGAGAGAGAAAGACAAGCATTACTTATGTGTAGGTGTGACGCATAGAAACACCTCATTTATTATTCGGAAATCATCATGGCAGAAATCAATTCCAAAATACCGGAAGGTCCATTAGCCGACAAATGGACCAATTATAAAGACCATCAGAAGTTAGTCAACCCCGCCAACAAGCGCCGCCTCGACGTCATCATCGTCGGCACCGGACTGGCCGGTGCTTCAGCCGCCTCATCACTGGCAGAGATGGGCTTCAACGTCCTCAACTTCTGTATTCAGGACTCACCGCGCCGCGCACACTCCATCGCCGCCCAAGGCGGTATCAACGCGGCCAAGAACTATCAGAACGACGGCGACTCCGTCTATCGCCTCTTCTACGACACTATCAAAGGCGGTGACTATCGTGCCCGCGAAGCCAACGTCTATCGTCTGGCTGAAGTCTCGAACGCCATCATCGACCAATGCGTAGCGCAAGGCGTACCCTTCGCCCGCGAATACGGCGGCTTGCTCGACAACCGCTCCTTCGGTGGCGCACAGGTATCGCGAACCTTTTATGCCCGCGGCCAAACGGGTCAGCAGCTCCTTCTGGGCGCCTATTCGGCCCTCAGCCGTCAGGTGGGCAAAGGCAAAGTGAAGATGTTTACGCGCCACGAAATGCTCGACCTCGTTATCGTTGACGGCCGTGCACGCGGCATCATCGTCCGCAACCTCGTCACCGGCGCCATCGAGCGTTACGCTGCCCACGCCGTAGTGATCGCCACGGGCGGTTACGCCAACGTCTTCTTCCTTTCTACGAACGCCATGGCCTCGAACGGTTCGGCCGCATGGCAGTGCTACAAGAAGGGCGCCTACTTCGCCAACCCCTGTATGGCGCAGATCCACCCGACCTGTATCCCCGTTCACGGCGAGTTCCAGTCGAAACTGACGCTGATGTCCGAGTCGCTCCGTAACGATGGTCGTATCTGGGTGCCTAAAAAGCTCGAGGATGCACAAGCCATCCGCGCAGGCAAGCTGAAACCGACGCAGATCAAAGAGGAAGACCGCGACTACTACCTCGAGCGCCGCTATCCGGCCTTCGGTAACCTCGTACCGCGTGACGTAGCTTCACGTGCCGCCAAGGAACGTTGCGATGCAGGCTTCGGCGTGAACAACACGGGCCTCGCCGTCTACCTCGACTTCGCGGACGCCATCAAGCGCCTCGGTCGTGACGTAGTAGAGCAGAAATACGGCAACCTCTTCCAGATGTATGAGAAGATCGTCGACGAGAATCCCTACGAGACGCCGATGATGATCTTCCCCGCGCTCCATTACACCATGGGCGGCATTTGGGTTGACTACGAACTGATGACCAGCATTCCGGGACTCTTCGCCATCGGCGAGGCCAACTTCTCCGACCACGGAGCCAATCGCCTCGGCGCCTCGGCGCTGATGCAAGGCTTGGCCGACGGATACTTCGTGCTCCCCTACACGATCCAGAACTATCTGGCCGACCAAATTCAAGTGCCCCACTTCCACACTGATCTGCCCGAGTTTGAAGAAGCAGAGAAACAGGTGCGCCACCGCATCGAGACACTGATGAACATCAAGGGCAAGCGCTCCGTGGACAGCATCCACAAGGAGCTGGGCCACATCATGTGGGAACATGTCGGTATGGCGCGCGATGCTGCCGGCTTGAAGGAAGCTATCGAGATGCTGAAAGAGCTGAAGAAAGAATTTTGGTCGAACGTCCGTATCCCGGGTAAGCCTTACGACCTGAACGTAGAGCTCGAGAAAGCTCTCCGTCTGGCCGACTTCATCGAGACGGGTGCCCTTATGGCGCACGATGCGCTCGACCGCGAGGAGTCTTGCGGCGGACACTTCCGCAGCGAACACCAGACAGAGGAAGGTGAGGCTCTGCGTCACGACGACAAATTCATGTACGTCTCCTGCTGGGAATACCGCGGCGAGGACAAGGATCCCGTCATGCAGAAAGAGATGCTGAACTATCAGTTTGTGGTACCGCAGACACGTAACTACAAGAAGTAACCCCCCTACTCAAATACGACCGAATCATGGATAAGAATATCAATATAACATTGAAAGTCTGGCGCCAGAAAGGACCGAAAGAGAAGGGCGCCTTTGAAACCTACCAACTGAAGGACATCTCGCAGGGCAGCTCGTTCCTCGAGATGCTCGACGTACTTAACGAGCAACTTGTCAACGAAGGCCGCGAGCCTGTCTTCTTCGATCACGATTGCCGTGAGGGTATCTGCGGCATGTGCTCGCTCTACATCAACGGCCACCCGCACGGCCCCGACAGCGCCATCACCACCTGCCAGCTCCACATGCGCAAATTCCACGACGGCGAAACGATCACCATCGAGCCATGGCGCTCGGCCGGCTTCCCCATCATTCGCGACCTCACGGTGGATCGTCAAGCGTACGACAAGATTATGCAGGCTGGCGGTTTCGTATCAGTCAACACTGGCGGCGTCCCTGACGCCAACGCCATACCGATCCCGAAGAAGGATGCCGACCTCGCAATGGATGCCGCCGCTTGTATCGGCTGTGGCGCCTGCGCTGCCGCTTGTAAGAACGGCTCGGCGATGCTCTTCGTATCGGCCAAAGTCAGTCAGTTGGCACTCCTCCCACAGGGAAGAGTTGAGGCTACACGCCGCGCTAAGGCGATGGTGGCCAAGATGGACGAGCTCGGCTTCGGTAACTGTACGAATACGCGTGCCTGTGAGGCCGAATGTCCGAAGAGTATCTCTGTCCTGAACATCGCACGCCTCAACCGCGAGTTCATCTCAGCAAAGCTCAAAGACTGATCCCTACGTTGCACTCGGATTCCGAGTCGCACGACTATACGCACTGAGGGCGTCGGAACTTGTTTTCGACGCCCTCTTCTCATATCCATCTGGGATCAGACGTAATCTTTACCTTTGTCCACATCACACAAAAACCAAAAGACATGATTGACAATGAACGAATCTGCATGATGGCTCTGGCGATGACAGAAGGCATCAACAACGCCAAGGCGCACATACTATTAGATCATTTTGGAACGGCAACTGAAGTCTTTGCGGCCCGCAGTCATCCGTGGGAGATTGCGCGTGGATTGGGCAGCGGATATCCTGCATCGCGGATTGTTAGTCGGATGGAGGAAGCGCTGAGGCGTGCTGAGCAAGAAGCGCGGTTTATCGAGCAGCATCGCATACGTCTCTACACCATCACGGATCCGGACTATCCGCGCCGTTTGGCTGAATATGACAATCCGCCCATCGTATGTTACTACCGAGGAACTGCCGATCTTAATGCGCCGAAGGTGATCGGCGTGGTGGGGACTCGGCGTGCTACCCCTTACGGACTACGGCTTGCAGAGAAATTACTTCGAGATGTGGCTAAAGTTTTTCCAGAGATGCTTGTGATCAGTGGGTTAGCGTATGGTATCGACGTATGTGCTCACCGCACAGCATTGCAACTCGGGCTTCCGACGGTCGGGGTATTTGCTCACGGACTCGACAATTGCTATCCGAAGAGCCACTGCGAGATCGCGCGGAGGATGATCGAGCGGGGCGGATTATTTACCGATTACCCGTCCGAGACACCCATCGCAGGTGAGAACTTCTTAAAGCGCAACCGTTTGATTGCCGGTCTCTCCGATGCAATCGTTGTCGTCGAATCGTTTGAGCGGGGTGGGGCACTCTCCACGGCCACCCACGCCTTCGCCAATAGCCGCGACGTCTTTGCCTTCCCGGGTAATGTGGGAGATGACCACTCTCTCGGATGCAATCAACTGATCCGGGACAATAAGGCGGGATTGATTTTGTCTGCGAACGACCTATTCCGCAGTATGCTCTGGGACGTCTGTACCGCTGAATCACACCCCCACATACAGATGAGGATCCCTTTCGAAGCGTGATCACTCATTCACCGCCATACGGACTGAGGGCATCGGATACGTTTTCCGGCGCCCTCAGTCTGTTTATATGGGTCGCGGAAATCGCAAGCGCAAGTCTGCGCTCGGGACGGTACGTTTACCGTTTCACGCGATAGGAGTCTGCGCAAGGAATAACAGGTCAGACGACGCTGTCGGTAGGGGGCTGCGTGGTGCGGGATAGATGCTACGCAGACGGTCGATGGACCGTTTGCAGCATCGGGGAACCTTGCGGATCTTTGGGGCATCAACCAACATAAATGATACGCCTTATGACACTTAGCTCAGACGACATTCGGCATCTGGCCGATAAGAAAATTACCGAAGCCCAACTGAATGAACAGCTGGCATGCTTCGCGAACGGCTTTCCATTTCTCTCCCTCGTGGCCTCCGCAACTGCTGGAAACGGTATCCGCGTAGTGTCCGACGAAGAGCTTGCCCAGTACATTGAACGTTGGAACACTTATCTGACGCGCGATGCCCACATTCTCAAATTCGTTCCGGCCTCTGGTGCAGCCAGCCGGATGTTCAAGAACCTCTTCGCATTCCTGTCCTCCTCGTCGGATAGTCCGTCGACGGACTTCGAACGCACCTTCTTCGACCAGATTGACTCGTTCGCCTTCTTCGGTACGCTTGACGCTGCATGCCGCACCAATGAGGGAATGGGCGTGCATGAGCTGATCGCCGCGGGGCGGTATAAGGCTGTCGTTGCTAACTTGCTCGAGGCGCGCGGGATGGACTATGGCGAACTGCCGAAGGGACTGCTCCTTTTTCACGGATCGGCTGATGGTCCGCGGACGGCACTCGAGGAACATCTCGTGGAGGGTGCACTCTACGCTCGCAATCAAGCGGGGCGTGTGAACATCCACCTGACCGTTTCGCCTGAGCATCAGGCACTCTTCGAGCAGCTGGTGCGGCGTGTTGTACCTGCATACGAGAGTCGTTACGGTGTACGGTATGACATCTCGTTCAGTACGCAGCAGCCTTCTACCGACACGGTTGCCGTGGATTTGCAGAATCAGCCCTTCCGCGAGGCGGACGGTACGATCCTTTTCCGCCCCGGTGGACACGGCGCGCTGATTGGTAACCTCGACGCGATGGACGCGGATGTTGTTTTCATTAAGAATATCGACAACGTAGTCCCCGACCGCATGAAACCCGTGACCGTAACCTACAAACAACTTCTGGCGGGTATACTGGTCGACCTGCACGATCGCATTTCTAACTACGTACGACTGATCGATAGCGGTGCATGCTCGCCCGAACAGGTGGACGAGATCGACCGTTTCGTCTGCGAGACGCTCTGCGTGCGTAATCCGTCTATGCCCACCGAGCTGAAGGATCGCATCGCCTATTTGCGACGCAAGCTCATGCGGCCGCTCCGGGTGTGCGGCATGGTGAAGAATACGGGTGAACCGGGCGGCGGACCCTTCTTTGCGGTCGATCCGGATGGCACCATCTCGCTGCAGATCCTCGAAAGTTCGCAGATCAATATGAGCGATCCCCATGCGCGCCACCTATTCGAGCAAGGTACGCACTTCAATCCCTGCGACATAGTCTGTGCGCTGCGCGATCCGTACGGTCATAAGTACCACTTGCCTGATTTTGTTGATCGTAACACGGGATTCATCACGCAGAAGAGTAAGGATGGGCGTGAGCTCAAGGCACTTGAGCTGCCCGGACTGTGGAACGGCGCGATGAGCGACTGGAATACGGTCTTCGTAGAGGTGCCGATCGAAACTTTCAACCCTGTCAAGACGGTCAACGACCTGCTTCGACCGGAACATAGGAACTAATCGACTGTTTTGGGAGTTTTCTCCCTTGTCATACATTGTGTCTTCCCGCCGACGCAGAGATGCATCGGCGGGATTTTTTTGTCACCTGTTCCGCCGCCGGATTATCCTTTCTCGATCCTCTTTGCCTACCCTGCCGCAGGATGGGGTGGAAAGATGGATGCCACGATTCTACCCAACGATGAGATGGGTTGCCCTTTGTGGGAACGTTTGAGAGGCATATGCGGTACACGCCTATCCTACCGAGTAGGAGGAGCAGGAGCTTTCAGCAGAATGATAACCCTCACTGAAAGAGAATGAAAGCCCTTCTGAGAGAACGACTGAATACAAAAACGGGCACCCTGACTTTGCAGGATACCCGATTGCTATGCGACAAACGCATGACCTATACTGCGGTCGGAGGGGGCCTATACGCTGAACATGCGATTAGATTCCCCGATCGGAAGGGTAGCATACAAAAATGGGCACCCTAACCTTGCAGGGTGCCCGATTGCCTTGCGACGAGCGCATGACCTATACTGCGGTCAGAGGGGATCTGAAAGCTGAGTCTGCGATTAGATTCCCTGGCTGGAAGAATACCATATAAAAACGGGCACCCTGACTTTGCAGGATGCCCGATTGCCATACGATAAGCGTATGGCCTATGCTGTAGTCTGAGGGGGTCTGAACACTAAATCCATGACTAGATTCTCCGATCGGAAGGATAGCATACAAAAACGGGTATCCCGGCTTTGCAGGATGCCCGATTGCTATGCGACAAGCGCATGGCCTATGCTGCGGTCTGAGGAGGCTGAACGCTGAGCCTGCGATTAGATTCCTCGGTCAAAAGGATAGCATACAAAAACGGGCACCCGGACTTTGCAGGGTACCCGATTGTCATGCGGCAAGCGTATAGCCTATACTACGGTCGGAAGGGGAGTTGAACGCTGAGCCTGCGATTAGACTCCTCGGTCAAAAGGATCTGGATACAAAAACGGGCACCCTGACTTTGCAGGATACCCGATTGCCATGCGACAAGCGCATGGCCTATACTACGGTCTGAGAAGGTCTGAACACTAAATCTGTGATTGGACTCTCCGATCGAAAGTATCAGCATACAAAAACGGACATCTCGACTTTGCAGGATGCCCGATTGCCATGCGGCAAGCGCATGGTCTATACTGCGGTCGGAGGGAGCCTATACACTGAACCTGCGATTAGACACCTCGGTTGGAAGGGTCGGAAGAGTCGAGCCCGCAGAGAGACTCTGCCGGGCGAACGGTTCAGAGATGCAGTGAGCGGTTACTCCTCTGGGAGATGGATCTCAGGGCCGCCGCCGCTCTCGGGCTTCTTCGGTGGCTCGGGGGTCTCACCGCCGCCTTCGGGTTTCTTGGGCGTGTCGCCTCCGGGGGTGTCGGGCGTCTTCGGTTTTTCATCTTCCGGGAGGCGAATGTCTGGCTCTTCCTTTCTTTTCTTAGGGTTCTTCGGCGACTCGGGCTGCTTCGGTTCCTTATCCTTACCACCCTTTTTCTTCTTCGAGGAGGCTTTCTTCTGCGCGATTCGCTGGCGATACGTCGTCTTGATCATGCCGAGCACGGCGTTGATGCGGTCTATCAGCTCGCCAATAGCTTTGCGGTCATCGTCGGTGGTAGTGGACAGATAGGCGGCTTCGATATGGCGAAAGATTTGGTCAGCCGTCGCATCGTTCTTCACGCGTAACGATGCGCCAGAGGGTAGGGTGTCGGATGCGAGGTCCTTCACGCGCGATCCTCGGAGCGTAAGATATTCGTTATGGACTGTGTGGAGCATTTGGACGACCTCAGTCAGCCCAAGGGTGGCTAGATCTGCGGTGGCCGTAGGCTTATCCAGATCGTTGAGCAATCCAGAAACGTGACCTGTTTCCTCAATCAAGTTCTCACGCTGAAGACCTTTATAGGAATCGATGACGAGGCGGAGGCGGTGAGCAGCTTTCGCGCGGGTTTCGACAGGTGAAGTCGACGCAGCGCGGATCTCTAAAAAGAGGGATGAAACGATCTCCCGCCGCTTTTTCCCTTTGGCGGTTAAGAATGGAATGGACTCCGACGGCGGCGTGTCTCGCACCGCATCTTTCTCCTGATCAATGTCCTTCTTCCAAGAGGGAATATCCGTTGTGCCCAGCAGAATCTTTTCCGGTGCGAAGGGCTGAATCAATCCATAGATTTGTTCCTGCATATCGATATGCATAGCCATAGGATAGCGCGTTGTATCGTTCGCGATCTTTTTTATCTCTCTCATCGTATTATGTTTTTGATGTGTGAATGAATCATGATGATTATGGCCGCAAATGTAAGTCACTTATTCGTATCCATTGCAAAACCATCTGCATTATTTTTTTTAACCCCTCTTGTTGCGGGATTAGTCCACGTCAAGCGGCGATACAATCATGTAGATCATCCCACCGATATGCGGCGTAAAGATTACCTATTGTGCCGATCATTGAATGCCTAAGCCATCCTTACATTGACTCCTATTCTATATATTTGCATACTATTCACGGAAAATACGGTCGATAGCTTTCATTATTTGACAGCCTTTCAAGCGTCGTTTTTTGTATTCTGCACGCTGCAGAGTGTAAAATCAAGACTTGTTTTCTGGATTCCGCAGTGTGCAGAGCTCAAAAACAAAACTTGTTTTCAGGACTTCACAGCGTGCAGAGTCCAAAATCGGAGTTTGTTTTCGGATTTCGCACGCTGCGAAATGCAAAAACAGAACTTGTTTTCGGACTCTGCACACTGCAGAGCGCAAAAACAAAGTCTGTTTTTGGACTCTGCACGCTGCGGAGTGGTCATTCAAAACTTGTTTTCTGTACTCTGCACACTGCGGAATGCAAAATCGGAGTTTGTTTTTGCATCCTACAGCGCAATGAATCATAGCTACTTAGACGATTTTACCATCCTGCTCAGCGTTAGATGGGTCAAACATCAGCCGTTTATCAGTCTCTCTTTATATAGGAAGCCATATACAGATCCTTTTTGTGAGTCATTGGATGCGCGGAGCAGGTCTCACTATATTTGATTGACCACCATACAGCCTGCGAAATAAGCAAAAATTGCTCAATGCATAAATTACGTACAGCGCGCAATAGATTCTACCTTATCCTCTGATCCATCCTGCCAGGAAAAGATCTTGCAAAACAATGCCCTATACATGACCCAGCGCACAAAATGGGTAATAAACTTTGTTCGCACTTGGTCATTGTCGAATGAATGGGTACTTTTGTTTTACATTTTAAGATGAACAAAAGCATACACCACATGAATAATCACACGATCTACTGTCTCGCGCGCCATGCGGGGCAGTATCTGCTGGGCTTGTTTATGCTCAGCGGCCTATCGACCGCCAACAGTGCGGCGCAAACACTTCCCAAGGATCTCTCGCAGAAGGCGGCAACGTATCTCTCTACATGGGCCAAACGGCGTGCCCATGTGGGCAACGTCACCGTGGACTCTATCCGGACGGCCGGGCGAAAAGTCATCTTTTATGCGGACGTTACCCTTTCTTATATCCCGATGCGTGAACCGGATGTGAAAGATGCCCTCCTCAATCTGAGCGCCATGCTCCCGAAATCTTATCGAGACTACAGCGTAGAGATCAGGACAGACGGGCAATCCATTAGCGACCTTGTGCCGGCGGCATACCGCACCGGAGAAAGTAAAAAGATCGACCCTCCGCAGTCGGGATCTGATCATCCGCTTATCACTCGGCTATCCTCCCCTGCGACGGCTAAGCACGGGCTGAACGGCCGGCATATCGCCCTTTGGCAGAGTCATGGACTCTATTACGAACGCAAACTTGGGCGCTGGGAATGGCAGCGCGCACGGACATTTGGCACCGTAGAAGATCTCTACACGCAGAGCTATGTGTTACCCTATCTTGTACCCATGCTTGAGCGGGCCGGTGCCAACGTGCTCCTACCGCGTGAGCGCGATACGCAAGGGGTGGAAATCATTATCGATAATGACGGGTGTCGCAACCGATCGACATACACAGAGAAAAACGCGAAGATGGCCTGGCGCGCGGGGGAGGGTAAAGGCTTTGCCCACCTCAGAGATCGTTATACGGGACAGGAGAATCCGTTTCGTGAGGGCACCTATCGCGCAGTGGAAAGCATTGCCAAGGGGAAAGAGAGCACGGCGGAGTGGACGCCGGACATCCCACACGCGGGACGCTATGCGGTATACGTTTCTTATAAGACCCTGCCAAATAGCACCGAAGAGGCCCTCTATACGGTGCACCATAAGGGCGGCAGCACACGATTTGCCGTCAATCAGCGCATGGGGGGCGGCACATGGATTTATTTGGGGCACTTCGATTTCGACCGGGGTCGTAATCCTTTGGGGCGTGTGGTACTCAGCAACCTGACGGGTCGTGGCGGCGAGATCGTTACGGCAGATGGCGTGAAGATTGGTGGAGGAAAAGGAAACATTGCGCGTGGGGTAACGCTCGATAAGCGAGCCACGACAAATGTGCATAGTGCCTCGTCCACCGAGGAGGATGAGGCGCCAACAACGCCCTATCCCAGCGAGACGAGTGGATACCCCCGATTCACCGAAGCGGCACGCTACTGGATGCAGTGGGCGGGTGTGCCGGATTCGATCTATTCACCATCGGGCGGAAAGAATGACTATACGGACGATTATCGCGGACGAGGCAAATGGGTGAATTACTTAGCCGGTGGCACCTCGGCGACCCCCCAAGAGCCGGGATTGGGTATCCCGATCGATCTCTCTTTTGCCTTCCACTCCGATGCGGGTACAACAACGAACGACTCGACCATGGTCGGCACCTTGGGCATCTTCTGTACGGATGTCTATGACGGGGTCTTTGCAGACGGCAGTACACGTTACGCCTCGCGAGACCTTACCGATATGGTGCAAAGCTCTATCGTACATGATGTGCGCACCCTCTATGAGCCGCGCTGGAGGCGTCGGGCGATGTGGAATAGGCCTTATTCCGAGGCGCGGACACCTCGCGTGCCGGCAATGTTGCTGGAGCTCCTTTCGCACCAGAACTTTGCCGATATGCGATTGGGACTTGATCCGCGTTTCCGATTCACCGTCAGCCGAGCGATTTACAAGGGTATGCTGCGCTTCTTAGCCAATCGTTACGGGCGAAAGTATGCCGTGCAGCCATTGCCTGTCGATCATATGCAGTTGCGCTTCGTCCGCGAAGGAGAGGCCGAGCTTTCGTGGCGCGCTGTGCAAGACCCCTTGGAGCCGACTGCGGAAGCCAAACAATATATCGTGTACATCCGCGAGGGGGATGGTGCATTCGATAATGGTACCTTAGTCAGCAAGCCGACCTTCCACCATGCGCAACGGCCAGGCGTGGTCTACAGCTATCAGGTGACTGCGGTGAATGACGGCGGCGAGAGCTTCCCGTCGGAGACCCTCTCCGCAGGACGCGCTAAGCAGGAGCGCGGCGTGGTCATGGTGATCAACGGTTTCGACAGGGTTAGCGCGCCGGATGATTTCTCCACAGACAGTTTAGCTGGGTTCACCGATTGGACAGATCATGGCGTACCCTACATTAATGATATCAGTTATATCGGCAGCATGAAGGAATTTCGGCGTTCGGCACAGTGGACGGACGATGACGCGGCTGGGTTCGGCGACAGTCGTTCGAACTATGATACCGTCGTCATAGCTGGTAATACGTTCGACTATCCCGCCCTGCACGGCCAGTCCATCTTGCGTGCGGGTTATTCTTTCGTATCATGCAGCAATGAGGCTGTGGAAGATCAAATGGTAGACCTCAAGAATTACCGGATCATTGACTTGATCTTAGGCAAACAGCGACGCACGAAGATGGGACGGGGGGGCGTCACGCCTTTGCAATTCGAGGCATTTAGCCGCGGAATGCAGCGCGCGCTGACGGATCACTGCAAGCGCGGCGGGCGCATCTTCGTTTCTGGCGCCTACGTGGGATCGGACCTTTTCAACAGTCCTCAATCGACGCCCGCAGACCAGTTCTTCGCTACGAACACCCTACATTTCAAATGGCGCGTTGGGCAGGCGTCGTCCACGGGCCAGGTGCGCGGCATCGTATCGCCCTACCCCGCTTTCGACGGGACCTTCGAATATTATGCGGAACCCAACCCTGACAGCTACGTGGTTGAGTCGCCCGATGGCATCGAACCAGCCGATGAGTCGGGACATACGGTCATGCGTTATGCGGAGACACGGATCAGCGCCGGCGTAGTCTATACGGGGAAATATCGCACCTGCATCTTCGGCTTTCCTTTCGAATCGATCAAGAAAGCGTCAGATCGCGATCGCATCATGCAGTCCGTGCTCGGCTTCTTGGATGAGAACTGATCGCACTGCGGAGTAGGCCTGACGAGGAATGATTATCAACCATGCTTCATAACCAACAGGCAAACAGCTACGTTTGCCCCATCATTCAAACCGCTTAACTGGTGTGCCTGAGGGCGCACCCCAACCATTTACATCAAATGAAAGATCAGATTACCTGTTTTGTCCCCTTAGCTGACAAAGAGCAAGTAGCCCCCATCATTGAAGAACTATCCGCCAGCCCGATGGTCAGTCGCGTCGTTATGCTCACTACAGACGAGCAGCTGGCACGAAGCACTGGCCGAGAAGATATCCTTTATGTGCCGTCGCTCCAGAGCACCGAAGCCATTTTTACAATAGCTCGAATGAGCCGCGGGACACCCTATCTTATTTATTATACGAAGTACACACCCCTCAGGCTGGGCTATCTGGCTTTGGAACGTATGGTCCAAGTGATGGAGAATACGCATGCGAGCATGGTTTATGCGGACCGCTATCAGCAGGATGGTGATGAGCAACGCCCGGCACCAGTCATCGACTATCAGAGGGGCAGTTTGCGCGACGATTTTGAGTTCGGCTCCGTGATGATGTTCCGTGCAAATGTCTTTCGTGCCACGGCCGTGACGATGAGTAGTTCCTACCATTTCGCCGGGCTCTATGATCTGCGCCTCCGACTGTCCGAACGGGCTCCGATTGTGCATATCGACGAGTATTTATATACCGAGGTGCTCAGCGATCGGCGGAAGAGCGGGGAGAAGATCTTCGATTACGTAGATCCCCGCAATAGGGAGTCGCAAATTGAGATGGAGCGCGCATGCACGGATTACCTCCGTTCTGTCGGCGCATATATCTCGCCGGATGAGATTAAGCTCCTCGCACTCGACGCCACAGGGTTTACACGCGAGACTTCGGTCATCATCCCCGTGCGCAATAGGGTGCGGACGATCGAAGATGCAGTCCGCTCTGTGCTGAGTCAGCAAGCGTCGTTTGATTTCAATCTCATTGTCATCGATAACCATTCGACGGACGGCACGACCGACATCCTCCGCCGCTACGCAGCTGATGATCCGCGCGTGATTCACCTCATCCCCGAGCGGAACGATCTCGGGATCGGCGGCTGTTGGAACCTCGGCGTGCAGCATGACGCCTGCGGGCGTTTCGCTGTGCAATTAGACAGTGACGACATCTATAAAGACGAACACACCTTACGAACCGTTGTCGAAACATTCCACAGAGAACAGTGCGCGATGGTCATAGGATCTTACCAAATGACTGACTTTCACCTACAGCCCATCCCACCCGGTCTGATTGATCATAAGGAGTGGACGCCCGAGAATGGCCATAATAATGCCCTCCGGGTGAATGGTCTGGGGGCGCCGAGGGCCTTCTACACGCCGCTGCTCCGTGCGTTGCCTTTGCCCAACACAAGCTACGGCGAGGATTATGCCATCGGACTGACCGTGTCGCGGAACTATCGCATTGGCAGGATCTACGATCCGATTTATATCTGCCGTCGGTGGGAGGACAACTCAGACGCTGCGCTCGACGTTACCCGATCGAACCGCAATAACTTCTACAAAGACAAAATCCGCACCTGGGAGCTCCAAGCGCGGATCCGCATGCACGAAGAAATATCATGACCCCTTCACCGAAACGATCCGCCTGGCGGTGGATTCCCAGCCTCTATTTTGCCGAAGGGCTACCCTATGTGGCCGTGATGACCATAGCGGTCATCATGTACAAGCGCCTCGGACTATCGAACACGGACATCGCGCTCTATACCAGCTGGCTCTACTTGCCTTGGGTGATCAAGCCTTTCTGGAGCCCATTTGTCGATCTGCTTAAGACGAAGCGTTGGTGGATCGTCACGATGCAGCTGCTGATCGGCGCAGGCTTTGCCGGCATAGCGTTCTCCATCCCAACGGCGTACTATTTGCAACTGTCCTTAGCGTTCTTCTGGCTATTGGCTTTCGCATCGGCAACCCACGACATCGCCGCCGATGGATATTATATGTTAGCCTTAGACAGCGGCGAGCAGTCCTTCTTTGTGGGGATACGTAACACGTTCTACCGCCTGGCCACCATCTTCGGACAAGGCATTTTGGTCATGCTGGCGGGTGCATTAGAGACCGGCACGTTGCTCCCTGACACCCCGCTTCGCATCCCGATGGCCTGGAGCTTGACGTTTTACCTACTGGCCGCACTGTTCATCGGCCTAACGCTTTACCATAAGATAGTCCTCCCGCGGCCCGCCAGTGATGCGCCGCGCACCGAGCTATCGGTCGGACAGCTGACCAGCGATTTCTTCCACACCTTCGTTACCTTTTTCCAGAAGAAGCACCTCGGACTGATGTTTTTCTTCCTCCTCACGTACCGCTTGGGTGAGTCGCAGCTCGTGAAAATCGCATCGCCCTTTCTGCTGGACAAGCATGCGGCGGGCGGTTTGGAACTGTCCACTGCGACGGTGGGGATGATCTACGGCACCATAGGTGTTATTGCCCTGTTACTTGGGGGTGTACTGGGTGGGATTGTCGTCTCTCGCCACGGCTTCCGTCGCTGGATTCTTCCGATGGCGCTGGCCATCAACCTGCCCGATGCCCTCTACATCTATCTATCGGCAGTCCATCCGGGCGCATGGCAGGTCATCGTGGCCGTGGCCATCGAGCAACTCGGCTACGGGTTTGGCTTTACGGCTTACATGCTCTACCTGATCTATATCGCCGAGGGCGAACATAGGACCGCACACTATGCCATCGGCACGGGATTTATGGCTCTCGGGATGATGCTCCCCGGGATGGCTGCCGGATGCATACAAGATACGATCGGCTACACGCCCTTCTTCATCTGGGTGTGTATCTGTACACTGCCCGGCATCCTGGCCTCCGTCTTAGTTAGGAGCAAAATAGACCCCGCCTTCGGGAAGAAATCATGAAACGGTACCTATTCCTTTCCCTGATTCTCTACTTCGCAGTCGGAATAGTTGCCTCGGCGCAGAAAGTACGCGTCAAGACCGGCATAGAGGTCTTGCAAGACGAACATTTTCGGCGGCTCGAGGGTAAGCGCGTAGGGCTCATCACAAATCCCACGGGAGTTGATCACCGCCTACGGTCGACAATCGACATCCTGCACGAGGCCCCCAACGTCCGCTTGGTTGCTCTTTACGGCCCCGAACATGGAGTCCGCGGCAATGTCCATGCAGGCGACACGGTCGGCGGAACTGTCGATCCGGCCACAGGGTTACCCATCCATTCGCTGTATGGCAATACCCGCAAGCCAACGCCCGACATGCTGCGCGGGATTGACATCCTCGTTTACGACATACAAGATATTGGCTGTCGGTCGTTCACCTATATCAGCACGATGGGTCTGGCGATGGAGGCCGCCGCTGAAGCCGGCATAGAGTTCATGGTACTCGACCGGCCCAATCCATTAGGTGGCGAACGCGTAGAGGGCTGTATCGTGGAAGACGGATACCAGTCTTTCGTCAGCCCATATCCCATTCCCTACGTCTACGGCCTCACCTGCGGTGAATTGGCCCGGTTACTCAATGAGGAAAGGATGATCGGACAGCGTTGCCGACTACAAGTCGTGAAGATGAAAGGTTGGCGTCGTCGGATGTCCTATGCCGAGACAGGTTTGCCGTGGGTACTACCCTCACCGCACATCCCTCATCCCGAAACAGCACACTACTATCCCGCTACAGGTATACTCGGCGAACTCGGCACGACCTCCATTGGTGTAGGCTACACCCTCCCCTTCCAACTTTTTGCAGCCCCCTGGATCAACGGTCCACAACTCGCGCGGCGTATGAACACCCTCCGTGTGCCCGGCGTGATCTTCCGTCCGATTTACCTCAAGCCATTCTACGCATTATTCAAGGGTGAATTCATCCAAGGTATTCAGTTGCATTTGATTGACACACGGCACGCACCGCTCAGTGAATTGCAATTCCTCGTTATGCAGGAGGCCGCCGCACTCTACCCAAACCATAGTCCGCTTCAAGAAGCTGACTCATCCCGCCTCCGTATGTTCGATAAAGTATGCGGCAGCCCCGAGATTCGTCGGCGCTTTACCCAACGATTCCGTTGGAACGACATGCGTGACTATTGGATGAAGGATGTTGCGGCCTTCCGACGCCTCTCTCGCAAATACTATCTCTACAAATAAGCCTACCGAACACCCATGTCCCATCAACCTACTCAACGACTGCTTGCGCTCGACATCTTGCGCGGCATCACCATCGCCGGAATGATCACCGTGAACAATCCCGGCTCTTGGTCGTACGTCTATGCTCCGCTCGGCCATGCTGAATGGAATGGTCTCACACCGACAGACCTCGTCTTCCCCTTCTTTATGTTCATCATGGGCATTTCGACCTACATTTCCCTGCGCAAGTACCAATTCACTTATAGTGCAAGTGCCGCGCGAAAGATCGTACGCCGTACCGCAGTCATTTTTGCTATCGGACTGGCCATCGCTTGGTTTGGGCTTTCCTGCAGAACATGGCACGCCTTGGCCGAAGAGGCTGATCTGTCCTTTGCGAGCCGCCTCTGGCGCGCAGTGACGAACTTCGATCATCTACGTATCCTCGGCGTCATGCCGCGACTGGCACTTTGCTACGGCGCAACCGCCCTCATTGCTCTCACTATCCCTCACCGACACATACCTTTCCTTATCGGTGTCATCCTTGCGGGATACACCGTGCTACTCTTCCTCGGAAATGGTTTCGCGTACGATGAGACAAACGTCTTATCTGTCGTCGATCGCGCCGTACTCGGCCCCGACCACATGTATAAGGACAACGGTATCGAGCCGGAGGGACTCCTCAGCACATTACCCGCCATAGCGCACGTGCTTGTCGGATTCTGCTGCGGCGCATTGCTCATCGGCGTCACGGACGTGAGAGACAAGATGCTCCGACTCTTCCTCGTCGGTACGGCAATAGCTCTCAGTGGCTGGTTAATAAGTTACGGCTGCCCGATAAACAAGAAGATCTGGTCGCCAACGTTCGTACTTACCACATGCGGTATGGCTGCCTCACTGTTGGCCCTGCTCGTGTGGATTATTGACGTACGTGGACACCGCAGATGGTGCAGATTCTTCGAGTCATTCGGTGTCAACCCGCTATTTATGTACGTATTGGCTGCCGTTTTCGCTATTCTGCTGGGGAATATCCGAATTCCACACGGTGACGGTGAATCTGTCTCACTGGGAGGCTACATCTACGGCGATGTATTGCGTCCTCTGCTCGGTGAATACCCCGGATCGCTGGCCTACGCACTACTCCTTGTCTGTTCATGTTGGTGCATTGGCTACGTGCTCTATAAGCGGAATATTTACATCAAGATTTGACGATGGAATAGCAAGCCGCTACAAGCAAACTATTCACCCCCGGGCTGAAGACAGCGCATGCCTTTTGCTCGGGGGCTTTTTTTGCGCCAAGAGTCACCCATCTCACGAAAAACATTCTCCTCAAAAAATGTAAGGCAAAGGATCCGTCTCAATTATAAGCCACCTACACGCCAAGAGTCACCCATCTCACGAAAAACGTTCTCCTCAAAAAATGCAAGGCGAAGGATTCATCTCAAATACAAGCCACTTACACGCCAAAAGTCACCCATCTCACGAAAAGCATTCCCCTCAAAAAAAGCGAGGCGAAGGATCCGTCTCAATTACAAGCCACCTACACGCCAAAAGCCACCCATCTCACGAAAAACGTTCCCCTCAAAAAATGCAAGGCGAAGGATCCATCTCAAATACAAGCCACTTACACGCCAAAAGTCACCCATCTCACGAAAAACGTTCCCCTCAAAAAATGTAAGGCAAAGGATCCGTCTCAATTATAAGCCACCTACGCGCTAAGAGTCACCCATCTCACGAAAAACATTCCCCTCAAAAAATGTAAGGCAAAGGATCCGTCTCAATTATAAGCCACCTACGCGCCAAAAGTCACCCATCTCACGAAAAACATTCTCCTCAAAAAATGCGAGGCAAAGGGTCTATCTCAATTACAAGCCACTTACACGCCAAAAGTCTCCCATCTCACGAAAAACGTTCCCCTCAAAAAATGTAAGGCAAAGGATCCATCTCAAATATAAGCCACTTACACGCCAAAAGTCACCCATCTCACGAAAAACGTTCCTCCTCAAAAATCCAGAACAGGGAATGCCTCTCGATCGGAAGGGGATGGAGCGGCGGTGATGAGACATGCTATGGAAAAATACCCTCCTCAAAAATCCAGAACAGGGAATGCATCTCGGTTGGAAGGGGATGGAGTGGCGTCGATGGGGCATACATGAAAGAATGAGGGGCGAGAGGTGGAGGGGGCGGAGGATCCTCCGCAGATGGAGGCGGAAAACGGAGCGCGGGCGACCGATCCGATCCACATTTGAGGGCCATCAATTAGCAATCGGCGCAGGAGTTTACCTTTGCGGCCGCTTTTGCCGTTTATTTTTCCACATTCAAGCCCAAACGGTGCCCATAATGCATAGGAAAACGGCCAAATCAAAGAATTGTATCACATCATCGGATCAAAGAATAGAATAAAATGAAAGTATTGAAGTTTGGAGGGACCTCGGTAGGGTCTGTCAAGGGACTGGCGAACGTAAAACGCATCGTAGAAGCCATAGACGAGGAGGTTATAGTGGTTGTTTCGGCCTTGGGCGGGCTTACCGACCGACTTTTATTGGCCTCAAAATTAGCCTCTGAGGGTAATGAGGCCTATTTAGCCGAATACGCGGAGATTGTGCGCCGTCATGACGAGGTGATAGACGGTATCGTGCCCGAAGTGTCGCGTGAAAGCGTAAAAAGGCACGTTCGCGAGACGCTCGGAGAGCTTGAAAACATCTATCGAGGGGTTTACCTGATCCGTGACCTCTCTCGCAAGACCTCCGATACGATCGTCAGCTACGGCGAGCGACTCTCCTCCTTCATTATCTCCCATATCATCGACGACGCGGTGCTTTACGACTCGTGCGAGTTCATCAAGACGGTCGACCGTTTCGATAAACACATCGTAGACTTCGAGGTCACGGACCGCCTGATCAGTGAACGATTCAAAAAGTTGCCGCGCGTGGCCCTTGTGCCGGGTTTTATCTCCACAGATGCCGTCACGGGCGAGATTACGAACCTTGGTCGCGGCGGATCAGACTATACCGCGTCTATTTTAGCGGCTCGACTCGGTGCATCACAGCTCGAAATTTGGACGGACGTAGATGGATTCATGACGGCAGACCCGCGCGTGATCAATTCGGCCTACGTCATCGACCAACTCTCCTTCATCGAGGCCATGGAGCTTTGTAATTTCGGTGCGAAAGTCATCTATCCGCCAACGATTTACCCCGTCTATCACAAAAATATCCCCATCCGCGTCTGCAACACCTTTAACCTCCAAGCGCCAGGTACGCTCATCACGCAGGAATACCGTCGCAAGGACGGCAAAAGGGCCCTCATCACCGGCATCTCGTCTATCGACAACACTTGCCTCGTCACCGTGCAAGGCCTCGGCATGGTCGGCGTGATTGGAGTCAATCACCGCATCTTCAAGACCCTGGCTGAGAACGGTGTAAGCGTCTTCATGGTCTCGCAAGCCAGTTCGGAGAACAACACCACCTTCGCCGTGCGTAACGAAGACGCTGACCGCGCCGTAGAAGCCCTCAACAAAGAGTTTTCGCTCGAGCGCTCGCAAGGTGAGATCAACGACGTGACCGCCGAAAAGGGCCTTGCCACGGTGGCTATCGTCGGCGAAGACATGAAGCGCACCCCCGGCATCGCAGGACGCCTCTTCGGCACCCTCGGACGGGCTGGCATCAGCGTCATAGCCTGTGCACAAGGCGCGTCAGAGACAAACATCTCGTTCGTGATCCGCTCCGAAGTCTTGCGTAAGGCCCTCAACTCGATTCACGACTCCTTCTTCCTCTCGGAATACAAAGTCCTCAACCTCTTTATCGCTGGCGTGGGCACGGTGGGAAGCAATTTGCTCGAACAAATCCGTGGCCAGCAGGAAAATCTGAAGAAGCAGAACCGATTAAAGCTCAACATTGTCGGCGTAGCCAACTCCCGGAAAATGTTGTTCCGCCGCGAGGGGCTGAAGGCCGAAGGACTCGTAGAAGCATTGAAAAACGAGGGCGTCCCGTCGTCTCCAGCCTTGCTCAGAGAGGAAATTTTGCAGATGAACATCTTCAATTCCGTCTTCGTAGACTGTACCTCGAACGAGGACGTGGCTGCTATCTACGAATCACTCCTGGATAAGAACATTTCCGTCGTTGCGGCCAACAAAATAGCCCCTTCGTCGGCCTATGATCATTATCGTTTGCTCAAAGATACGGCTCGCCGACGCGATGTGAAGTTCCTTTTCGAGACCAATGTGGGTGCCGGGCTGCCGATCATCCATACAATCAACGATTTGATCAACAGCGGCGACCATGTGATTCGTATCGAGGCCGTACTGTCTGGCACATTGAACTACATTTTCAACACCATCGACGCTGAAGTCCCCATGAGCCGCGCCATCCGCTTGGCTGTCGATTCAGGATACGCCGAACCCGATCCGCGCGTGGACCTGAGCGGGAAAGATGTCGTTCGCAAGCTCGTCATTTTGGCTCGCGAGGCCGGTTATAGGGTCGAGCAAGCCGACGTGAAGCAGCGCCTCTTCATCCCAGCCGACTTCTTCGACGGGTCGGCGGAAAATTTCTGGGCACGTATCCCCGAACTCGACGCGCATTTCGAATCCGAGCGCAAACGACTCGCTGCCGAAAACAAGCGTCTGCGCTTCGTGGCTCGTATGGCCGACGGCGCCTGCGAGGTTGGCTTAGAGGAGGTTTGTAGCACCCATCCTTTCTACGAATTGGAGGGAAGCAACAACATTATTATGATCTCCACCGAGCGTTATCACGAGTATCCGATGATTATCAAGGGCTACGGCGCCGGTGCCGACGTGACCGCAGCGGGTGTGTTTGCCGATATTATTTCGATCGCCAACATCCGATAACGAGAGAGCGTATCGCCCCAGACGGAACGTGAAAAATGCCGGGTGCGTAGCTGGATTCTTCCTGCGCGTACCCGGCTTTTTTGTTGTTTGTTCTCCGTTTTTTTCTCGGGAATCCATCCTTTTCTTGTCTTGATACAAGAAAAGGATGCGAAAAGAAAATCAAGGCATCAGGGATGCCGGACAAATTGGCCAGGTACCTGATTTTTTCGTTGTTCATCTTTCGTTTTTCGATGCACTGGGTAGGGGCGTATTGCATACGCCCCACAAACGACCCGACAGGGGCGATCTTATCTATCTATGGGTAGGTGTTTTTATCCCTGCGGGATACATGTAGGGCGTATGCAATACGCCCCTACCCTACCGGCAGGAGATATTTCTATCATGCTTGCCATCAATTTTTTTCCGGAATCCATCCTTTTCTTGCCTTGATGCAAGAAAAGGATGCGAAAAGAAAATCAAGGCATCAGGGATGCCGGCCAATTTGGCCGGGTACCGGAAGGGGTCGTCAGGGATACCGGGGAATTTGGCCACGTACCCGACCCTCTCGTTTTTAGTTTTCCATTTTTTGATCTACCTTCCCCATATGATTCAGATAGAAGATACGATTGTGAGTCTCGATGTGATCGAGCGACGGTTTATGTGTGACTTGAGCCAGTGCCGCGGGGCTTGTTGCATTGAGGGTGAGTCGGGCGCGCCGCTGGAGGAGGGTGAAGCGGAGCAGCTACGGCTGGCCTTGCCCGTGGTATGGGATGAGTTGAAGGAGGATGCCCGGGAAGTGATCCGCCAACAGGGTGTCTCGTACTTGGATGCCGATGGCGACGAGGTGACGTCGATTGTCAACGGTCGGGATTGTGTTTTTACGCGTTATGCACCGGATGGCACCTGCCATTGTGCCCTGGAACAAGCCTTCCGAGAGGGTCGCACGACGTTTATGAAGCCTATCTCGTGCCGACTGTACCCTGTTCGCGTCACGCAGTACCGTCGATTCCGCGCCGTCAACCTTCACCGGTGGGAAGTATGTCGTCCCGCAGAAATTTTGGGCGAACGGTTGGGCATTCCAGCCTAC
Source organism: Tannerella serpentiformis (assembly GCF_003033925.1). Taxonomy (NCBI): domain Bacteria; kingdom Pseudomonadati; phylum Bacteroidota; class Bacteroidia; order Bacteroidales; family Tannerellaceae; genus Tannerella; species Tannerella serpentiformis. Next base: position 1,260,361 of record NZ_CP028365.1, read on the forward strand.
CGTTTCCTGCGCGAACCTCTTATCAGCAAGTTCGGAACCGAATGGTACGCCGCGCTCGAGGCTGCGGCCGAGATGGTAGCCCGTCAATCCGAACAGAAATAGCCTCGAAAGGGGAAAGAATGCCCCTTTTTCGATGTCCCCTGTAGGGGCGTATTGAATACGCCCCACAAAACGACCCGACAGGGGCGGATTCAAGACGATGGGAAGGGTCAAATTTTTAGAGGCCGGCGCATTCAACATGAAAGGAGGGGGCATTGCCCCCTCGCCCCTACATCCTTTTCTTGTCTTGATACGGGGCAAAGGATGCGAAAAGAAAATCAAGGCATCAGGGATGCCGGCCAATTTGGCCGGGTACCTGATTTTTTCGTTGTTCATTTTTCGTTTTCTGTTGTCTCGGGTAGGGGCGTATTGAATACGCCCCACAAACGCCCCGGAAGGGGCGATCTTATCTATCTATGGGTAGGTGTGTTTATCCCTGCGGGATACATGTGGGGCGTATGCAATACGCCCCTACCCTACCGGCAGAAAAAAAGCCGGGTGCGCAGTTGGATTCTTCCTATGCGTCCCCGACCCTTTCGTTGTTAGACCTTCGTTTTTTGTCCCGTACGGTTACTCTTCGGGCAGATGGATGTCGGGATTGCCACTGTCGCCGCCACCTTCTTTCGGTTTCTTGGGCTGCTCGCCGCCGCCCGTGCCACTGCCACCGCCTGGTTTGGCGCCACCGCCGCCCGTTCCGCCACCTTCACCTTCTGGCTTCTTCGGTGCGTCTGGCTTTTTCGGATCTGAACCCTCTGGGAGGTGGATGTCGGGCTTGCCGTCGTCCTTCCCTGGCTTTTTAGGCTTCGGATCTTTCGGATCCTTCGGATTCTTAGGCGCATCAGGCTTCTTCTTTTTGTCCGCCGACGCCTTCTTTATCGCCTGACCCTGCCGATAGGCCGCGTCGCTCTCATGCATGCGCTGATTGAAGCGTCCGACGAGCGTCTCGATCAATGCCGGCTCGATAGGAGTCTTGCCAAAGAGGTAGTTTGACTTGAGTAAGTCCAAGATACGTTCAAAATGTTCGTCCACTTCGGCACGCACCTTCGCTGTAGCTGGCAACTTTTTCGCCGCACGCTCTTTCGTGCGCTGAAGATGCAGCTCCGCAAACTCCTTATTGAGTGTCTCCAGCTTAGTAAGTGCCGAGGTTAGGCGCAGTTTGGTCATATCAGCCGCATGCTCCGTCTTCTTCAGATCCTCCACCAAGCCGTCAATATGTGCCGTCTCCCGATCTTGCGATTCTTGCTGGATACCAGCATAACCCTTGGTCACGACATAGAGACGCTCGGCAGCCTCAACCTCATCCGTCTCCGGCGACAGCAAAAAGCTGCGCACCTGACTAAAAATGAACAGCGCCAACCGGGTGCGCGCCTCGTCCTTCTTCTTTAGCAGTTTCGACGTAGCGCTGGCCGTAGTCTCTATGTTCAGATCCTTCTCCAGATGCAGGCTGCCGTCCCACTCCGTCTTCGCTTCTTCCGGTATGCCGATCTTAGTCAGATCAAACTCTGCCATGATGGCATACAAAGCGCTGTGCAGTTGCACATGTTGTGCATTGTCGAGCTTATTCATCCCGACGCGTTCAATAACTAATCCCTTTTTCATCTCGTCTTTCTTGATTGATAATGATACATTTACTGTTTGTGTTATGGTGATCAATGATGCCTCAGAAGGCCCTCACGAAGAGGAAATCCCGAAGCGCAATACATTTCAAAGTTCCATCTTAGATGGAAGTCCAAAACGCGGCGCGTTTCACTGTTCCATCTTAGATGGAAGTCCAAAACGCGGCGCGTTTCACTGTTCCATCTTAGATGGAAGTCCAAAACGCGGCGCGTTTTACTGTTCCATCTTAGGTGGAAGTCCAAAACGCGGCGCGTTTCATTGTTCCATCTTAGGTGGAAGTCCAAAACGCGGCGCGTTTTACTGTTCCATCTTAGATGGAGCTTTTGTACTCGTCGCGTTAGATCGATCGAACTCGGAAAGAGCCTGCCACCTGACCCAAGTTCAGGTCCTCCCACCGGTAGCGATCGCTCCGACGCCCATCATTTCAAAAAGATGTCTACGACCGCTGTCGTAACGGCGGCGAATGTAGCGTCTTTTTTGAAACAGCAAACACCCCACACCTTTTGCGCAGGATAATTCCTACCCGGAGACACGAAAACGCACCATATTTTCCACCTCCCATCCCATAGCATCCCCTAAAGGCAGCCTATTTTTCAGGTAACGCGGCAAAACATACCCTGACCGCGATCATTTTTCGGCCGTCAGGGTAGGGGCGTATGGCATACGCCCCACCCAATGGCCCCGCAAGGGACAAGAATGCGCATCGGCGATCGATCATTTGGATCATTCGCCCCATAAATGGGACGTTTGTGGGGCGTATGCTTTTGCGCCCTACACGGGGACACGAAAACGCGGTGCGTTTTTCATATCCCACCCCATAGCATCCCCCAAAGGCAGCCTGTTTTTCGAGTAACACCGCAGAACATGCCCCGACCGCGATCATTTTTCGGCCGTCAGGGTAGGGGCGTATGGCATACGCCCCACAAAGCGCCATCCCATAGATGGCGAATGCCTGTCCACGACCAAAGGCAGGGCCCTCGCCCTCCTTCGGAGGGACGTTTGTGGGGCGTATTCAATACGCCCCTACACAGGGACATAAAAACGCGCCGCGGTTTATGCATACCACAACCGTGAAATAATCAAACGCACCACATTTTCTACCTCCCACCCCATAGCATCCCCTAAAGGCAGCCTATTTTTCGTATCCCACCGCAAAACATACCCCGACCGCGATCATTTTTCGACCGTCAGGGTAGGGGCGTATGGCATACGTCCCACAAAGCGCCATCCCATGGATGGCGAATGCCTGTACACGACCAAAGGCAGGGCCCTCGCCCTCCTTCGAAGGGTCGTTTGTGAGGCGTATGCAATACGCCCCTACACAGGGATACGTAAACGCGGTGCGGTTAGGGCATACCACAACCGTGAAACAATCAAACGCACCACGGTTCACGCATTCCATCGCACGGAATGCCCCGACCGCAACGCGGTTGAGGCATGCACCGATGTGGGATGGGGAGAGCGGAAAAACTCTTTGCCTCGTCACGTCCGAAAAGTTCTGACTGCTTCTTAGCTTTGCAACCCAGAAAAGAGCGATTACGGATATGTTTATCGAAGTATAGAATCAAAACCCAAGAAATGAATTAAGCAAGCATCATGAAGTTCATTTTTATAGCCATTTTGTTCCCCTTGTTGCTCTCATCTTGCCTTCAAAAAGGAAAGAGCAGACTCGCCCCCAACTTGTCTGTTGCTACAAGAGACACGACAGAGGAAGAAGAAGGTGGGCATATTACATCCTGCCATATTCGAGTGCGGATATTGGACGAATATGGGAATGACTTGTTAGATCCATCCTCCTCTTCGCCCAAAGCTATCGATGGTTCAAAAATCAAATTCTATTATGTAAGAGGTGGAAAGGAATTACCTTGTGGATTTGAAGGACGCCCGAGAGGAGGATACGTTATCACACCCGAAGGAAATGGTTCATCGTATTATGAGATCAAAGTCTTTTTGGATATTTCCCCAGAAGACTCGATCACAACGACTCTTTTGGATTGGGGAGATGGTCATCGAGATGTTTTCAAGACCTATTTTTTCCGCCAACCTGGCGTAATCATCCGGCAAAAGGTTTGGTTGAATGATAGCCTGATCTTGGATATTCCTAAGCGATACGGCCCCAAAGATTTGATCTTTACAATCAGGCGCTAACCCCCACACGACCTAAATAGAATAGGTCGCGCGCATATGAGCGGCGCCATGTCAGGCAGTAAGATGCCAGCATGGCGCCGCGTTTTTCATATTCCACCTCAAAACATACCCCGGCCGCGATCATTTTTCGGCCGTCAGGGTAGGGGCGTATGGCATACGCCCCACCGAATGGCCCCGCAGGGGACAAGAATGCGTATCGACGATCGATCATTCGGATCATTCGCCCCATAAATGGGTCGTTTGTGGGGCGTATGCAATACGCCCCTACACAGGGACATGAAAACGTACCACATTTTCCACCTCCCACCCCATAGCATCCCCTAAAGGCAGCCTGTTTTTCGTATTCCACCTCAAAACATGCCCCGGCCGTGATCATTTTTCGGGTAACGTGGTAGGGGCGTATGGCATACGCCCCACAAAATGGCCCCGCAGGGGACAAGAATGCGCATCGACAATCGATCATTCGGATCCTTCGCCCCATAAATGGGACGTTTGTAGGGCGTATTCAATACGCCCCTACACAGGGACATGAAAACGCGGTGCGGTTAGGGCATACCACAACCGTGAGACAATCTAACGCACCACATTTTCCACCTCCCACCCCATAGCATCCCCAAAAGGCGGTCCGTTTTTCAGGTAACGCGGCAGAACATGCCCCGAACGCGATCATTTTTCGACTGTCAGGGTAGGGGCATATGGCATACGCCCCACCAAATGGCCCCGCAGGGGACAAGAATGCGTATCAGCGATCGATCATTTGGATCATTCGCCCCATAAATGGGTCGCCGGTGGGGCGTATGCAATACGCCCCTACACAGGGACATGTAAACGCACCACATTTTCCACCTCCCACCCCATAGCATGCCCCAAAGGCAGCCTATTTTTCGTATCCCACCGCAAAACATGCCCCGAACACGATCATTTTTCGGGTAACACGGTAGGGGCGTATGGCATACGCCCCACAAAATGGCCCCGCAGGGGACAAGAATGCGTATCGACAATCGATCATTCGGATCATTCGCCCCATAAATGGGACGTTTGTAGGGCGTATGCAATACGCCCCTACATGAGGACACGAAAATGCGGTGCGGTTTATGCATACCACAACCGTGAAACAATCAAACGCGCCACATTTTCCACCTCCCACCTCATAGCATCCCCTAAACGCAGCCCGTTTTTCAGGTAACGCGGCAGAACATACCCCGACCGCGATCATTTTTCGGCCGTCAGGATAGGGGCGTATGGCATACGCCCCACAAAGCGCCATCCCATGGATGGCGAATGCCTGTCCACGACCAATGGCAGGACTCTCGCCCTCCTTCGGAGGGTCGTTTGTAGGGCGTATTCAATACGCCCCTACACAGGGATACGTAAACGCACCACATTTTCCACCTCCCACCCCATAGCATCCCCTAAAGGCAGCCTATTTTTCAGGTAACACGGCAAAACATACCCCGAACGCGGCGCGTTTTTCACATGCTACAACCGTGAAACAATCCAACGCGCTGCGTTTTACGCATTTCACCGAATGATGTGCCCGATACATATCACGTTGGGATATATTGTAATCGTGGAACGACTGGGGCGCACTACGTTTCACGCATTCTGCGGCATGGCATGATCTCAACGCGCTGCGGATGGGGCATGCGCCGACGTGGGATGGGGAGGGGTGGAAAAATTTCCTGCCTCGTTACGTCCGAAAAGTCCTGACTGCTTCTTAGCTTTGCAGCCCAGAAAAAACGATTACGGATATGTTTATCGAAGTAACCCTTCATCCCCTCCTGCCATGACGCTATCTTACAGAGAAAACATGCGTCGGCTACGCAATCCGTCTTTTGAAAAAATCACGGCCATCGCTCACTCTTTCCTTCCCTCTCCTACGGATGGCCGGACGGCCCCTCCCATCGATCTTCCATCCCCCGACATGGCGGCGGATCGCGGACAAATGCTCCTCAGAGCCCTCTGCGACGACGGTGTGCGGCAAAAAGCCAAGGTGGATAGGGTGCTCGGCACGATGCCCAGGAAGCTCTTTCAAGGCACAACCTTCGACGTCGTCGATTGGCAGTGTGGGCAGGGCGTGAATACGGTCTGCTTCTTCGATTTTATCCGTCGTAACGGCATGGAGAATCGTGTCCAGCAGGTTTTTCTGATCGATACCGATGCGGAAGCCATGGAGCGCGCCCTCTGGCACCTTGAACCCTACATGGGAGACACGGATCGCATCGTGACCATCCATAAACCGATCAATGAAGTGGATCGATTCGACATCGAGACCCATCAACCGGTCACATTTCACTTCTTTACCGACGTTTTGGGGCATCCTGAGATCGATTTACGCCGATTGGCGCAACTGATTGGGCGTACTATCCGCGGGGAACACTATTTTTTCTGCGTGGACGCACTTAAACATGGCAACGATCGGTTAGAGACGTTCTATCGCTGCTTCAATAGTCCGGAGCTTTTCACGGACGAGACGTATTACCCCACTGCACGTCAGCCGTATGCCATGACCTGCAAAGCTTTTCGGCTTCGCGCCGAGACGTTTGGGCTTAACACGGCCCTTTCGCCCGTTCAATGGCAGGCGGCTTTCCGACTCGACATCGTCCGAGAGCTATTACAGCAGACGGAACGCGAAAAAGTGGCCGCGCTCTACCGTTCCCTTTCGCGATTTGAGGTCTCCGCGGGCTACGACGTGGCTGCCTGCGCCCATAATGACCTGCCGCCGCTGCTGGCGGTGCTGAGTAACCTCATTACACGCGGTCTGCCTACCGCCGCTTCGCCTCTACTCGAAGAGGCATTCGCACCGCTGGGCAATCGCAAGAGATGGAACGAGGAGGGAAGGATCACTTACGCCGCGCGAGACCTTTATCCGTCTGATTTGTTCGAGGCTTTGCACCTGATTGACCCTCGATTTAAGCCAGATGAGACCACTTACAACATGGACGCACTCGAAAGTGACCTGCAACGGGAATACATCACGCGGGTGGCCCCTCCACCCTTCCGACAGCTCTTCGAACCGCAGCGGAACGTCTATACCTTGACCGGGCAACGCGAATATTGCACGCAGCATGTCGATTTTTCGCTCGAGTTTCCCTATCCGACGAAAGATCTGAGGGACGTAAGGCACAACGGATTCGTGATCGAGATCGAGGATCCCACTGTGCAGACCACTATGGATCAGCGGCGCATCGAGAAACAACGTACTGACGATCTGGCAGCCATGAACTGGACTTGCGAGACCTTCTCCGACGGCCATTTGAGCGACATGCACTTCGGCTATTTGGATAGCGACTATGTGCGGACGGCCTTCCGCGTTTTCAGTCGCCCATTCGACAGCGAATGGGTCCGCACGCTGCAATATGTGCTTACTCCTATCGGTGTAGCACGCATCGAGAAGGTCATTTTGGAGGCTCTTATGGCCGGACGATTAGATCTCGCGGCGCCGCATTGGGAGGTACTCGTGGTGGAGCGCGATGTACCCTGCGCCGTGGCGGCTCTATCGGACTTGCGAGCCCTGTTTGAGCGCCTGACAGCGCTTAGTGCAGAGTGGGATGGGGTACATTTTCCGGAAGTGACGCTTGATGTGATCAGTACACCGGAGTTTATCGATTCGCCACTCCATGCCGACGTGGTGCCATCGGCTGAACTGACCGAGGAGCACCGCGCTAAGACGTACGATTTGATCATCGACATCTCCGTGCTGCGACGTGCAGGCATTGAACGCCCGCTCATCGGCACGTACACGAACTGCCACAACGATTGTTGCTTCATCGTCCGCTCGGCTCACCATGCCCGCGAACCGAGAAGGGTGCTCACCACGGGGCGCATCACTTATCGCCCGCTCATTATCCGCGACGCCATCGGGCGAAGCACACTCATCCCAGAAACAGCTGGGGCTATACATTATATTATGGGTATCCTATCCCGTCGGGAGGACTTCCGGCCGGGCCAGGAGGCCATTCTCGACCGGTTACTTCGCGGCGAAAGCGTGGCGGCGCTACTTCCCACGGATGCGCATGGTGCAGCGGTGGCGCTTCCGGCCGCTCTGTTGCAGCCGGGTGTGACGGTCGTCATAACGCCAGACGCTAAAACGGCTGATAAGCTGATCGACGAGGCGCGGCAGCAAGATATAGATTGTGGAGCCAGCCTCCACACGAACATGACGGACGGTGAACGTGAGCGGAGAGAGCGTCGCGTGGAATCGGCCGCACTCCATTTCGTTGCGATCTCCGCGGAACAGTTGGCCAGGCCCACCCTACAACAACGCTTCCTCTCTATGCGTGAGACGGGGGTATATTTTGCTTATGGTATCCTCGATAGCGCAGAAAGAGGGTCAGAATGGAGTCCATTTTTTGACCCTCATTATCTCTGTGCGGGGAAAATTTTGCGTCGATATGCCCGACCGCGAGAGGGAACGATCACGCTCGGGGCTACCTTGAGTCAGGCATCGTTCGATGTGCTCTTCGACGTCGAACGAGAGCTGCTCCCCGTCGATTCCTACACTCCCGACCGCGATCGAATCGTCACCGCCAGCGCTACCGTGGCTCCCATGTCGTTAGAATCGCGTTCGGAGGCGGAAGAAGGGAAGGACATCGAGCAGATGATCCGCGAAATGGGAATGGAATACATCGCTCCGGTCTTAGGATCCTCTTCGGCGGAAGAGGCACGCCTTGTGGGCTTGTCTTATCCTACATCCGCAGGCGAGGGAGGCGAAAGCACACGAGACAAAGCCGCCGAAGCGCGCTACATACGTATCCTCTACCGCATGGGATGCCTCGGACTGATCGATGGCATGGCTCGCGATGAGGCCCAAAAGCGCTTCCTGCTCGTGGTGCGCAACTGCACCGCGGAACAGGTCTACAAACGGTACTGCGATTACTTTAATCGCTACTATACAAGGAAACGCGCCGAACGGGAAGAGACTGCTGCACGAGCAGGAATGCCCGCCGTGATGCTCCGCGACGAACGTGAGGGGGTTATATATAAGTGCCTCACCGGATTGACGCACTACGTTTGCGATAACATTGCGCGCCTTGCCCCCGACACCGCTTCCCACACGCCACTGACCGAGCGACTCGCTCAGGATTTGGCTGACGACTCGCAGGCAACGGACGAAGTACTTTTCCGTTACCTACATCTTGTCAATGATTCCTCCGAGGGATCGCCCAAAGGGCGTATCCATGCCCTACACGAGTCGGTCTGCACGCTGCGTCGGGCAGGTCATACGCATCCGGTGTTGCTACTCTTGAATACTTTTTGCCTGCTTTATCTCGGTACAGGGGATCGCGCGACGCTTGAGCAGGATCTCTCTACGAGTTATGAGCAGGGCATCGTAGGGCTTTATCACTTAATGCCGGATTATGCCCGCTTCCAAGAACAATTTGAGGCTTATAATCGCTTCGTGCGCAACGAGGCGGACGCTACGGACGATGCCACCGAGGCACGTATGGAAAAGGCGGCCTCGCGCCTCCTTCTGATCCGTGCGGCAGACATCTTGAGCACGCATTTGACTTATACGACAGAATTACAACGTACTTATTTAGGATAAATGGAAACGATAGAAGATATTAATGTCGCCCTCTTGCAGCTGCGGGAGAACTTAGCGAACTTGGATGCGGCGCGCCTGCAAGTGGCACAAGTCACAGGCAGCAGTCAAGAGCTCGTCGAGGCCACAGCTCGGCTGTCGGACGAGGTGAAACGGTTGGCCGACCGTATCAGCGAGGAAACACAGGCGGTGATTAGCCGTTTCGCCGAACAGTTGGAGGGGTCACGGGCCGAATGGACCGACGCCATCAACGACGGGAAGACTCGTTTCGCGACAGAAGTGGAGCAAACCCGGCAGGCTACGGCTCTATTGAAGTCCGATGCCGAGCTGGCTCTGCAACAGGCCCTCGCCACCTCCACACAGTCGGTCGCCGACCTGAAATTGGAGACGCAGGAGACGCTCCGTCTGGCTACCTCCGCCGCGACACAGGTCGTCGCCGACTTGAAGTCGGAAACCCAAGAGACGCTCCGCCAAGCCACCGCCTCCGCAGCCCAAACCGTGGCGGCGCTGAAGGATAACACCGAGGAGACACTCCGTCAAGCAGCAGCCACGTCGACTCAGACGGTCGCAGACCTAAAAACGGAGACCGAGGAGACACTCCGACAGGCTAAGGAAGCCTCACTCCAGGCTACGGAACAGCTCCGCACGGAGACGCAAGCGGCTCTGCAACAGTCGCTCGAGGCTACTACACGCACAATGGGCGAAGTCAGCGAGCAGGCGAAGCAATCTGTCGGTGAAGTGTCCGCACTGGCCAAACATGCGCTGACTGAAGTGACCACCGTTTCGACTGACGCGATAGAAATGCAGCAATCCGAGATCGCAGATACGCTCGACACGCTGGCGGACTATAACGAACGGATCCGGCAACTTATCGACGCGCTCACGGCCTCGAATCTTTCTGCACAGATTGCCTCACTTGAGCGTAAAGTGGACGAGCAATCGGCCGCGCAACAGGCTGCACTCGAAAAGATTCGCCTCGATGCCGAACGGAATCAGAAGATTCAGCTGTTTACGGCCATCACTATCGTCATCCTTCTCCTACTTTTCTTCTTCCTCAAATAGTCAAAGAACATTTTTACGCATATGTCAAAGAACAATATCCACAAAGTCCTTGTGCTTGGATCCGGTGCGCTGAAGATTGGGCAAGCCGGCGAGTTTGACTACTCCGGCTCGCAAGCACTGAAGGCTCTCCGACAGGATGGAATCAAATCCGTGCTGATCAATCCTAACATCGCCACCATTCAGACCTCTGAAGGCGTGGCCGACAGCGTATATTTCCTTCCGGTAACGCCCTATTTTGTCGAGCAAGTCATTGCTAAGGAACGTCCAGATGGTATCCTGCTGGCCTTCGGCGGACAAACAGCTCTCAATTGTGGCATCAAACTCTACAACGAGGGCACGCTGGAACGTTACGGTGTCCAAGTGCTGGGTACCTCGGTAGAAGCCATCATGAATACAGAGGATCGCGACCTCTTCGTACGCAAACTGCGCGAGGTGGATCTCAAGACGCCCGTCAGTCAGGCCGTCGAAACGATGAGCGATGCCATCACCGCGGCCGAGCAGATCGGTTATCCCGTCATGGTACGCTCGGCTTACGCTCTGGGAGGACTTGGTAGCGGTATTTGTAAGACAGAAAGCGAACTGCGGGCACTGGCTGAGAGTGCGTTTGCCTTCGCCCCGCAAATTCTTGTGGAAGAATCGCTGAAAGGTTGGAAAGAAATCGAATTTGAAGTGATCCGTGACCGGACAGATCGGTGTTTTACCGTGGTGAGCATGGAAAATGTCGATCCGCTTGGTGTACACACGGGCGAAAGTATTGTGGTCGCCCCGACATGTTCGCTGCGCGAGGACGAACTCACTCAGCTTCAAGAATTATCCGTCCGTACCGTGCGCCATTTAGGCATCATCGGCGAATGCAATATCCAATACGCATACAATTCTGACACTGGTGACTATCGCATCATTGAGGTCAACGCCCGATTGAGTCGCTCCTCGGCCCTTGCATCCAAGGCAAGCGGCTATCCGCTGGCTTTCGTCGCTGCCAAATTGGCCATCGGCTACGCGCTCGATGAGATCGGTGAGCCGGGAACGACCGGATCAGCCGCCGTAGCCCCACAAGTGGACTATCTGATCGCCAAGATTCCCCGTTGGGACCTCACGAAATTTGCTGGCGTAAGCCGCCAAATCGGATCCAGCATGAAGTCAGTAGGAGAGATCATGTCTATCGGCCGATCTTTCGAAGAGATCATGCAGAAGGGTCTACGAATGATCGGACAGGGCATGCATGGATTTGTGGGTAATAACAATCTGGAATTCGAAGACCTGGATAGCGAACTGGAGAATCCGACTGACCTGCGCATTTTTGCCGTAGCTCAGGCCTTAGAGAAGGGATACACGATCGAGCACATCTATGAGCTGACGAAGATCAACCCCTGGTTCCTGGAGCGACTGAAGAATATCGTCGATTATACCCACGTACTCGGACAGTATAAGAAGATCGAGGACCTTCCGGCCGACGTACTCCGCGAGGCTAAGCGACTCGGTTTCTCTGACTTCCAAATAGCGCGTTACACGGAGCACCCTGAGGGTAACATGGAGCGCGAAAATCTCCGCGTGCGTGCCTTGCGTAAGCGACATGGTATATTGCCGGCCGTGCGACGCATAGACACTGTCGCCTCCGATCGCGCAGAACTCACGAATTACCTCTACCTCACCTACGGAGCACCCTCTGGCGACTCTGCGACAGGAGATGAGCACGACATTCCATTCTATAAGAACGATAAGAGTGTGATTGTCCTCGGTTCGGGAGCCTACCGCATTGGATCGTCCGTCGAGTTCGACTGGTGTTCGGTTAATGCCGTGCGCACCGCACGCAGTCTGGGCTACAAATCCATTATGATCAACTACAATCCGGAGACAGTCTCTACCGACTACGACATCTGCGACCGACTCTATTTCGATGAGCTCTCACTGGAGCGAGTCCTTGACATTGTTGATTTGGAGCAACCGCGCGGTGTCATTGTATCCGTCGGCGGACAGATTCCGAATAACCTGGCCATGAAGCTCTACCGGAGGCAAGTTCCGATTCTCGGAACCTCGCCCGTATCGATCGACCGCGCAGAGAACCGCCATAAATTCTCCGCCATGCTCGATACTCTCGGAATAGACCAGCCACGTTGGGCAGAGCTCACGAGCATGGACGAAATCGATGACTTCATCCATCGCGTAGGCTTCCCGGTTCTCATTCGGCCCTCCTATGTGTTGAGTGGAGCAGCCATGAATGTGTGCTACAACAAGGATCAGCTAATCGAATTCCTCGGCGTAGCCGCACGCGTATCAAAGGAGTATCCCGTCGTCGTGTCAGAGTTCCTGCAAGACGTGAAGGAGATCGAGTTCGATGCCGTAGCGCGTCACGGAGAGATCGTCGAGTACGCTATCTCTGAGCACATCGAATACGCCGGCATTCATTCAGGTGATGCCACCCTGGTCTTCCCACCGCAGAAACTATACTTCGAGACCGTTCGCCGGATCAAGAAGATTAGCCGCAAGATCGCCCGAGAACTTAACATCAGCGGGCCTTTCAACATACAGTACTTGGCGAAGAACAATGACGTGAAGGTGATCGAATGTAATCTGCGAGCCTCACGCAGTTTCCCGTTTGTCAGCAAAGTGCTGCGGCAAAACTTTATCGATACCGCCACGCGCATCATGCTCGACGCACCGTTTACGCCACCCAACAAGACGGAGTTCGACATTGACTGGATAGGTGTCAAAGCCTCACAATTCTCATTCGGGCGTTTGTCAAATGCAGACCCCGTGCTGGGTGTAGACATGAGTTCTACGGGCGAAGTAGGTTGTATTGGTGATGACTTTGACGAGGCGCTTCTCGCCGCGATGGTCGCTGTGGGTAACACCATACCCACGCGTAGCATTATGGTTTCTTCGGGAGGAGCTAAGAGCAAGGTGGAGTTGCTAGAACCCTGTCGGATGCTCTGTGAGCGAGGCTACACGATATACGCCACGCAAGGCACTGCGGCTTTCCTACGCGACAACGGAGTGGAAGTGACACCTGTGTGCTGGCCCGATGAGCGTGACGGAGGGCTGAACATACTTGATATGTTTAGTCGCCATGCCTTCGACTTAGTCATCAACATTCCAAAGAATCAAAGCCGGCGTGAGTTGACAAACGGATATAAGATTCGGAGGGCAGCTATCGACCACAATATACCGCTGATCACAAATGCCCGACTGGCAGGCGCATTCATCCGAGCTGTCTGCAACTTAGGCGAGAAGGATATACCGATCAAGAGCTGGCAGGAATACCGTTAACGAAGACCTATCGCCGGTAGGGCCGAGTAGGTCGTGGCCGAGCATGCGGAGGATCACCTCCCCGCGTGCTCGGCTTTTTTGTGTCTGTGTGCGTAATCGATAGATGCGGGCGATTGCCCGTCGGAGAATGGTTGGGCTATCATGGCGGCTGCAGGAAAGCAAAAAGAGATTCCAATGGGCTATCCCGCCCATTCCACGAAACCGAAAACAACTCTCTATCTCAATCTCCGGACACTCCACGAATCAAAAAACTGATTTCGTTTCATTACCTCGGACATTCCACGAAGCCAAAAACAACTCTCTATCTCAATCTCCGGACACTTCGTGAATCAAAAAACAGATTCCGTTTCGTTACCTCGGACATTCCACGAAGCCAAAAACAACTTTCTGTCTCAATCTCCGGACACTCCGCGAAACCAAAAACGAATCTCAATTTCGATCCCCAGGCACTATGCAAAGCGAAAAACGAATCTCGATTTTGACTTCCGAGTACTCCGGAAGCAAAAAATGAATTCCGATTTTGCTTTCAGAGTGTCCGGGAAGCGAAAAATGAATTACGATTTGCGTCTCCGGACACTCAGTGAAGCGAAAAATGAATTACGATTTCGCTTTCGGAGTATCCGGGAAGCCAAAAATGAATTGCGATTTCGCATTTTGGGTACTCCGGAAGGCCAAAATGAATCTCGATTTCGCTTCCCGGAGTGTCCGAAAGCCCAAAATGAATTCCGATTTTGCTTCACTGAGTGTCCGAAGTCGCCAAAATGAATTACGATTTTGCTTCCCGGAGTGTCTGTGAAGCAAAATCGAGATTCATTTTGAGCTTCATTTTGTCCGCTGAATAGGCGATAATAACTTGCTGAACCTTAGGCGGAGAGTCCGGATATACACACCGCATTTTGTTTCTCTTATCGATGAGTGAAGATGAATGGCAAGAGGATCAAGGCGATGATCGCCATCAAGTCGTCCGGATGGGCGCGGAAAATTGTTTGGACCTTCATAGGGTTCGTCTGAATAGGCGCAGAGGGTTGTTGGGACTTTCGCGGGGTGCGTCTGGTAGGTGTAGGAGGTTCATTAGGGCTTTCGCGGGGGCTTCGCCCCCGCGTCCTGACTTCCTTTTCTTCCCTTGATGGAAGAAAAGGAAGCAAAAGAAGATCAAGGCGATGATCGCCATCAAGTTTGCCGAATGGGCGCGGAAAGTTGTTTGGACCTTCATAGGGTTCGTCTGAATAGGCGTAGGGAGTTGTTTCGACCTTCATGGGGTGCGCCTGGTAGGCGTAGGTGGTTCGTTGGGGCTTTCACAGGGGCTTAGCCCCCGCGCCCCGACTTCCTTTTCTTCTCTTGATAGAAGAAAAGGAAGCAAAAGAAGATCAAGGCGATGATCGCCTTCAAGTTGGCCGGATAGGCGTAGGGAGTTGTTTTGGCCTTCATGGGATGCGTTTGATTGGCGTAGGAGGTTCGTTGGAGCTTTCGCGGGGGCTTCGCCCCCGTGCCCCGACTTCCTTTTCTTCTCTTGATAGAAGAAAAGGAAGCAAAAGAAGATCAAGGCGATGATTGCCCTCCAGTCGTCTGAATGGGCGCAGAGGATTGTTTTGGCCTTCATAGAGTTCGTCTGAATGGGCGTAGAGGGTTGTTTGGGCCTTCATAGGGAGTGGCCGAATGGATACAGAGAATTTTTTGGGCCTTCGCGGAGTATGTCTGGATGGGTGTATGGATTGCTGCGTGGTTTCATGGGATGTTGGTGATTGTCCGCAGGGATTGGTGGGGGCGGGCACAAAAAAAGCCGGATACCGGCTCGAGACGACGCTCGGCTGGTATCCGGCTGGGGGGATGGGGTATAGAGGTTAGTTATGGCTTTCGCTAAGGGCGGCGATAAGCTCGTCGAGGGTGACGGCGCGTTGCTCGCCGCTGCGCATGTCCTTGAGCTGAATGCGTCCGGTGGACATCTCGTCTTCGCCGACAAGGGCCACGAAGGGAATTGCGTTTGCGTCGGCATAGCCGAGTTGCTTTTTCATCTTCGCCGCGTCGGGGTAAAGCTCCGCACGAATGCCGGCAGCGCGCACGCGGGCTATCAGCGGCAGGAGGTAGTTGGCCTCACGCTCGCCGAAGTGCACAAAGAGCAGCTGGGTGGTTCGCAACGTGTCTTCGGGATAGAGATCGAGCTGGTTCAGGACATCGTAAATGCGATCTGCGCCGAATGAGATCCCGACGCCGGAAAGGCCGGCCATACCGAAGACGCCTGTCAAGTTGTCGTACCGACCGCCGCCCGTGATGCTTCCGATCTCCGCATCGAGGGCCTTGACTTCGAAAATGGCTCCGGTGTAGTAATTGAGGCCGCGCGCCAGTGTGAGCTCGGTCTCTAAGTGGGCCTTCAGCGGCAGCGGCTCTATGTGATCCAGAATGTATTCCGTCTCCTCCACGCCGCGGATGCCTATCTCCGAGCCTTCCAATACGCTACGCAGGGCCGCCATCTTTTCCCGATTGGAACCTCGAAGGTCTATCACCGGCTGCAGGCGATCGATGGCCGAATCGCTGATGCCCTTTGTCCGAAGCTCGGCGATTACTCCCTCGCGTCCGATCTTGTCTAACTTGTCGATCGCCACAGTGATATCGACGATCCGTTCGGCCTCCCCGATCACTTCGGCTATGCCGGCAAGAATCTTGCGGTTATTCATCTTGATCACCACATTGATGCCCAGACGTCGGAAGACCTCGTCCATGATCTGGATGAGTTCCACCTCGCAAAGCAGCGAGTCACTACCGACTACGTCCGCATCGCATTGGAAGAACTCGCGGTATCGGCCCCGCTGCGGGCGATCGGCACGCCAAACGGGTTGTATCTGGTAACGCTTGAAGGGGAAGGTCAATTCGGATCGGTGTTGGACTACGAATCGAGCAAAGGGTACCGTAAGATCGTATCGAAGGCCTTTCTCGGAGATCCTGGCCGAGACCTTCGGAAGGCTTTTTTCCTTCCAGTCGTCGTCGGTGATAGCCGAGAGAAAGTCGCCCGAGTTTAGAATTTTGAACAGCAGTTTGTCGCCCTCTTCGCCATACTTACCCATGAGGGTGGATAGTTGCTCCATGGCGGGCGTTTCGATCTGCCGGTAGCCGTAGAGGTGGTAAACCTGACGTATGGTTTCGAATATGTAGTTGCGCCGGGACATCTCCACGGGCGTAAAATCGCGAGTCCCTTTCGGGATGGAAGGTTTCTGTGCCATGCTAATCTCTTCTGCTGCCTGAGGTGAATATGAGAATGTAATAAAGGAGGGTAGCCAATGAGCCAAGGGCTGCCACGACATAAGTATATGCGGCCGACTGCAGAGCGTCGCGGGCCATGCTATCGGTTTCCCGAGAGGTTAGTCCGGAGGTCTTCAACCAGGCTAAGGCGCGCCGACTGGCATCTATCTCGACCGGGAGGGTGATAAAACTAAATAGTGTGGTCAATGCGAACATCACAATGCCTATCAACATGAGTTGCGGAAAGGTTTTGATGAGCAACATGCCAGCCAGTAAGACCCACTGGACGATATTCGATGAGAAGCTGACTATGGGAACCAGCCTTGAGCGGAGCTTAAGCGGAGCGTAGGCGCAAGCGTGTTGGACGGCGTGTCCGCATTCATGGGCAGCCACCGCAGCGGCGGCGATGCTGTTGCTGGCATAGACGGAGTCGCTGAGGTTGACCGTCTTCTTTGCGGGATCGTAGTGATCCGTCAGATGCCCAGCCACGGACGTGACCCGCACGTCTTCGATGCCATTCTGGCGAAGCATACGCTCGGCCACTTCGCGTCCCGTCAGGCCTCCGGGCAAGGGCACCTGAGAATACTTTTCGAACTTGCTTTTTAAGCGACTTGACACCAGCCAGCTCAGCGCGGCTATGCCGATAAAAATGCCCCAGTAAAGGGCCGTTGAAGAGGTAATCATTGGTTGTAGGGGATAGGTGATAATACTTTGTTTGGGGAATCGTCGAGGCAAAATAATAGTCCTCACGGAGGATGGAGGCGCTTCGTGACGTCTCCGAGCTTCCGGAGGACTATGCTTTTTGTCCTTCAGCCCGTGCGGTTGAAGGCAAAAAGAATGCCAGACGGCCTACTCGTTGTAGCGGATGATAGTCTGCTCGCGATCGGGGCCGACTGAGACGATCTTAATGGGTACGCCCAGCTCATCCTCGAGGAAAGTCAAATAGGCGTTGAACTCCTCGGGAAATTCGTCTTCGCTCTTCATCCTTGACATATCGGTACGCCATCCGGGCAGCTCCGCGTATATGGGTTCGGCCTTTGAAAGGTCAAAGGGGAAGCGATCCGTCTCCACCCCGTCCACGCGATAGGCCACACAAGCCTTGATGACGTTAAAGGTATCCAGGACGTCACTCTTCATCATGATCAGTTGGGTTACGCCGTCGATCATCACAGCGTAACGCAAAGCCACGAGGTCAATCCACCCGCATCGGCGACGGCGCCCCGTAACCGATCCGAACTCGTGTCCGCGCTCGCACATAGCCTCCCCCGTTTCATCGTGCAACTCCGTAGGGAAGGGCCCACTGCCCACGCGTGTGCAATAGGCTTTGAAGATGCCGTACACTTCGCCAATATTTCGCGGCGAGACTCCCAGGCCTGTGCAGCATCCGGCGCAGATTGTATTTGAGGAAGTGACGAAGGGATAGGAACCGAAATCGATGTCCAACATCGTACCCTGCGCACCCTCGGCAAGCACCGAGCGACCCTCGCGGAGCATCGCGTTCACCTCGTGCTCGCTGTCCACAAGTCGGAAGCCCTTCAAATAGTCCAGGGCTTCGAGCCACGGACGCTCGAGGTCAATCAAGTTGTACTCGAAGTTCATCGCCCGAAGCATGTTTTCGTGTCGGCGTTTGGCGGCGGAATACTTCTCGTCGAAGTTTTCCAATAGGTCGCCTACCCGGAGTCCGTTCCGGCTAATCTTATCGGTATACGTTGGGCCAATGCCTTTGCCCGTCGTACCTATTTTTCCCGATCCCTTAGCGGCCTCGTTAGCCAAATCGAGTATCCGATGGGTTGGCATGATCAAATGGGCTTTCTTCGAGATCATCAGTTGCTGCTTCAAGTTGTGCCCGTGATTGGCCAACGCTTCGGCTTCCTCCTTAAAGAGAAGCGGATCGATTACCACCCCGTTGCCAATTATGTTTGTCTTCCCACCCTGGAATATGCCAGAGGGAATGGAGCGGAGTATGTATCGCTCTCCGCCAAACTCAAGCGTATGTCCTGCGTTGGGTCCCCCTTGGAACCGCGCTACCGCATCGTACTTCGGCGTCAATACGTCGACCACTTTGCCTTTGCCTTCGTCGCCCCATTGGAGGCCTAATAAAACGTCTACTTTCATCTGATTCATTCATTTTTGGGATTATCCTAAGTCATTGCAACCCCTTCGTCGTTCATTTCGGGGATCGCCAGAGGTCATTGATTCACCTTCGTCATTCATTTCGGGGATCATCCGGGGCCATTGATTCCGCTCATTGATTCTTTTCGAGGATCATCCGGAGTCTTCGCTTCCCCGCCGCAGTTCATGCCGAGATTCATCCGGAGCCATTGATTCCACTCATCGATCCCTTTGGGGGATCATCCGGAGTCACCGCTTCCCCTTCGCAGTTCATGCGGAGATTCGCCCGGAGCCATTGATTCCACTCATCGATCCCTTTGGGGAATCATCCGGAGTCACCGCTTCCCCTTCGCAGCCTCGGCCGCCTTTCGCTGACTCATACGCATTCGGAATTTGCATTTGGAGCACATACCGTAGATGTAAAGCGAATGGCAGTCGTAGGTAAATTTGGGAATCCGCCGGTGAGCCAGCTCGCGCGTCAGTCTATCGTCCTTCACCTCCTGGACGGCACCGCAATAGCTACAGATGGCATGATGGTGAGTGGCGGCCGCCGCCTGTAGCTCATATTGCACAAGTTGGGATGAGAACTGGTGTCGGACCACGATACGGGCATCCATCAGCAGCTCAAGCGTGTTGTAGATGGATGCCCGACTGACATGAAAATGCGCTTCGTCGAGCTGACGGAGTAGCATTTCCACGTCAAAATGTCCTCTTATCCGGCAAATGTGCTCCAGGATCGTGAAGCGTTCCGTCGTCTTCCTCATGCCGCGCTCAGTGAGAAAGCGAGCGAACGACTCTTTGGCCGGTTCGAAGGCATAGGTATCGACGGCGTTATCCATATTCGGACGTCGTAAGGGATAGGGAAAAGAAGGAGTTAATTGTAAGTCGGGAGGTAGGAGTATTCCCGACTGTAACGCATCATCTGATCCGCGTAGTCCTCGGAGTAGTCAAGCGTAACGTCGGTCACCTTGCCCTGAGCGTCACGGATAGGCTTCATCACCGGGTTTACGAAACCCTTGTAAGGCGCCAGATTGAGTCGGGCATAGCGCGCGAGAACCTCCTCGTGCAGGGCACGGTCCACCTTCACGCCGTAGTCTTCCACCAACTTCCGACCTGCCTCAAAATCACCTTCGCTCTTGATTCGCTGCAGCTCAGCCAAAAGCTCCGCAAACAGCCCACGCAATTTGCCGTAATCGTTCACAACGACAAACGTCTTTCCGTCACGCTTCGCAAAGTCCACGACATGGTCCGCACGACCCTTTTCGTACACCCACCGAGCAATCAGCTGACGGTTTCGCATGTGCGCTTCCTCAATGTCATTACCCGGTTGAATGCGCACCAGCTGTGTCATCAGCCCATTCATGATGTATTTGTAATACTCCGCCTTGTACGCTTCGGGATCACTCAACAGTCCGAGCTCGATCAACTTAGGATCGGCCAGGTAGTAGAGAGCGAAGATGTCTGCCCGCGCCTCTTCCAACGTCGAACTGTAGGCACCCAGCGCATTGGGATCGGTACCCTCGAGCAGTTGCCCCGAGGCGTGACCCAAGCACTCGTGAAGATCGGTGTGCAAGTTGTCGGTGATGAAGCCATACTTATCGATTCGCGCGTGCTCTGCGTCGTTCCAAACGAATTCCTCGCGAAAACCGTTGCCGAGAGACGCCTTGTCGTAAGCCTCGGTGATATTCTCAATGGTGACCGACTTCGAGCCATGATCCTTACGGATCCAGTCCGCGTTCGGCAAGTTGATACCGATCGGAGTAGTCGGGTAGCAGTCTCCGCCCAGCATGGCGACGGTAATCACTTTGGCCGTGATACCCTTCACCTTCTTCTTGCGGAAGCGGGGATCCATCGGCGCATTGTCTTCGAACCATTGCGCGTTGTCGCTGATTATCCGCGTGCGTTTGGTCGCCTTGCGATTGATGAAGTTGGCTATCGCCTCCCAGCTGGCCTTCATTCCGAGCGGATCGCCGTATGACTCCGTGAATCCGTTCACGAAGTCCACCTCCGAGGCGGTATCCTTCACCCAAAGGATGGCGTAAGCGTCGAATGTCTTCAGATCACCTGTGCGATAAAACTCGACGAGCTTCTCGATCACGGCTCGCTGCGCCGCATTCTCGGCAAACTGCTCCGCCTTCTGGAGCTCGTCCACAATATGTTCGATGGCCTCAGTGTACAGCCCGCCGACCTTCCACACCTTCTCTGTGAGCTTGCCATCGGCCGACTTACTCAGCCGGCTGTTCAGGCCGTAGGAAGGTGCGGTGGAGTCGTTCGGTGTACGCATCGCGGCATAGAATGCCTCGGCCTCCTGCTGCGTCACGCCGCCCTCATAATAGTTATTGGCCGACGCCAGCAAGAGGTCGCCGCTGCCACTTTGCACCGTGCGCTTTGGCATCACCTTCGGATCGAAGATGACGGGCGTAATCTCCTTGAGCCAAGCGTCCACCGTCTGGCCCTTGCGCACGGGTACATGCTTCGGATCGAGGCTGCGAATGCACTTCGCGAAGTAATCTGCGGTGAATCCGGCGGGCTCGAACTTGTCCTCGCCGTAATGATGATGAATGCCGTTAGCGAGCCATACGCGCTTGAGGTATGTCTCCAGGGCTTTGAATTGTGCATCGCCCCGATCGCCCCGATATTCCCGGTAGATAGCCTCCAGCGCTCGCCGAATGGCCAGATTATAGCGGCAGTTCTGATCGAAGATTATATCACGCCCCATCAGGGCGGCTTCAGAGAGGTGATAGAGCAACTGCTTCTGCTGCAGCGATAGCTCTTCGAAGCCGGGCACCTCGTAGCGCAAGATTTCAATGTCGGCGAAGCGATCCACCGTGTAATCGATCTTCGGATGCTCGTCGTTTGCAGCCGTCGCCACGTGTGCGCCGACCGTAAGTAGTGATGTAGTCATAAGAAGTAAAGCAGACTTTCTCATTGTGATTGATGTCTATGTCGTTTCGAATCGGATAAAAGGCAGTAAGGGGTCTCTGTCAAGGCCCAAAGAAAGGGAGCGAACGCCTTTGGCTGACGGCCGCCCCCTACTTGCTGATGGGCCTATCATATATAGGTATGCCGTAGCCCAGAATCAGACTAAGGCATCCATCGGCTCGTCCTTCGCTTCCCAGCCCAGCGCACTGGCGCCCAACACGGCTGCGTCGCTCTCCTTGAGCTGCGAGAACAAGAGGCGCGTCTTGCCTTGGAATACCTTCAGCATATGTGCCTCCATCGATCGCTTCACCGGCTCCATGATCAGGTCGCCCGCTTTGGACAACCCGCCGAACAGGATGATAGCCTCCGGACTGGAGAAGGCTACAAAGTTGGCAAATGCTTCACCCAGGATCTCACCCGTGATGTCGAAGATCTCGATCGACAGCTTGTCGCCCTGAACGGCCGCGTCGAAGACGTCCTTCGACGTGATCTTGTCCGGCTCCAGCGCCCGCAGCAGACTGGCGTCCGTGCGCATCGTCAACAGCTCGCGCGCTGTACGGGCCACATCCGTGGCCGAGGCGTAGGTCTCGAGGCAGCCGTGGCGACCGCAGCCGCAGAGCCGACCGTTCTCACGTCGCACCGTGGTATGGCCCAGCTCACCCGCGAAGCCATCGTGGCCATACACCAGATTGCCGCCGCAGACGATGCCACTCCCCACGCCCGTGCCGAGCGTAATGACGATAAAGTCTTTCAGACCACGCGCTGCGCCGTAGGTCATCTCGCCGATGGCCGCTGCATTGGCGTCGTTCGTGAGCGTCACGGGGATGCCCCCCGTACGGTCGCTGATGAGCTGTGCCAGCGGCACCTTGCCCTTCCACGGCAGGTTGGCCGCAAACTCGATGCAGCCATTGAAGTAGTTCCCATTCGGCGCGCCCACGCCGATACCCTTGATCTTGTCCCGTCCGCCAGCCGATCGAATCACGGCCTGTAGCCCTTCGCCCAGCGCACGGACATAGTCGTTCACGTCTTCGTATTTCCCGGTCTTAATCGAACCGTTATACAGCACATTGCCTCGCGTATCGACGACCCCAAAGACGGAGTTCGTTCCGCCGATATCTATCCCAATCACATACGGCTTATCCATAGATCTATCTGTTTTTATGTGTGATACTTATTTGATTGTGTGGGCCAAAGATACAGACGAAAAAAGATCCCGACGCTTTCGCGCCGGGATCTTCCAAGTTTACCTATGAAAGCCTTCCGGGTGGAGGGGGGCAGTGATTACTGCACTTCCTTCTTAGCCTCTTCCTTCTTAGCCTTGTTGCACTGCTTGCCGTCTTTCTTGTCCTTGCAGCAGCTCTTTTTGTCGGCTGCCTTGCAGTCCTTCTTGCCGGCCTTGTCGCAATGCTTCTTGTCCTTATCCTTGCTGCAGCAGCTCTTCTGCTCCGTCTGCTGACCTTCTTTCTTCACGTCCTGTGCGCTGGCCGAAAGGGCTACGCCGAACGTCATGGCAGCTGCGATGGCTGCGCTCAAAATCACTCTCTTCATTTCTTTGATGTGTTGATTAATAAGACTTGAAATCGTGGGGCAAAGGAATGCCATTTTGCTCCTCATTTTCGTCACGCACACTGCCCGATTAATCTTATTTGTCCGAAACGCCCTCCATTTTGCCTTTTTTGGAGCCCCGTCCATGATCCATCGGCCTTTCGCCTTAACATCCTTTCCGGTGCGCCTCCGTCGTTTCGCTTCTTCCGCCTGCTTTCGACCCCATTTTCCCGTCCGACGGGCTTTACTTCTGCCTCTCATCCCCTTTAAGCCCACTCGACGGCCTTGTCTTCCCTCCTCCATCTCTCGAAAGACCTTCTGGAGGCTTTCTCATGGCCTATACCTCTCCTGTTTTGATCCTAAACATAGTATCCAAAAACTTTTATATGCTGTTCTGATCATAGACAGCATCTACAAACAGATTGACGTCACTGTTTGCATCCTAATCATATTATAAAGCATATATATATATCATCCATAAAAAGAACAGGATCATTCATCTTTTCTATATACAGATTAGATCATATACAGCATCTATATAGATTTATAGTCCATGTATATGATCCAAATATAGATTATAGGTTTTTTGACATACTGTATATATGATGGACGACATAATCTATGTATTTAGTATGCCTATCTATAGAGAAAACAGCATGCAAATCCATTTTTACTTGCCGTTTATGATCAAAACAGAAGAGCCTTGGGGCATGGTAAGGCTGGCGACTCGTTTTTTAGGACTTTCGGAGGGGGCGCAATGGCCGACGAACGTGTTTTCGGGGGATGGGGGAAGTTGGGGAGGCCGTTTGCGCGAGGTTTTCGGGCGTCCTACTTTTGCGCGCATAAAGACAACACGGAATTATGTTTGAAAACTTAAGCGACAGATTAGAACGCTCATTCAAGCTGCTGAAGGGCGAAGGGAAGATCACGGAACTGAACGTGGCGGAGACACTCAAGGATGTGCGACGCGCGCTGCTTGACGCCGACGTAAACTATAAGGTGGCCAAACAGTTCACCGACACGGTGAAGACCAAGGCCATGGGCCAGAATGTGCTCACGGCGCTCAAGCCGAACCAGGTGATGGTGAAGATCGTGCACGACGAACTGGCTACGCTCATGGGCGCCTCGGCCTCAGAGCTGGAGCTGAAGGGGCAACCGGCCGTCATCCTTATGGCGGGCTTGCAGGGCTCGGGTAAGACGACCTTCTCGGGTAAGCTGGCCGGCATGCTGCGCAGCAAGAAGGGCAAGAAGCCGCTGCTGGCTGCGTGCGACGTGTACCGTCCGGCGGCCATCGATCAGCTGCATGTCTTAGGCGAGCAGCTTGGCGTGCCCGTGTATTCCGAGCGGGAGAACAAGAACCCGGTGGAGATCGCCGAGCATGCCATTGCAGAGGCACGGCGCACGGGGCGTGACTTGGTGATCATCGATACGGCCGGCCGTCTGGCCGTCGACGAGCAGATGATGCAAGAGATCGCCGCCATTAAGCAGGCTATCAACCCGGACGAAACGCTCTTCGTGGTCGACTCCATGACGGGCCAGGACGCGGTGAATACGGCCAAGGAGTTCAACGATCGGCTCGACTTTTCAGGCGTGGTGCTCACGAAGCTCGATGGCGATACGCGTGGTGGTGCGGCGCTCTCGATCCGCACGGTGGTCGACAAGCCCATCAAGTTCATCGGCACGGGCGAAAAGATGGAGGCGCTCGATGTGTTCCATCCCGAACGTATGGCCGACCGTATCCTCGGCATGGGCGACGTGGTCTCACTCGTGGAGCGCGCACAGGAACAGTATGACGAAGCCGAGGCGCGGCGCTTGCAGAAGAAGCTGGCCAAGAACCAGTTCGACTTCAACGACTTCCTCGGGCAGATCCAGCAGATCAAGCGCATGGGTAACCTCAAAGACTTGGCCGCGATGATCCCCGGCGTAGGCAAGGCGCTGAAGAATATCGACATCGACGAGAACGCGTTCAAGGGCATCGAAGCGATCATCTACTCTATGACGCCCGAGGAGCGCACAAACCCCTCGATCCTGAACGGTTCGCGGCGCCAACGGATCGCCTCGGGCAGTGGCACGTCGGTGCAAGACGTAAACAAGCTCATCAAGCAATTCGACGAGACGCGCAAGATGATGCGCATGATCACCACCGCAAAGCCGAGCAGCCGCATGGCTGCACCGTTCCGCAGGAAATAAACAGACACATATATAATAGGTATAGAAGGATGGAAGAGCACAGCTATCAACTGATCGACGGCAAAGCCGTGGCAGAGCAGATCAAAAAGGAATTGGCTGCTGAAGTAGAAAAGATCAAGCAGGACGGACGGAAGGCGCCGCACCTCGTGGCCATACTGGTGGGTCACGACGGAGGTAGCGAAGCCTATGTGGCCAATAAGGTGAGGAATTGCGAAGAGATCGGGCTGCGCTCGTCGCTCATTCGCTTCGAGGACGACGTGACGGAGCAGGCCCTGCTCGACAAGGTGAACGAACTGAACGCTGACGACGATGTGGACGGGCTGATCGTACAAATGCCGCTGCCGAAGCACATCTCTTCGCAGCGCGTGATCGAGGCCATCGACTACCGCAAGGACGTGGACGGCTTCCACCCGATCAACGTCGGGCGCATGTCCATCGGCCTGCCATGCTTCAAACCGGCCACACCCGCGGGCATTATCGAGTTGCTACGCCACTACGAGATCCCGACGAAGGGCAAGCATTGCGTCATCCTGGGCCGCAGCAACATTGTCGGCAAACCGATGGCGATGCTGATGATGCAGAAGGAGAATCCGGGTGACTGCACCGTGACGGTCTGCCACAGTCGGTCGGAAAACCTGCGCGAGATGTGCCTCAGTGCGGACATCATCATCGCAGCGCTGGGTGTGCCGGAGTTCCTCAAAGGCGACATGGTGAAAGAAGGCGCCGTAGTGATCGACGTCGGTACGACCCGCGTACCGAGCAGTGTGACCAAGAGCGGTTACCGACTGATGGGCGACGTAGCCTTCCATGAGGTGGCTCCGAAGTGCAGCTACATCACGCCCGTGCCTGGCGGCGTAGGGCCGATGACTATCATCTCGCTGATGCGCAACACGCTTTTGGCTGGCACGAAAGCCGTGTTCGGCAAAGAGGAATAATTCCCCGGGCAGGCTTTGCCAGTGTGAAAACTGGTATATCTTTGCGGCGCATTCCGAAAGGGAATGCGTCTTTATGGTGAGAGTGGCTCAGTTGGTTAGAGCATCGGATTGTGGTTCCGAGGGTCGTGGGTTCGAGTCCCATCTTTCACCCTCCTCGTTTTTTAATTTCTCATTTTGATTTAGACCTCTTCCCCCCATCGCCACCTATAGGGCGATGAAGAGGTTATCTACAGTTTAAGCCTGTCGAAGTCTTCCTTCGGCAGGCTTTCTTTTTATCCACTGTCAAGCAAGAGGTCTTTGCGGGAGTCCCGCAAGTCCCACGGGAAATGCTTTGGCGTTTGCGGGAGTCCCGCAAGTCCCACGGGAAATGCTTTGGCGTTTGCGGAAGCCCCGCAAGTCTCTCGAGAAACTTTTTGGCGTTTGCGGAAGCCCCGCAAGTGTCTCGAAGAACTTTTTGGTGTTTGCGGGAGTCCCGCAAGTGTCTCGAAAAACTTTTTGGCGTTTGCGGGAGTCCCGCAAGTCTCTCGGAAAACTTTTTGGCCTCTGCAGGAATGCTGCAAACGCCACGAAAAACTTTTTGGCCTCTGCAGGAATGCTGCAAATGCCTCGAAAAACTTTTTAGCCTCTGCAGGAATGCTGCAAATGCCACGAAAAACTTTTTGGCCTCTGCAGGAATGCTGCAAACGCCACGAAAAACTTTTTGGTCTCTGCAGGAACGCTGCAAACGCCGCGAAAAACTTTTTGGACTCTGCAGGAACGCTGCAAATGCCACGAAAAACTTTTTGGCCTCTGCAGGAATGCTGCAAACGCCGCGAAAAACTTTTTGGTCTTTGCAGGAATGCTGCAAACGCCAAAATGGAGAAAAGCGCTCTTGCAGAAGTTCTGCAAACACCAAAATGGAGAAAAGCGCCCTTGCAGAAGTTCTGCAAACGTCAAAATGGGGAAAAGCGTCCTTGCAGAAGTTCTGCAAACACCAAAATGGAGAAAAGCATCCTTGCAGGAGTTCTGCAAACACCAAAATGGAGAAAAGGGCGCTTGCAGGAGTTCTGCAAACGCCAAAATGGGGAAAAGCGCTCTTGCAGAAGTTCTGCAAAGGCCAAAATGGAGAAAAGCGCTTTTGCAGAAGTTCTGCAAACACCAAAATGGGGAAAAGCGTCCTTGCAGAAGTTCTGCAAGGGCACCACGAGAAAAGGCGAAAGGCCCTGACGGGATGGACTTCCGCCAAGACCTTTCTAGATAGTTGAATGTTTGTTGATCGCGATCTGACCCGTAACCCCTCCGGAGGGCGGATGGGCAGATCGTTTTTGCTTATCGCTTTCCTTTAAGCGACCAGCCCGTGTGTAAACCGATAATAAAGTAGACCAGCAACAGCTCGCCTATGGCCAGCAGGGAGTCGCCCGGCACACGCAGCCAACGAATGGCCTGCATCGTGTCTGTCTGCATGAACTCCATGGAGCGCGCTGACCAGTAGCCGTTCTGGATAGATTCCACGGCCTGCAAAATGCCGATGGGCAGCAAGCTCCCGACGAGCATCACCAAGAGGCCGATGTTGATGAGCCAGAAGGACCATCCGAGCAGCTTGTCGTTCCACTCCCGGTCAGGATAAAGCCCGCGGAGGACGAAGAGGATCAAGCCGATGCCGAGAATGCCATATACGCCAAAGAGCGCAGCGTGTCCGTGTACAGCCGTCGTGTTCAGGCCTTGGATGTAATACAACGCAATGGGCGGATTGATGGCGAAACCAAAGATGCCAGCGCCCAAGAAGTTCCAAAAGCACATGGCGATGAAGTAATAGATGGGCCACTTGTAGGCCTTGATCCAGGGTGTGGAGCGAGAGAGGCTATAGTTGTGATAGGCCTCATAGCCGATGAGCACCAGGGGGACGATCTCCAGCGCACTGAAGGTGGCGCCTAAGGCCAGAACGGCTGTGGGCGTGGCGCTGAAATAGAGGTGATGGAAGGTGCCAAGGATGCCACCGGCCAAGAAGATGATGGTCGAGAAAAGCACCGAGACGCTGGCGACCTTCAGGCGTAACAGTCCCATCCGGGAGAAGAGGAAGGCGGCCACGACGGTGGCAAAGACTTCAAAGAAGCCTTCCACCCAGAGGTGCACAACCCACCAGCGCCAGTATTCAGCGATGGCCATGTGTGTCTGACGGCCGTACATCAGTCCTGCGCCATAGAAGCCTGCGATGGCGATCGAGGCCAGGACGAAGAGCACAAGCAGGTGGCGACTCTCATCGCGCCGACGGAGCGCAGGCAGCAGGGCGCGAACCATGAGGAAGAGCCAGAGGAAGAGGCCCACGAGCAGGAGTGCCTGCCAGAAGCGGCCCAGCTCCAGGTATTCATAACCCTGATGACCGAAGTAGAAGTTCTCGACCAGCCCCAGCTTTTGCATGACGCCAAACCACTGTCCGGCCAGCGAACCAAGGACGACGATGAGCAAGGCGATGAAGAGCACATTCACTCCCAAGCGTTGGTATTTGGGTTCTTGGCCCGACACAGCGGGGGCGATATAGAGTCCCGTAGCGAGCCATGAGGTGGCAATCCAGAAGATGGCCAGCTGCACGTGCCAACTGCGCGAGATGGCCTGAGGCAGAATCAGGTCGAGCGGCAGGCCGAAGAATCCGCCTCCCTCTACGCCATAATGCGCCGTGATGACTCCGGCTACCATTTGCACGAGGATAAGGAGCGACACGATCCAGATGTATTTCAGTGTAGCCCGCATCGACGGCGTCGGCTTCAGGCCTCGCATGGGGTCGGAGGCGGGCAGGCGATCGTTCTCTTCCTTTTCCTTATTGCTGGCGTGATAGTAGACCAAAAGTCCGACGCCAAAGAGCAGCATCAGCACGCTAAACCCGGACCACATCTGTAGCGAGGTCGACGGCTTATTGCCTATCACCGGCTCATAGGGCCAGTTGTTGGTGTAGGTCACATCACTCCCCGGACGGTTGGTGCTGCACACCCACGTGGTCCAGGTAAAGAAGGCGTTCATCTGTGCCATGCGCGCAGGGTCCTTGATGGCGCCCTTCGGGATGGCGTAGCTCTTACGGACATGATCCATCGAGGGGTCCTCCATAAAGAGCTTCGTGTAATAATCCGCCAAGGCCCGAGCCACCTGAGCGCGTTCGGGTGAGAAGGTGATCACGCCCGAAGCAGCATCGTAGGTGTTCGTACGGAGCTCTTTGCGTAGCTGTACGAGGTATTTAGCCTGCTCGTCCTCGGGGAGGTCTTTGTAGGTCTTGCCGTCCTTCTGGGCAAAAAGGTCCAGAAGCATTTCGGTCTCTCGATGCAGGTAGTCGGCGTTCCAGTCGGGGGCGATGTAAGCACCATGCCCCCAGATGCTGCCGACGGTTTGCCCGCCCATGGACTGCCAAACGTTCTGGCCGTCCTTAATGTCTTGTCCTTCGTAGAGGACTTCGCCGTCGCTCACCACGATCTTAGTGGGGAACGGAGGTGCTGTTCGGTAGATTTCCACACCGAATATGATCAGCACCAGGAATGAGGCTGCCACTGTAGCCCCAAGCCACATCCACAATCTTTTCGCTGTCATAATTTCTATTGATTACAAGTAGTTCGGCCGCAAAGGTCTGTAAAGCGGATGCTGTAAAAAGTAACCTTTGCAACACCCCCCTCTCCGATGAATAGCCAGGAGGGAAGCCCGAAGGAGAGGGGTGCCCCGTACTGACAAGGATCCTTTCGGAGCCTTTGCCATTGACAGATCTTTGTACTTTTGTTGCGAAGGAAACAGCATCACGTGGCAAGATTCCAGATATATCCACATATTCATCATTCATATAATTCACGGAACCATGAATTTGATTCAAAGTATCGTAGATCGCGCAAAAGCGAACAAGCAGCGCATCGTCCTGCCCGAAGGCACGGAAGAGCGCACATTGGTGGCCGCCGATAGGCTCGTAGCCGACGGAGTGGCCGACATTATCCTGATCGGTGAGCCTAACGACATCCGTAAAGAGGCCGACCGACTCGGACTGAAGCACATCAACGGGGCACGTCTGCTCGACCCCAAGAACCACGAGAAGAAGCAGGCCTACGCCGACCTGTTGCTCGACCTGCGTCGGGCCAAGGGCATGACCCCAGAGAAGGCCGCCGAACTGGTGGAGGATCCGCTCTACCTGGCCTGCCTGATGATCAAGGCGGGCGATGCCGACGGTGAGATCGCTGGGGCACGCAACACGACGGGCAATGTGCTCCGTCCGGCGTTGCAGATTATCAAGACGACGAAGGGCATCTCGTGCGTATCGGGCGCCTTCCTGATGTTCGTCAAGGATCCATCGTACGGCCGCGAGGGCATACTGATCTTCGCCGACTGTGCCGTATTGCCCGACCCGACCGCTGCGGAGCTGGCACAGATCGCCGTCTCGTCGGCCGCTACAGCGCGTGCCATGTTAGGCACCGAGCCGCGCGTGGCTATGCTGAGCTTCTCGACCAAGGGAAGCGCCTCACACGAGCGCGTGGACAAGGTGGCCGAGGCTACACGCCTGGCACGTGAGCTGGATCCGACGCTGCAAGTGGACGGAGAAATGCAGCTCGACGCCGCGCTCGTGGAGCGTGTGGCGGCGCTCAAGGCGCCGGGCAGCACGGTGGCCGGACATGCTGACGTGCTCGTCTTCCCGTCGCTCGAGGCTGGCAACATCGGCTATAAGCTCGTGCAGCGTCTGGGTGGCGCCGAGGCCGTCGGCCCGATCTTGCAGGGCATGGCAGCGCCGGTCAACGACCTCTCGCGCGGCTGCTCCGTGGACGACATCTATCGCATGGTGGCCATCGCCTGCAACCAAGCCATCGCATTAAAGAACCAGAAATAGACAAGGAGACCTCAGGATTATGAAAACATTGGTATTGAACTGCGGCAGCAGCTCCATCAAGTACAAACTCTTCGACATGACCTCGGGCGAGGTGATGGCACAGGGCGGCATCGAGAAAGTAGGCCTCCCGGATTCGTTCCTCAAGTTTACCGACAAGAACGGCGAGAAGGTGATCCTCGAAAAGGCCATCCCCGACCATACGGTGGGCATCGCCTTCATCCTCGACACCCTGACCGACGCCAAGTATGGCTGCCTGAAGAACTTCAAGGACATCGACGCCGTCGGCCATCGCGTAGTGCACGGTGCGGAGAAATTCGCCTCCAGCGTGCTCATCACCAAAGAGCTGTTGGAGAAGGTCAAGGAGTGCACCCCGTTGGCACCGCTCCATAACCCAGCCAACCTGAAGGGTATCGAGGCGATCGAGAAGATCATGCCGGGCACACCCCAGGTGGCCGTCTTCGACACGGCGTTCCACCAGACCATGCCCGACTACGCCTACCTCTACGCCCTGCCCTACCGCATATATAAGGACTACGGTGTGCGCCGCTACGGCTTCCACGGCACAAGCCATCGCTACGTGTCGCGCCGCGCATGCGAGATCCTCGGCGTGCCTTACGAATCGCAGCGCATCATCACCGCACACATCGGTAACGGCGCCTCCATCACGGCCATCAAGGGCGGCAAGTCGATCGACACCTCGATGGGTATGACCCCGACCGAGGGACTGATGATGGGCACCCGCAGCGGTGACGTCGATCCGGGTGCACTGCCTTTCATCATGCACAAGGAGAACCTCGACGCCGACGGACTGGCCGAGCTGCTGAACAAAAAAAGCGGCATGGCGGGCTTCTCGGAAATCTCGTCAGACATGCGTGACATCGAAGGCGCCATCGAATCCGGTAACAAGCGCGCAGCGCTGGCTCTGGCCATCTACGACTACCGGATCAAGAAGTACATCGGCGCTTACGCTGCGGCCTTGGGCGGGCTCGACATTCTGGTCTTCACCGGTGGCGTGGGCGAGAATCAAGACTCGACGCGCGAGGTGGTCTGCCGCGACATGGAGTTCCTCGGCCTCGAGTTTGACGCAGAGAAGAACCGTGGCGTACGCGGTCGTGAGATGGTGCTCAGCAAACCCAGCAGCCGCGTGAAGGTGCTCGTCGTGCCTACGGACGAGGAGTATATGATCGCCTCGGATACGTGTGAAATCTTGAAGGGGAAGTAGCCTCTGAGGGGTGACATTCGATTGATTTATTCGTGCTGCCGACGGGAGTGAGGATCCCCCAAAACTCACCTTCCGTCGGCAGCCTCGTTTCTATACAGTCGTTTCTGGTGACCCGAAATGGCCGAAAACCTCTTTGGGGTCGTTTCCGGTGACCCGAAATGGTCGAAAACTACTTTTTGGTCATTTCTGGTGACCCGAAATGGCCGAAAACCTCTTTTCAGCCGTTTCGGGCGAAAAGATGCGCTGGAAAAGGTTCCGCTTCTCATAACAATTAGTCATTAACAACGAATCATAGCCTTCATGCGAATAGACATTCT
The DNA here is from genome assembly GCF_003033925.1 of Tannerella serpentiformis. Classification (NCBI taxonomy): domain Bacteria; kingdom Pseudomonadati; phylum Bacteroidota; class Bacteroidia; order Bacteroidales; family Tannerellaceae; genus Tannerella; species Tannerella serpentiformis. The sequence goes on from NZ_CP028365.1 coordinate 1,293,341, forward strand.
CACTGTGCTGCCGGAGATGATCGATGGCTGCCTGAACTGCTCCATCCTCCGCCGAGCGCAAGACCGCGGACTGGCCGAGATCTACCTCCACAACCTGCGCGACTACACGACGAACAAGTGGCGACGCACGGACGATTATCCCTTCGGCGGCGAGGCTGGCATGGTGATGCAGATCGAGCCGGTCGACCGTGCCATCTCGGCCCTGCAAGCCGAGCGCACATACGACGAGGTGATCTACACCTCGCCCGACGGCCAGCGCTTCGACCAGCCAATGGCTAACCGCCTCTCGCTGCTCCAGAACCTCATCATCCTCTGCGGACACTACAAGGGCGTCGATTACCGCATCCGCGAACACCTCATCACGCTCGAGATCTCCGTCGGCGACTATGTGCTGACGGGCGGCGAGCTGGCCGCAGCCATCATCGCCGACGCCACCGTGCGCCTCATCCCGGGCGTGATCGGCGACGAGCAGAGCGCCCTCTCCGACTCGTTTCAGGACGGCCTCTTGGCCCCGCCCGTCTACACCCGACCGGCCGAATACAAGGGTTGGCGAGTGCCGGACGTCCTCCTCTCGGGTCACGAGCGACGCATCGCCGAGTGGCGCCTCCAGCAGGCCCAGGAACGCACCGAGCGACTGCGGCCAGACTTGCTCAGAGAGGAGTAAGTCGATAGCCCCCCCAATACAATAGTTGTCGCGGCACCTAAAAGCGCTTTTCAACCCCAATACAATAGTTGTCGAGGCACTTAAAAGCGCTTTTCAACCCCAATTCAATAGTTGTCGAGGCACTTAAAAGCACTTTTCAACCCCAATACAATAGTTGTCGAGGCACTTAAAAGCACTTTTCAACCCCGATACAATAGTTGAATCGGCCTTAAAAGCGCTTTTTGATAGGTATGCAGCAGCTGTATCGGCCCTGAAAACGCTTTTTGATAGGTATGCAGAAGCTGTATTGGCCTTGAAAACGCTTTTTGATAGGAAAACAACACCTGTTCTTGGATTTACAGACAAGCCACACCCTCTCGGCTGAATGTGTTTCGATAGATACCCCATAAAAAGGGCACCCCTGACAACGCATGTCGGAGGTGCCCTTTTCGTTTTTCGTTCCCCGCGATCACTCCGGCGGGAACTTACGCGTGGGCATGACGCCCGTCTCCTCCTCCAGTTCCTGTAGCTCGCTGGCCTTGCGGAGCAGGTCGGAGGCAAAGATGAAATCGTTCAGTGCCTTGTTGCCGGACGAGATCACTTGCTCCTTCGTGCCCTGCCACTCCTTCCGGCCCTCGCTGATGAAGATGATGTTTTCGCCGATGTTCATCACCGAATTCATGTCGTGCGTGTTGATGATCGTCGTCATGTTGTACTCCTGAGTGATGCTGTGGATGAGGCGATCGATCACGAGCGACGTCTTCGGGTCGAGGCCCGAGTTGGGCTCGTCGCAAAGCAGGTATTTCGGTTGCAAGGCGATGGCCCGCGCGATGGCGGCACGCTTCATCATACCGCCACTGATCTCCGAGGGGTAGAGGTCGCGGGCATGACTGATCTCCACACGCTCGAGGCAACTGAGGGCGCGGCGCTCACGCTCGCGAGCCGTCTCGCGCGAGAACATGTCGAGCGGGAAGAGCACATTCTCGAGCACCGTCATGCTGTCAAACAGCGCCGAGCCTTGAAACAGCACGCCCGTCTCGCGGCGCAGGTGCTTCAGCTCCGACTTGTTCATCGACAGCAGGTCGCGCCCGTCGTAGAGCACGCGCCCGCGTTCCGGCTTCACCAGCCCGATGATACTCTTCACCGTCACCGTCTTGCCCGAGCCGCTTCGGCCGATGATGAGGTTCGTCTTGCCCGTCTCGAAGACGGCGCTGATGTCGTTCAGGATCACGCGCCCGTCGAACGACTTGACCAGATGTTCTATTTCGATCATTTCGTAAGCATGATTTGAGTGAGGATCACGTCGGCCAACAGGATCATGACGCTGCTGATCACAATGGCGTTCGTACTGGCCTTACCCACCTCTAAAGAGCCGCCCTTGACGTTGTAGCCGAAGTAGGAGGAGATCGACGAGATGAGGAAGGCGTAGACGACGGACTTGATGACGGAGTACCAGATGTAGAACGGGTTGAAGTAGTACTGAAGCCCGAACTCGAACGACGCCGGCGTCATGCCCGAGACGACGTGGCTGGCGAAGACACCGCCCAGAATGCCCGTCGTCATGCTAAAGAAGACGAGCACGGGGATGAACAGCATCATGCCCGTGATCTTAGGCATGATCAGGAAGTTGGCCGAATTGACGCCCATGATCTCCATCGCGTCGATCTGCTCCGTGACGCGCATCGTGCCAATCTCGGACGTGATATTGCTGCCCACCTTACCGGCCAGAATAAGACACATGATGGACGAGGAGAACTCCAGCAGGATGATCTCGCGCGTGGTGTAGCCGATCGTAAATTTGGGGATGAGCGGTGAGCTGATGTTGAGCGAGATCTGTATCGCGATCACCGTGCCGATGAAGATCGAGATAATGACCACGATCCAAATCGAGTCGACGCCGAGCTTGTAGATCTCGCGCACAAGCTGCTTGAAGAACATGCTCCAACGCGTGGGCGGAGTGAGCGCTTTGCGCATCAGTAGGACGTATTCGCCTACCTGTTGTAATGCCTTGATCATATTTTGAGAGGGGAATGTTTGTAGGGGCACAAAAGCATACGCCCCGGATTGTGTAATGGTACGTGCAGGGGGCGTATGCAATACGCCCCTACAACTATTATATCCGATGATAAATCTCTTCCATTGGCACACGGAACCGTTCGCCCCAGACGCCACGCCCTTCGTCGCGGATGCCGCAGCTGATGATCATATTGACCTCAGCACGGCGTGGCAGGCGGAGGATGCGCTTCACCCGTAGGCTGTCGAAGCCCTCGAGCGGACACGTGTCATAGCCCGCGTCGGTCATGGCCAGCATGAACGTTTGCACGACCAGCGCACAACTCTTATGCACCACCACGCGCATATCGGCTTCCGAGACTTGCCGCGTGATCGGGCGGAAGAGGCCGACGGCCATGAGGATCGTCTTACGCAGCAGGCCGAGCAGCCCGAACGCGTTGCCGTAGAGGAAAGGCATCACGCGCTGGTAATACAACTCCCAACGCTTCGTGCGATGAGCCTGTCTGTCGGCAGGACTGTTACGCGCTACGTTGCCCCGTTCAAAGGCCAGTGCCGCGGCGGCACGGCGGCGGAACAAATCGCGTCGGGTGACGAAGACGACAAGCTGCTGCGCCGTCGACACGGCCGTCTGATCTAAACATGCGGGCACCAAACGGCGGATCGTGTCCGGGTCGGTGACGTGATAACACTCCCAGAGTTGCATGTTGGAGCTGGTGGGAGCCAGGCGTGCCAGGTCGATGCAGTGGCGCACCGTATCGGCATCGATCGCCTCGTCTGTGTAACGACGCACCGCTCGACGGGTGCGGAGGATTTCTTCTAATGTCATGGGGGAAATGGAAAAGCGAAAAACTAAAAGTGGTAGAGGATCAATTGCTTGGCACGTACCTGGCCGAGTTGGCCGGCGCCCCTTGGCGCCTTGACTTTCTTTTGCTTCTTTTCTTGTGTCAAGACAAGAAAAGAAGGAGTAAAGACAAGCGAAGAGCCCTTATTCGGCACTCTCGCTCATCACTGTCTTGGCTAAGTTGTAAAACGATTGAGGCACCTCTCGCTCACCGTTCGAAACGAAATCGTTGAAGCCCTCATCGTCGGTAAGATGGAACACACGACCGGTAGAGTCACATTCATAGACGTAGGTGTCTTCTCCGACCTTCACCGAGCCACTGAGTGCGTCGGGGATGGCGTAGTCCTTGACCTGCGAGGCCATGTAGAGGAGTCGGCTGCGCCACTTGACCGACGCCGCGCGCGTCTGCCCGCTCTCGATCAGGCGACGGATCTCCGTGAGGCTGCAATCGCTGCCGCTGCCCGAGAGGTCGCCTTTGCTAAAGTCCGGCAGGGCGTCCATCATCTCCACCAAGTGCTTTGACTTGCGCTTGCCGCCTTGAGTCATGGCCTCGACAAGCTCCCAAGCGTCACGGATGGACTGGATGGACAACACGGCGATGGTGATCTCTCGCCGCAGCTGCGTCTTGTCGAACTCCATGACGACAGGTCCGGGTTCGGGTTCGTTACTGGGAACCATCACGGGTTCGTTCGGCGTCGCGGCTGGAGCCTGCTCGGCTTTGCGTTCGCTGCACCCTGTCAGTAGGGCGAGCGCAGCCAGTGTAAGCAGTAAGAGCTTATTCATTGCTGATCGTTGTATGATTAGAGTTCGTCATAGGGGACCGAGAACGTGTCGCCGCCCCTGAGCTTGCCGGACTGGTAGCCGCGCTTGAGCCAACGCATGCGCTGCGCGGAGGTACCGTGCGTGAAGGCGTCGGGGACGACGGATCCTCCGGCCGCCTTTTGCAGTCGGTCGTCACCCACCTGCGAGGCAGCGTTGATGGCCTCCTCCAAGTCGCCGTCCTGGAGCGACTTCCAGCGTTCGTTCTCGTGATTGGCCCAGACGCCCGCCAAATAGTCGGCCTGAAGCTCTAACCGGACGCTGAGGCGGTTGCCCTCCTTCTTGCCGAGACGCGCCGTCTCGCGATTGACACGCTCAATGTTACCGAGGAGGTATTGGACGTGGTGGCCGACCTCGTGAGCGATGACGTAGGCATAGGCAAAGTCGCCGCCGGCGCCCAAGCTCCGCTCCATCTCGTCGAAGAACGAGAGATCGATATACACCGTCTGATCAGCGGGGCAGTAGAAGGGTCCCGTGGACGACGAGGCTTGTCCGCAGCCCGAGCGCGTAGAGTTGCGGTAGATCACCATCTTCGGCTGGGTATATTCCAAGCCTTCGGCCTTGAAAAGCTCCGTCCACACGTCCTCCGTGCTGGCGAAGACTTTCTTCGTAAAGCTGAAAAGTGCAGCCTCTTCTTCGCTCTGCACATATTCCTTCTGTGGCGACGCATCGTCGGCCTCACTGCCGCCGACACCGCCTTGCAACACCTCGAGCGGATTGCCGCCCATGACCCACGTCAGCAGCGCCACGATGATCATGCCGCCAATGCCGAGCGACGCCTTACCGCCGCCCGACATGCCGCCGCCACTGCGTCGGTCTTCCACATTCGTGCTTTCTCTTCTTCCGTCTAAACGCATAATTGGATAAGTAGTTAGGGGAGAGTTTGAAGTAGTAGTGGGTAGTTAGAGGTAGTAGGGTATGCCTTTTACTACCTGTGGGACGAAAGCCCCGATGACTACCAGACGCACAGCGCCTATAACCTACCCGAAGCGAACGCTCCGAAACGACCCCGAGGCCCACGGCCTTGATTACACATTGAATCGATAATGCATGATGTCTCCGTCTTGCACGACATACTCTTTGCCCTCGACGTGCATACGGCCGGCCTCCTTGACGGCCGACTCAGAGCCGTACTGAATAAAGTCGTCGTACTTGATCACCTCCGCACGGATGAATCCCTTCTCAAAGTCAGTATGGATCACGCCCGCGCATTGGGGTGCCTTGCTGCCACGGCGATAGGTCCAAGCGCGCACCTCGTCCGGCCCGGCGGTGAGGAAGGTCTCGAGGTCCAGCAGGCGATAAGCGGTCTTGATCAGCCGGTTCACACCCGACTCCTCGAGGCCGGCCTCGGCGAGGAACATCTGCCGCTCCTCGTAGGTGTCCAGCTCCGCGATCTCACTCTCGATCTTAGCCGCCACGACGAGCAGCTCCGCGCCTTCGTCCTTGATGGCCTCGCGCACCTGCTCCACATAGGCGTTACCCGATGCGGCGCTGGCCTCATCCACATTGCAGACGTAGAGCACGGGTTTGTTGGTCAGCAGGAAGAGATCGCGAGCCACGCGTTGCTCGTCCTTCGTATCGAACGTCACCGAGCGGGCGTTCCGACCCTGTTCGAGCGCCTCCTTGTAGCGTGCCAGCACGCCGTAGGCCAACGCTGCCTGCTTGTCGCCACCCGTCTGTGCCTGCTTCTGCACCTTGGCGATACGGCTCTCGATCGTCTCCAGGTCACGGATCTGCAGCTCGGCGTCGATGATCTCCTTGTCGCGCACGGGGTCAACACTGCCGTCCACGTGCACCACGTTCGCGTCGTCGAAACAGCGCAACACGTGCAGGATGGCGTCCGTCTCGCGGATATTGGCCAGGAACTTATTCCCCAAGCCTTCGCCCCGGCTGGCGCCCTTCACGAGGCCCGCGATGTCGACAATCTCGACCGTCGTGGGCACGATGCGCGCGGGGTAGACCAGCTCGGCCAGCCGTGTGAGCCGCTCGTCGGGCACGGTGATGACGCCCACGTTGGGTTCGATGGTACAAAAAGGAAAGTTCGCCGCCTGCGCCTTCGCGTTCGACAAGCAATTAAACAAGGTCGACTTCCCCACGTTGGGAAGCCCTACGATTCCACACTGTAATGCCATTATAAGTAGTAGTTAGAGTAATCTCGGAGTAGTAAGTAGTAGTCAGACATGGTATCGGATCGCTCTCAACGCATCCATATACCAGATAACCGGCGGCAAAGATAGGCGGGATGGGCGGGGAACACCTTGTCGTGAATGTTTGTCCCTCCTTCCGAGGGGTCGGAAAACGTCAAAACGCGCCGCTGAACGTTTCCGACGCGTCGGAAAGCATCAAAACACGCCGCTGAACGTTTCCGAGGCCTCGGAAAGCTCCAAAACACGCCGCTGAACGTTTCCGACGCGTCGGAAAGCTCCAAAACACGCCGCTGAACATTTCCGAGGCCTCGGAAGGCTCAAAACACGTCGCTGAACGTTTCCGAGGCCTCGGGGCGGCTGCGGCCGCCGGCGAAGTCTGGCCGGGTACCAGAAAAATTTCCTTGCCTCGATAGAGGCCATCAGGGACGCCAGCCAAGTCTGGCCGGGTACCAAGAAAACTTCGCAGGCGGCCGCAGCCGCCCCGCAGATTGGCCCCTCGGTTTACTTTTGCCGCCACCATTTACGAACCCATCAATGAAAGTATCTGTCATCCTTTTGAATTGGAACGGGCGAAAGTTGCTCGAGAAGTTTCTGCCGTCGGTCGTGGCGCATACGCCGCCAGACGTGGCCGAGGTGGTCGTAGCCGACAACGGTTCGACGGACGACTCTGTGGCCATGCTCCGCGAGCGCTTCCCCAGTGTCCGCCTCATCCTGCTCGACCGCAACTATGGCTTTGCCGAGGGTTACAACCGGGCCATCGAGCAGACCACGGCGGAGTACACGGTGCTGCTCAACACCGATGTGGAGGTGACGCCTGGCTGGCTCACGGCACCGCTCGAGGAGCTGGACGCCGACGCCTCGGTAGCGGCCGTGCAACCCAAGCTACTCTCCCGCCGCGACCGCTCGTTCTTCGAGTATGCCGGGGCGGCCGGTGGGTGGATCGATCGCTACGGATATCCCTTCTGTCGTGGGCGTGTGCTCAGCGTCGTGGAGGAGGATCGCGGGCAGTACGACACGCCGGCCGACATCCTTTGGGCCTCGGGCGCCTGCCTCTTCATCCGCACCGACCTCTACCGCCGTGTGGGCGGGCTAGACGCGCGCTTCTTCGCTCACCAAGAGGAGATCGACCTCTGTTGGCGACTCCGCTCGCGGGGCTATCGGCTGCGCTGCACGCCCCAGTCGGTCGTCTTCCACGTCGGCGGCGGCACACTCCACACGGAGAGCCCCTACAAGACGTTCCTCAACTTCCGCAACAACCTGCTGATGATCTACAAGAACCTGCCCGACCGTGAGCTGCCCCGCGTGATGCGTCTGCGGCGCGTGCTGGACTATTTCGCGGCGCTTCACTTCCTCCTGACGGGTCACGCGAAGAACGCCCTGGCCGTCGTCCGTGCCCGCCGCGAGTTCCGCCGCCTGCGCCCGGCGTACACCCCCGTCCGCATCGAGAACCTCCGCCTCTCCACCCTCGATCCCATCCCGGAACAGATGAATAGGTCGCTGCTTGCGGCGTTTTATTTCAAGGGACAAAAGCAGTTTGATCAATTGATGCCGGAAGCTCATGGATGATCAAGATTTTCACCCCAACGAGACCACGCTCGCGGCGATGAGAGAGGCTGAGAGTGGCGTGGAATTAGAAGAACTGGACCTCGACAACTTCGATGAATACGTCAAGTCGTTGTGACATCCCGCAGGGGGACGGAGGCGCGTAACGCGGTAGGGGCGTATTGCATACGCCCCACCAATGCCCCGACAGGGGCAGACACCGTTTCATTACCATTCAATCGTCATTCAAATCCGCCCCCTTCGGGGCCGTCTGTGGGGCGTATGCAATACGCCCCTACCCACAGGCACAATCATTCTATGATTGCACCTACATTCAAATACAAAGGGCACCCCCGACGCGTCGGAGGTGCCCTTTTCATGATGGATCACTAATCATCGATCGATCACTTGTTCCATACCCGCGGCGCAGGCGTCTTGGGGAGCGGCTTGCGGTCCTTGAGCTGGTTCATCACCTCCTCAATGGCGCGGTTCAGCTGTTCGTCTTCGCCGTTCCACTCCTTGATCGGGTCGTTGTCTACACGGATATCCGGGTCTACGCCGTGGTTCTCGATGATCCAATTACCCTGCATATCGTAGCTCGTAAAGAAGGGCACACGCAGGTCTTGTCCGTCGATGAATGGCAACGAGCTGCTGATGCCGACAATGCCACCCCACGAGCGTGTACCGATCAGCTTGCCCAGCTTCAGGGCGCGGAAGCCCCACGGGAAGAGGTCGCCATCGGAAGCCGAATACTTATTGATGAGGCACACCTTCGGGCCCACCTGCACGGCGTCGGGCACGGTGCCGTTGTGGATAGATCCGCGGCGCATCGTCATCCGATACGGTTCGCGGGAGAGGCGCTCGAGGATCATCGGCGAGACGTTGCCGCCACCGTTGGCACGGTCGTCGATGATGAGCCCCTCTTTGTCGAGCTGCGGATAGAAGTAGCGCGTGAACTCGTTCAGCCCCTCCGGACCCATGTCGGGGATATAGATGTAGCCGATCTTACCGCCCGAAGCCTTGTCCACCTTGGCGATATTGTTCTGCACCCATTGATAATGGTAGAGCGGATACTCGTTCTCTAACGGACGGATCACCACGCGGCGTGCACCGGCCATCTGCGGGCGATCGTTGAGCGAAAGCTCCGTCGGCACATTGGCCTTACCCACGAGCAACGCATAAAGGTCGCCGACTGTGTTGGCCGCGACACCGTCGACGGCTACGATATACTGGCCCACTTTGGCGATGATACCCGGATCAGCAAGCGGCGAGCGGAGCGTCGGATCCCACGTCTCGCCCGGCAGGATCTCCTCGATACGGAAGAAGCCACTCTTGTCGCGCGAGATCTTGGCGCCGAGCAGTCCCATCTTCACGCGCTTCGGGGCGTCAATCTCGCCCGTCGTCACGTAGGCATGACCGCAACCCAGCTCGCCGATCATCTCACCGATGATATACGTCAAGTCCTGACGGTTCTTCACGTAGGGCAGCAGGGCGGCATACTTAGCCTTGATCGCCTTCCAGTCCACGCCGTGCATGTTCTCGAGATAGAAGCCGTCGCGGAAGGCACGCCACGACTCATCGAAGATCTGCGCCCATTCCTTCGGATAGTCCGTCGTGATCTTCATGTCCGCCGTGTTGACGGCGTCCTTCAGGTCGGCCTTGCCCGTGGGGATGTCCGTGACGTACACCTGACGCCCCTTGAAGAAGCCGGCCTTCTTGCCGCCTGGCTCCACCCACATCTGGGCGCCCTCGGCCACGGTCTCCTCCTTCTGTTTCTCTAGGTCGAAGACGTACGTATTGCCTTTGCGAGCGTAGTAGACCCTCTTGCCGTCGGAGTAGAAGTTGCCGTAGTAGCCATCAGCGGTGAGCGGTAGTTTCACGATGCGTCGCGTCAGTCCGTCGCCGTCCACCTTTACGGTCACGGCATCCGACTTCTTTTCGGCGGCTGCATCTTTCTTCTTGCCGCCCTCTTCCACCTTGATCTCTACCTTACGATCAGCCTTTGCGCCGTCATCCTTTTGCAGGAAAGGCGAGGGCGTGTCCTTCGACAGGAGCGCCAGATAGACACCATTTGTGTAGCCGTAGACGTGGTTCCACTCCTTCGATCCATAGATCGGCTGGAAATCGCGCGTGGAGCTGAAGATGAGGTAGCGGCCGTCGGAGCTAAAGACCGGTTCGCCCGAGTCGTACCAGCGATCGGTGACGGCGTACTCCTGTTTGTCGGCAATGCGATAGACGTAGATGATGTCGTACTGGTTGTCAGCCATGCGGGTGTAGGCCAGCCAACGGCTGTCGGGCGAGAAGGAGACGTCGGACGGCTCCTTGCGCGGATCTTGCATCACCTCGGTCACGGCCTTCGTGGCCACGTCGACGAGGCGGATGCGGTTCTTGCGGTCGGTGTAGACGATCCAACGGCTGTCAGGACTCCAAGAGAAGTTGCGGATATACGTGTCGTTGTTTTTCGTCAGCTGAATCGGGTCGCCACCCTCGGCGGGCTGCATCCACAGCTCCGTCTCGCCCGTGGCGTCGGAGATGTAAGCGATGTATTTGCCGTCGGGCGACCAGGCGCCGCTGCGGTCGTGTGCGCCGGGCGAACGGGTGAGGTTTTTCGTCACGCCCTTCTCTACGGGCAGGTTGAAGATTTCGCCGCGGGCCGTGGCCACGATCCGTTTGCCGTCCGGCGAGAGTCCGGCACCGCGCAGGTATTGGCCGCCGTCCTTGATGGCGCTGCGGGCGTATACATTGTCCGACGCCAGCGTGATCTGCACCTTCTCAGCCCGCTTCGTGGCCGGGTCGAGGCGGTAGATGTAGCCGCCATTCTCGAAGACGATCAGCCGTCCGTTGGTGGAGGGGAACTTGACGTCGTAGTCCTTGAAGTCGGTCACCTTCTTCGTCTCCTTCGTCGTCGTGTTGTAGACGAAGATGTTCATCGTGCGGTCGCGGTCGGAGAGGAAATAGATCTCGTCGCCGACCCACATGGGGAAGATGTCTTGGGCGTCGTTGTGGGTCACGTTCTCCACGGTTTTCTTGTCCGGATCATAGATCCAGACGTCGTCTGCCATGCCGCCTTTGTAATACTTCCACGTGCGGAACTCACGCATCACGCGGTTGTAAGCCAAGCGTCGGCCGTCGGGTGCGTAGCTGCAAAAGCCGCCCTCGGGCAGGGGGATCGCCTCGGAGAGTCCGCCGTCACGACTGACGGTAAGGAGTCGGCCGCTGAAGCCGTCGCTGATGCGGTTGCGATAGACGATGCGCGCGCCGTCCGTGGTCCAGGCCATGACGATGTTGTTCGGCCCCATGCGGTCGCCGAGGTTGTCGCGGGCGTTAGTCGAGGTGTAGGTCAGGCGCACCGGCTCGCCGCCGTCGGCGGGGATGGTGTAGACCTCCGTGTTGCCGTCATACTGGCCGGTGAAGGCGATCGTGCGGCCGTCGGGCGAAAAGCGCGGAAACATCTCATAGCCCGGGTGCGCCGTCAGGCGTCGGGCCTCGCCGCCCGTAGCGGGCACTTTGTATAAATCACCGGCATACGAGAAGACGATCTCATTGCCATTCGTGGTCGGGAAGCGCAAGAGGCGCGCCTCGTCGGCCTTTCCATGCGCAGCCGCCACGAGCGCCGCGCAAATCACAGTACATAGGTGTCTCTTTTTCATTTTGAGTGTTTGATATTTGATTGCGGACAAAGATAGACGAGGTAGTTGGAGGGTAGTCTAAGGGTAGTTAGAGGGTAGTCTAAGGGTAGTTAGAGGGTAGTTAGAGGGAGTCAGGGGGGAGTTCGAAGTAGTTAGGGGGTTCGGACACGCATCTTTTCACCCGAAACGACCAAAAAGAGGTTTGCGGCTATTTCGGGCCACCCGAAACGACTAAAAAGAGGTTTGCAGCCGTTTCGGGTCACCAGAAATGACCAAAAAGAGGTTTGCAGCCATTTCGGGCCACCCGAAACGACCAAAAAGTAGTTTGCGGCCGTTTCTGGCGAAAAGATAGCCCCGCCGAGGCCTTTACCGCCGGAGATATGTGGCGAAAGTGAGCGCGTAGGGGTTACGCTCGTCGGGGGCGTGGTCGGTGCGCTCCGCCTCGCGCCAGACACTCCAATCGACGTCGGGGAAGAAGACGTCGGCCTCGGGGAAGACGTGATGCACGCGTGTGAGGCAGAGGCGATCGGCCACGGGGAGGAACTGGCGGTAGACCTTGCGGCCGCCGATGATGAAGGCCTCGTCCGCGGTGCGGCAAACCTCAAGCGCCTCGTCCATGCTGTGCACCATGAGGCAGCCGGGGCATCGAAGGTCGGGCTGAGCGGTGAGGACAACGTTGCGGCGGTCGGGCAGGGCACCCTTGGGCAGGGAGTCGAACGTGCGACGGCCCATGAGGACGGTATGGCCCACGGTGAGGCTTCGGAAATGCTTCATATCGGCCGGCAAATGCCACGGCAGGGTGTTGCCCAGTCCGATGGCGTTGTGCTCGTCAAGAGCGGCAATGAGAGTGATCATTTTTGAGATGTAGTTTGAAGTAGTGGGCAAGTAGGAATAAGTAGTAGGACGTAGGGGGAGAAGTCGGAGCGCTCAGACGGAGACACTTCCGGCGATATGGGGATGGGGATCGTAGCCCACGAGGCGAAAATCGTCGTAACGAAAGTCGAAGAGGCTGCTGCGCGCGGGGTTCAGCTCCATGCGGGGCAGAGGGCGCGGCGTGCGGGAGAGTTGCAGGCGCACCTGGTCGAGGTGGTTGCGATAGATGTGGGCGTCGCCGAGGGTGAGGATGAAGTCGCCCGGACGGAGGCCGGTAACCTGCGCCGTCATCTGTAGCAGCAGGGCGTAAGAGGCGATGTTGAACGGCACACCGAGAAAGAGGTCGGCGCTGCGCTGATAGAGCTGTAGGCTGAGGCGCCCGTCAGCGACGTAGAACTGGAAGAGTAGGTGGCAGGGCGGCAGGTTCATGCGCGGCAGGTCGGCCACGTTCCAAGCACTGACGATGAGCCGGCGTGAGTCGGGCGTGCGGCGGATATCGTCCACGATGGTTGCGATCTGATCGATCGACCCGCCGTCGTAGTCGGGCCAGGAGCGCCACTGATAGCCGTAGACGTGGCCCAAGTCGCCGCTATCGTCGGCCCACTCGTTCCAGATACGCACGCCATGCTCCTGAAGGTAACGCACGTTCGTGTCGCCGCTGAGGAACCAGAGTAGTTCGTAGATGATGGATTTCAGATGCAGCTGCTTCGTGGTCAACAGCGGGAATCCCTGGTCGAGGTCGAACCGCAGCTGCCGGCCGAACACACTGAGGGTGCCCGTGCCCGTGCGGTCTTCCTTCGCCGTTCCTTCTCGGAGCACCTCGTCGAGTAGATCCAAATATTGCTTCATGTCGGAGTGTCTATTATAAATGATCGGAGGGCGCAAAGAAAGGGGAAGGCCGTGAGCCCAGATAGAAGGCGCTTGGGGAGACGCCTCTCGGCGGCATTCACTCCCGTCACAGCCACGTGCCAAAGTCGTTTGTCCAGCCTTCTATTCCTCTTTTTCTCAGCCGATCAAACCTTAAAAGACCCCAAAAACAGGCTCCCCTATGAACCTTCACCATTCGGGAGCGTTTTATGTTCGAAGGTCGGGCGGTTAACCCCCCGGCCGGTTATAGATAAATAGTTGTTTGTTTTAGTTGATTTGAAGAAAGGTCAGACTGTGAAGCCCGACCTTTTTTTATGTCCATACCCCTGCGACTTTCTACATCTAACGCGGATTTTACCTTTGCCCCATCAAACAACATTACCCATATGGACAACGTATTTTTCACCCCCTACATCGGCCCCAATTACCCGCAGGGTTACAAAGGCAAAAAGATCCTCGCCCTCGGCGAGAGCCATTACATCAACGATGACGACGAAGGCCGCGACCATTTTCGCGACTATCCTCAGCTGCGCCACTTCACGAGCGACATCGTCCAGCGTTACCTCAACTATCTCAGTAGTCGAATGAACTACCGAGGTTGGATGGGCACCTACACCAAGTTTGCCCGTGCCTTCTACAACGGCAACCTTTCCTTCGCGGGCATTGCCGACTTCTGGAGCCACACCGCCTTCTACAATTACATACAGGAACCTATGGCCAACACCCGCCAAACACCGTCAAAAAAGCTGTTCACAGAATGCGAGGCGGCCTTCTGGGAGGTGGTGCGCGACTGCCGGCCGGACCTCATCATCGTCTGGGGCTATCGCCTCTGGGAGCGCCTGCCGTTCCCCAAGACACCGCTCACGGACAGCCTCTTCCAGATCAGCGCCACGGCCGACGATCAGCCCACACGCATCCTCCCCATCACGCACCCCTCAGCCCCCAGTTTCTCCTATCAAACGACCTACGATCTGCTTTCCGCCGCACTGACAGAGTAATCAGGGGCCCCGTCGCCCCTCCCAGCTTTATTCTACTTTCGCGGCCAATTCATTCAAAAACAAAACAGAGAAAGGCCATATCATGGTAAAAGAATCAACGGAAAAGCTGCCCTACAAAGTGGCAGACATCAATCTGGCCGACTTCGGTCGTAAAGAGATCGAGATCGCAGAACACGAAATGCCGGGCCTCATGGCCCTGCGCGAGAAATACGCTGGGAAGAAACCCCTGGCCGGCGCACGCATCACGGGCTCGCTCCATATGACCATCCAGACCGCCGTCCTCATCGAGACACTCGTCGATCTGGGTGCCGACGTACGTTGGGCCAGCTGTAACATCTTCTCTACACAAGACCATGCCGCCGCAGCCATCGCTGCCGCTGGTGTACCTGTCTTCGCGTGGAAGGGTGAGACGCTCGAGGAATACTGGTGGTGCACGAACGAAGCGCTCAGCTTCCCCGGCGGCAAGGGCCCGAACCTGATCGTTGACGATGGTGGCGACGCCTCCCTGCTCGTTCACCGTGGCTATGCAGCCGAAAACGATCCCACGTTGCTCGATCGCAAGGGCAGTAACAAAGAGGAACAGGTGATCATCGACCTCCTCAAGGCCGTACACGCCGCCACTCCGACGCGCTGGCACGACATGCTCAAGGAGATGAAGGGCGTATCCGAAGAGACTACCACGGGCGTTCATCGCCTCTACCAGATGATGGAGCGCGGCGAACTGCTCGTGCCTGCCATCAACGTGAACGACTCCGTGACGAAGTCGAAGTTCGACAACCTCTACGGCTGCCGCGAATCCTTGGCCGACGGTATCAAGCGCGCTACGGACGTGATGATCGCCGGTAAGGTGGTCGTCGTGGCTGGCTACGGCGACGTCGGCAAAGGCTGCTCGCACTCTATGCGCTCCTATGGCGCCCGCGTACTCGTTACCGAGATCGACCCCATCTGCGCCCTGCAGGCCGCTATGGAAGGCTTCGAGGTCACCACGATGGAGGAGGCCGTGAAGGAGGGCAACATCTTCGTCACCACCACCGGAAATTGCGACGTCATCACCATCGACCACATGAGCCAGATGAAGGATCAGGCCATCGTCTGCAACATCGGCCACTTTGACAATGAGATCCAGGTAGACCAGCTGGAGAACTTCCCCGGCATCGTCCGCCTCAACATCAAGCCGCAGGTCGACAAGTACACCTTCCCCGACGGTCACTCCATCTTCCTCTTGGCTGAAGGCCGCCTCGTGAACCTGGGTTGCGCCACCGGCCACGCATCGTTCGTGATGAGTAACTCCTTCACCAACCAGACGCTCGCCCAGCTTGATCTCTGGCAGAAGGATTACAAGCCGGGCGTCTACTGCCTGCCCAAGTACCTCGACGAGGAAGTGGCCCGCCTGCACTTGGCGCGCATCGGCGTCAAGCTCTCGAAACTGACCCAGAAGCAAGCCGACTATATCGGCGTCCCCGTCGACGGGCCATTCAAATCCGAGATTTACCGGTATTGACACGGTGTTGTCTGTACTGTTAATTTGTTTAATTGTTTAATTGTTAGTTGTTGGAGGTCGGGCATTGGACGTGAGTCCCGTGCCCGACCCGTTTTTTATCCCTACATCCCGCGATTGAAGCGGGGCAAACGTCCTGTGTATCGGCACTTTTCTCAGCAAGGAAAAGCTATATTTTTGCGACCCGATTGTAATGTAAGACAACGAGAACCGGCCGATTATGACCAACGTGATATTAGTGGACGACCACGAGCTCTTCCGGCTCGGCATACGCGGATCGCTCAAGCGGGCAGACGTCTGCATCTTGGGCGAGGCCGAGAGCGGCAAGCAACTCTTCACCCTGCTCAAGACGTTAAAGCCCGACCTCATCTTTCTCGACATCATTCTGCCCGACACAACCGGCATCGACATCGCCCGACGGCTACGGGACTCCTTTCCAGAAATCAAGATCCTCATCCTCTCGGCTGAGAATACGATGGAGACCGTCAGCGACCTACTCCGCATCGGCATCGATGGCTTCATCAGCAAGCGGCGCTGCAACTCCATAGAGCTGACTAAGGCCGTCAGGGTGATCATGGAGGGCGAGAATTACTACGGACGCGACATCTCGTCGCTGATGTACGAGATCGTGGCCATGAAGCGGAAAATGGGCAAAGAGGGGCTCGTGCTCTTCTCCGACCGCGAAGCCGAGATTATCCGCCTATCGCACGAAGGACTGACCGCACGCGAGATCGGCGAAAGACTCTACATCAGCCGTCGCACCGTCGAGACGCACAAAACGCACATCTTCCAAAAGCTCGGCATCAACAACACCCACGAAATGCTCCAGTACGCCATCCGATGCGGCCTCATCAGCCCCGACGGCTGAGGCTTCGTGGAGCCTTCATTACTACACACACCACACACGGAGATCAGAAGAATTTTTCTCCATACATAAACATTACACACACTAAAAATCAACCGAAATGAAAAGGAACTTCATCCTGAGTTTGCTTTTGTGTTCGGGGATGGCGGGCGCCGTACAGGCGCAGCAGGCCGTACCGAACGAGACCGTCGACCCTTCTGACGTCGACACCACCCTCTATCTCGACGAGCAAGTCGTCGTTGGGCACCGCATGAAGCGGCTGAGCCTCTTCCGACTGCCCGTGACCCTCTCCGAGACGCCGCTGACGATGGCCATCGTCGACTCTAAGGCGCTGCGCGATCTGAACATCACCGACCTCTTGCAGATCAACAAGACAACGGCCGGTATCCGCATCATGAACAACTACGGCGGCTTCCACATGTTCCGCGCACGTGGCATGGATGGCCTCGTACTGCTCTCGAACGGTATCCGTGACGAGCGCGCAGAGATCTATTCCTGCGCACCGACTTCATCGTTCGTCGGTGTAGACCGCGTGGAAGTGATCAAGGGTCCGTCGTCCGCACTGATCGGACACTCGGCCATCGGCGGCATTATCAACGTGCTTTACAGCCAGCCTTCGGCCCGCACATCGGTCGATGCACGCATCGCTGTGGGCAGCTGGAACACGTACACGGCACAAGTGGGAGCTACCGGAGCCCTCTCGCCCACGGTCAACTTCCGCCTCGATTACACCGGCATTCAAAGTGACGGCTGGAGGGACAACACCCGCCGATCGAACAACGTCTACGCGGCGCTTGACTTCCGACCCAACGATCGCAACAAGTTCTCCTTCTCGGCCCTGGCTTACGACAACCGCGTGCACACCGATCCGGGTATCCCCCGCTTCCAGAACGACATCTTCGACGAGAACGGCAACAAGGTCTACAGCAAGGGCGACATCCCCACGGGCATCGACCTGGCCAAGACGAGCCTCACGTACGTCAACGACCACCTCAACGACAAGCACATCTCCTCGACCAACATCTGGGAGCACAACCTGTCGGAGAATTGGCTGCTACGCGACGTGCTGGGCTTCTCGTACAACACGCTCAGCTACCTCCAGTCGGAGGAATTCTCGCACTTGACGTCCAAGACGCCCGGCCGCTACAAACACTACTACATGAACGGCGACGAGAAGGTCTATATCAGCGTCGACTCCATCCTGCGCGAGCCCTTCCACTTCGATTACGACAACTATTACGCCGGCAATCAGCTCTCCGTGCAAGGCCAGTTCGAGGCCCTCGGCATGCGTCACCTCGCCTCTTTCGGCTACGACTTCTCCTACATGAGCCTCAAGCGCTGGCAGGGGCAGGTGTTCTCCGGACCCGCCATCAGCACCGTCATGTCTATCCGTAATCCGATCAGTAACCCGGGCTACTTAGACGAAAAGTTCTCGCAGATTGTCGACTTCATCGAGTACTACCACTCGCTGGCGGCCTTCGATCAGATCAACGTCACCGACCGCCTCGCGGCCATGCTCGCCTTGCGCTACAACATGTTCCGTCGCAACATTACAACCAGCAAATCGGACAACCGCGTCGTGACCGAAAAGGGTGAGCCCGCTATTCTTATCGACAACGCCCCGACCTTCAAGGTGGGCCTCGTCTACGAACTCACCCCCGGAAGTCGCATCTACGCCTCCGTCTCCAACTCCTTCCGCCCCGTCCGCACCGTAGGCGACAACAACTACGTCTACCTCGACAATAAGGGCCGCACCATCACGCCCAACTCCACCGGCAAGGTCTACGCCCCCGAACGCGGCATGCAGTACGAGGCCGGTATCCACTCCCGCTTCGGTAGCCTCTTGGCCCTGGAGCTGGCCGGATTCCACATCGAGAAGAGCAACATCGTGCAGAAGTTTGGTAAGAATGCCGATGGCAAGAGCGTCATCGGGCAGGTGGGCACCGTCCATTCCGACGGCTTCGAGATCGACGCCACCCTCACCCCCTCGCCCTACATCGACCTGCGCGCAGGCTACACCCTGACGCTGGCCAAGGTGGGCGAATACTCCAGCACCGAGTTTGCCAAGGCGGCCTTCAAGGGCCACTATCTGCCCTACTCGCCCGTCCACACGGCCTTCGGTTGGCTCTTTCTGAACAACAACTCGGAGCGTCACCTCTTCCGCCTCGGCCTCGGTTTCGACTACGCCAGCGAGTCGTACGCCGACCTGGCCAACGAGATGCGTTTCGACCCCGCCTTCGTAGCCAACGCCATGGTGAGCTACCGCTACAACAAGTTTTGGACGCTACAGCTAAACGCCGACAACCTCTTCGATAAGCGTTACGCCAAAGCCGCCGAGAACACCATCCAATGGCTTCCCGAGCCAGGCCGCAACATCACCGTTTCGGCCATCTTCCACATGTAATCGGCTCACATTGATCAATGGCCGGCGCCCCTAACGGCCCTTCCGGGGCAGCCAAACTTCCCCGGCCTCGGTGAGGGCCCCTTCCGGGGCAGGGGAATTTGGCCGGCATCCCTGATGCCTTCCTTTTCCCCGCATCAAGGCAAGAAAAGGAAGTATCGCCCCGGAAGATACCCGACCATTTACGATACACCCCCAGAGGCGTCGTCGACACTCCCGTCGATCGGCGCCTCCTTCTTTTTGTACCGGCGACGCTGACCGAGCATCTCGTGATACGTCCGTTTGGACTCCCGCACCGCCCGATTCATCAGATCCACCAACCGCTCGATGGCCTTGCGCGCCTCGTCGGTCGTGGCCATGAGGTGTGCCGCCTCGACCAGCCGACAGGCCCGCTCGTAATACACATCCGCCTCCCGACGCGTCTCTCGCATCGTCGGCCGCTTCTCATCCACGCGCTGTTTCACGCGCTCCATGCTGAGCGACTCGTACGCCGTCGTCACCTCATGCAGCTGCTGCACCGTTGCGGTCAGGCCCAGCGTCTCCACCTCGCTCTTGAGCTCCTCCAGATCCTTCTCCAAGGCCGCAATGCGCGCGCTACGCGCCATCTTCGAGCCCCCATGCTGCATGCCCCGAAAGCGGTGCAGCTTGGCCTCGAGCTTCAGCGCCGCCTCGCGCTTTGGCCCGTCCGGCAGGTAGATATTCCCGCGGATAATGCCGAAAAAAGAGGCCAGCAATCGGCGTCGCTCCGCATCTTTTTCGTTCATCAAAGGCGTAAAACGCGAGTACGTCCGCCCCTTCGATGGCGACTGGCACTCCATCATTATCAGTTCCTCCCAGCGCTCCATCATCCCCTTCGGAAATTGCACCAGCTCCGGACTGACATTCTGCAAAAGGTCGTATTGACTGCGGTGTAAACTGGCATGCAGCCCCACTTTGAAGCTCACACAGTTGCTCTCTTCGATCTTTACCGCATGCGGTATCTTCAATGTCGTTTCGCTCATCTTGTTTATCCCTTTCCTATTAGTTCTCGCAAAAATACGACTTCGTCAGATTATAAACAGCTACTTTCCCTTCCTGAAAAATTCACTCAGGTTATAAACTGTAGCCTGATGACTCTGATAAATTCTTCCATCATATAACCGTTTACCCACTCGATCTGAAAATAAATCCCAGGTTATATCAGGTCACTTTTTGTAGATGAGAATCTACTTACAGCATCAAAAAGTGACTTTTTATAGGTATCATTACTTATACAGAAACAAACAGCCAGTTTTTCTAACTGAAAACCTTCTCCCAGAAACAAAATGTGACACGATATAACCCGACAAAAATTGACACAAACAAAAAGTGACCTGCTATATCCTCACATATAGTACACAAAAACAAACTGTCGACTTTTTATACCTGACACTACCTGCACAGCTATAAAAAGTCACTTTTTTATTTCCGAACAAGTCTCCTCATGCGTAAAAACAGTACGAAATCCGTCTTTCGTCACCTGCATAGCGGCCTCGTAACCTCCGTCTCAAGGATCCCCGATTGTATGCGTGCATTTTTCATGTTCAACGGGGGTTGCGACCTCGGGATAGTGCCTTTCGAGGCATCGATCGGGGCATTCCATTCGATCTACCCCCGATTTTTGAACCATCTTTGCAGAAAGAACGAGCGATCGTTAAATCTTATTTGATATGAAGCGCATTGTAATCATGGGTTTAGGAGGCGTCGGCGGATATTTTGGCGGCATGCTGGCGCGCACCTATGCAACCAACAGAGAGGTTGAGGTTTATTTCGTCGCCAGAGGGAAGCACGGGCTGGAGATCGCGCGGAGCGGACTGGAGGTGGAGACACCGAAGGGTTCGTTTCGTGTGCGGCCGGAGGGTGTCGTCGAGCAGCCGGAAAGGTTGGGCGTGACGGCCGACTATATTTTGTGTTGCACGAAGAGTTACGACCTGGAGGCGGCCGTGCAGAAGCTGCGGCCTATCATCGGGCCGGAGACCGTCATCGTGCCGCTGCTGAACGGCGCCGACATCCGCGACCGCATCGTCGAGCAGCTCAAAGACCGCGGGCAGGTGTGGTATGGCCTGACGTACATCGTGGCCATGAAGACGACCCCGGGCACGGTCCGCAATGTGCACGGGCGCGGCAAGTTGCTCTTCGGCTCGGGTGCGGGGCGCTGCGAGCGGGGCGACGAGCTGGAGGCCCTGCTGCGCGAGGCGGGCATACAGGCCGAGTGGCACGACGACATCCAGCTGCAGGTGTGGAAGAAGTTCATCATCATCTCCGTCTCAGCCTCGGTCACGTCTTACTTCGACCTGCCCGTGCTGCTGGCCTTGGAGCGCCATCCGGACATGTGTCACCGACTGCTCCAAGAGGCCACCAGCGTGGCCCAGGCTCGGGGCTTCGACCTGACGGAGGAGTATTGTTGGCAGGAGCTGCTGCGGACGTGGGGCAGCGACGAGAAGTCCACCACGTCGATGCACCGCGACTTCCGCGCTGGTCGGCCCACGGAGGTCGACAGCCTCTGCGGATACATCGTGCGTGAGGCCGAGCGACTCAATATTCCCGTGCCGGCGTACGAGGAGATTTATCGGGGGCTGAAGGTGGGGATATGTAAGTGAGAAGCGGTTTTGAACGGGAGGTTGACCAGCGCGGCCAGCCTCCCGTTCGGCATTTGGATGAGAGGGGGGGCGTGCTACTTTTGCCCCACTTTTTTCGGCCGGGGGCCTGTCCCCCTCCCCTACCCAATAACTACCCCTGACTACTTTAACTACTCAAGAAATTAGATATGGCTGTTTACTTAGAAGACGTCTCCAGAACCTTCGGAGAATACCTGTTGATCCCTGGTCTGACGACCAAGGCGTGTATCCCGACCAATGTGTCGCTCAAAACGCCGCTCGTAAAGCACGCCGTGGGCGAGCCCTCGCCTATCCGGCTGAATATCCCCTTCGTTTCGGCCATCATGCAGGCCGTGTCCGGCCCCGAGCTGGCCATCGAGCTGGCGCGTAACGGTGGCCTCTCGTTCATCTTCGGTTCACAGCCCATCGAGAGTCAGGCCGAGATGGTGCGTAAGGTGAAGAAGTTCAAGGCCGGCTTCGTAGTCAGCGACTCCAACCTCACGCCCGAGCAAACCCTGGCCGACGTCGTTAAGCTGGTACGCCAGACGGGCCACTCCACCATCGGCATCACCGACGACGGCACGCCTAACGGCCGACTGCTCGGCATCGTCACCAGCCGCGACTATCGCGCTGAGAAGGACGATCCGGCCATGAAGATCGGCACCTTCATGACGCCCTTCTCCAAGCTCATCTACGGCCGATCGGGCATCTCGCTGAGCGAGGCCAACCGCATCCTTTGGGAGCACAAGCTGAACTCGCTGCCTATCATCGACGCCGACGACCGCCTGGCCTACTTCGTCTTCCGCAAAGACTACGACAGCCACCGCAAGAACCCGGACGAGCTATCCGATGCTACGAAGAAGCTGCTCGTCGGTGCAGGCATCAACACGCGCGACTACAAGGAGCGTGTCCCGGCGCTCATCGAGGCCGGCGTAGATGCGCTCTGCATCGACTCCTCCGACGGCTATTCCGAATGGCAGCGGGAGACCCTCGAATGGGTCAAGGCGAACTACAACATCCCCGTGGGCGCAGGCAACATCGTAGACAGCGAAGGCTTCCGCTACCTCGTCGACGCCGGCGCGGACTTCATCAAGGTGGGCATCGGCGGCGGATCGATCTGCATCACCCGCGAGCAGAAGGGCATCGGACGTGGACAGGCTACGGCGCTGATCGACGTGGCGCGTGCCCGCGACGCCTATCGTGAGGAGACGGGGCTCTACGTGCCCATCTGTAGCGACGGCGGCATCGTGCACGACTATCACATGACGCTGGCCTTGGCGATGGGAGCCGACTTCCTGATGATGGGTCGCTACTTCGCCCGCTTCGACGAATCGCCCACGCAGACGCTCCGCATCGGCAATAACTACGTGAAGGAGTACTGGGGCGAAGGCTCCAACCGCGCCAAGAACTGGCAGCGGTACGACATGGGCGGCTCCGAGGCGTTGAAGTTTGAGGAGGGTGTCGACAGCTACGTGCCCTATGCCGGTAAGATGAAGGACAACCTCGACATCACCCTCGGTAAGATCCGCGCCACGATGTGCAGCTGCGGCGCCATCACGCTCGAGGAGCTGCAACAGCGCGCCAAGATCACGCTCGTCTCCTCCACCAGCATCGTGGAGGGTGGTGCGCACGACGTGATCCTCAAAGACCAGAACTAGGCGTCAGCCCCCCCGGCGGGGTCAGGGACCCCTGCCAATTTTGCCTGTTAGGGGTCAGGGACCCCAGCCAACTTTGCCTGTTACCTGCGTGTACCTAGCCAAACTTCCCCGCCCTCGGTGAGGGCTTGACTTTCTTTCGCCTCCTTTTCTTGTGTCAAGGCAAGAAAAGGGGGTCAGGGACCCCTGCCAACTTTGCCGGGTACACGTTTGTATCCCCAAACAATTAAACACCCAACACCTCAACGAGGCAATGACCGACACCGTATTAGATAAGCTCAAGATCCTGGCCGAATCCGCCAAGTACGACGTCTCGTGCTCCTCGAGTGGCACGGTGCGGCACAACACGGCGGGAGGGATCGGCAACACCGTCGGCGGCGTCGGCATCTGCCACAGCTTCACCGCCGACGGCCGCTGCGTCTCGCTGCTGAAGATCATGCTCACCAACCACTGCATCTTCGACTGCGCCTACTGCATCAACCGCCGCAGCAACGACCGCCCACGCGCCACACTCTCCGTTCGCGAGCTCGTAGACCTCACCATCGAGTTCTACCGCCGCAACTACATCGAGGGCCTCTTCCTCAGCTCCGGCATCATCCGTAACCCGGACTACACGATGGAGCGCATGGTGCGCGTGGTCAAAGACCTCCGCACCACGCACCGCTTCAACGGTTACATCCACCTCAAGAGCATCCCCGGCTGTAGCCGCGAGCTGGTCGAGGAGGGCGGGCTCTACGCCGATCGCATGAGTGTCAACCTCGAGCTGCCCACCGAAGAGAGCCTCCGACGCGTGGCCCCGGACAAGAACTTCGAGAGCGTCTTCGCCCCGATGCGTTACATCCGCCAGGGCATGCTGCAAAGCCAGGAAGACCGCCGCAAGTTTCGCCACGCACCACGCTTCGTGCCGGCCGGACAGAGCACACAGATCATCGTCGGCGCCACGCCCGAGACCGACCACGACATCCTCCGCGTCTCCTCCGCCCTCTACCGTCGGCCAAGCATGCGACGCGTCTATTATTCGGGCTACGTCCCCGTCAACACCTACGACACACGCCTGCCCGCCGCCGTCGGCCGCGTGCCCCTCATCCGCGAGAACCGCCTCTATCAGGCCGACTGGCTGATGCGCTTCTACGGCTTCAGCGCCGACGAGATCGTGGACAGCACCACCCCCAACCTCGACCTCGAGATCGACCCGAAGCTCGCCTGGGCGCTGCGTCACCCGGAGTGTTTCCCCGTCGACATCAACCGCGCCGACTACGCCCTCATCGTCCGCGTGCCCGGCATCGGCGTCAAGTCTGCCCGCATGATCGTCGCCTCCCGCCGCTACGGCAGCCTCACCTCCGACAGCCTCCGGCGCATCGGCGTGGTGATGAAGAAGGCGCAGTATTTCATCACCTGCCGCGAGCTCTCCCTCGGGGGAACCATCCAAGAAGTTACCCCCGAACAAGTGCGCCGCGCCCTCGTCCCCACCCCATCGCGCAGCAAGAAGCTCGATCCCCGGCAGCTGAGCATCGTGTGGGAATGATTTCTCGCGTGTTCCCGAACGGTTTCAGCGCAGAAACACTGATTCTGGAGCGTTCCCGAGCGGTTTCAGCCGAGAAACACGGTTTCCGCGGCATTCCCGAGCGGTTTCAGCGCAGAAACACGGTTTCTGGAGCATTCCCGAGCTGTTTCAGCGCAGAAACACTGATTCTGGAACATTTCCGAGCGGTTTTAGCCGAGAAACACGGTTTCTGGGCCATTCCCGAGCGGTTTCAGCCGAGAAACGCAGTTTCTGGAGCGTTCCCGAGTCGTTTCACCCTATCAACCGGCAACCCAAACGCCCCCCCTACCCGGAGCCGCTTTTCGTTTTCTGTCTTTAGTTCCTCCCCGTGCACATTTTCTTCTACGATAAAACCTTCGAGGGCCTCCTCACGGCCGTTTTCGACGCCTACAGTCGCCGCACCTTCCCCGACCGTCTGCTGCGTGTGGGCGAACCCGCGCCGCTCTTTGCCGACACGACATACACCGTCGTCACCGACACGCCCCGGGCCGAACGCGTCCGCCTCGGACTCATGCGCAAGCTCCCCGCCGAAGCCACCACCCTGATCCTCCGCGCTTGGCTCTCGGAGCAGCCCGCCGTCGACGAACTCCTCTTCCGCTACATCCGCAAAGCCCTCGACGCGCCCGAATCGATTGCCACAAACTTCGCCGACCCGGACGTCCTCGAGGTGCGCAACCTCGCCCTCAAGGTCAGTCGCGAAGCCCACAAGCTCAAGCAGTTCGTCCGCTTCAGCAAGACGGCCGACGGGCTATACGTCGCCCCCATCCGCCCCGTCTACAACGCCCTCCCGCTGACCGTCCCCCACTTCACCGACCGCTTCTCCGACCAGCCCTGGGTGATCTACGACCTCTGCCGTCGCTACGGCTACCATTACGACCTCCACACCACGCGTGAAGTCACCCTGGCCGACGACGCCGCCCTCCGCTCCCGCCTTGACCCCGACCTCCTGGCCACCGACGAGCAGCGTTTCCAAGTCCTCTGGCGCGCCTACTTCCGTTCCCTCACCATCCGCGAGCGCCTCAACCCCCGCAAGCAGCGTCAAGACATGCCCGTCCGCTTCTGGCCCCACCTCACCGAAATGCAGCCGGAAGACCTCTGAGGCGCCCCCCGTCGCACACAGAACACCCTGCCATTCACCACTTCCGACATGCCTCGCCATTTGCGCAACGTGTTAATTGGTCTACTTTTGCGCCTCAATAATCCGCAGAGGGCATGAAAAAGAGATCCGTCGGACCCCCGACGTGTCCGCCCCCGGGAGTCACGATTAATACGAATAATCAATGTACGTAATTGTAGAAATCAACGGCCAGCAGTTTAAGGCCGAGCAAGGGAAGAAGTTGTTTGTCCATCACCTCCGTGACGTCGAGAGCGGCGCAACGGTGGAGTTCGACAAGGTGTTGTTGGTCGATGCCGACGGCAGTGTACAGGTGGGCGCGCCCACGGTGGAAGGTGCCAAGGTGATTTGCGAAGTGCTTTCGCCGCTGGTTAAGGGCGATAAGGTGCTCGTCTTCCACAAGAAGAGAAGAAAGGGTTATCGCAAGCTGAACGGACACCGCCAGCAGTTTACCGAAGTGAGCATCAAACAAATCATCGCTTAACCATTTAACCACAACAAGACAGAGAAATGGCACACAAAAAAGGAGTCGGCAGTTCCAAGAACGGCCGCGAATCAGAAAGCAAACGCTTAGGCATTAAATTGTTCGGTGGCCAGAAGGCCAAGGCCGGTAACATCATCGCCCGTCAGCGCGGCACGGAGTTCCATCCGGGCAAGAACGTGGGCATGGGTCGCGATCACACGCTGTATGCACTCATCGACGGCGTCGTAGTCTTCAAGCGCGGCCGCGAGAATCGTTCATACATCTCCGTCGAGGGCTTCGAAGCTGCCCCGGCGCCGCAGGTGGAGCAACCGGCAGAAGCATAACCGCCGCCCGCTCCCCCGGAGAGTAACACGAATCAGAGAGAGGGGCTGTCCTATCATCACATGAGGGCAGCCCCTCTTGTTTGTATCCATCTATAGCGAATGAACAATCCCAACATACCTCCACCAACCCTTCGCCTGGTCGCACTGTGCTTTCTCGCGTGCCTCATGTTCTTCTCCTGCGCCGCACACCGACATACCCCTGCACCGATGCGTGTGGAGCACCCCGCCCCTACACTCGGCATCGAAGTGACAGGCGCAGACAACGCCGCACTCTATCGCATCGTAGCCCAATGGCTTGGTACACCTCACCGCATAGGAAGCAGTGTCTGCGGCGTGGGCACAGACTGCTCGGGCTTCGTCACCACCGTCTATCGTGAGGTATACGGCAAAACGCTCGAACGCTCCTCGGCCGACATGCTGGCAAAGAACTGCCGACGCATCAGCCGCCATCGGCTACGTGAGGGTGACCTCGTCTTCTTCCACAACGGAGCACGGCGAGGCAAACGCCGACGTGTCTCGCACGTGGGCATCTACCTCAAGGACGGACTCTTCGCCCACACCAGCACCTCGCGCGGCGTCGTCATTAGCAGCCTCGACGAGGAGTATTACAGCCGACACTGGGTGGCCGGCGGCACCGTACAGTAAAGGCGAAAGAAATGTCCGCAAGCACATGACCGACCCAGAGTCTGTCAAAGGCAACATAGCTGATGTGCTGCTCTGCAAAGTCTCAAAGCGTATATTTTTGTCACCCGTAATACGTAGAACTACCTCTTACTCCATACAGAACTATGCTTACCATCAAAGTCATCACCGAACAACGCGACGAAGTGATCCGCCGACTGGCCATCAAACACTTTGACGCAACCGAGATCATCGACCGAATCATTGCACTCGATAAGACCCGACGCGCCTCCCAGACCGCCCTCGACGCCAACCTCACCGAGGTGAACCGTCTCTCCAAGCAGATCGGTGGACTGATGAAGGAGGGCAAACGCGCCGAAGCCGACGAAGCCAAGGCCGAAGTATCCCGCCTGAAAGAGACCAACCGCACGCTGGAGGCCGACAAGACACAGGCCGAAAAAGACATGCACGAGCTGCTCGTGCTCATCCCCAACCTCCCCCACGCCTCCGTGCCCGAAGGTACGGGCGCCGACGACAACCGTTGCGAGGAGACGGGCGGCACCATCCCCGAACTGCCTGCCGACGCACTGCCGCACTGGGAGCTGGCTCGCAAATACGACATCATCGACTTCGAGCTGGGCGTCAAGATCACCGGCGCCGGCTTCCCCGTCTACAAGGGCAAGGGGGCACGGCTGCAACGCGCGCTCGTGAACTTCTTCCTCGACTGCGCCCGCGACGCCGGCTATGTCGAGATCGAACCGCCCTACGTCGTCAACGCCGAATCGGGCTACGGCACCGGACAGTTGCCCGACAAAGAGGGGCAGATGTATCACGCCAACCTCGACGACCTCTACCTCATCCCCACCGCCGAGGTGCCCGTCACAAACATCTACCGCGACGTGATCCTCAACGAGGCAGACCTACCCATCCGCAACACGGCCTACTCCGCCTGCTTCCGCCGCGAAGCCGGTTCGTACGGCAAGGATGTACGCGGGCTCAACCGTCTGCATCAGTTCGACAAGGTGGAGATCGTCCGCATCGATCGGCCGGAGCACTCCTACACATCGCTCGAGGAGATGGTCACGTACGTCCGCTCACTCGTTGAGGCACTTGAGCTGCCGTGGCGCATCCTGCGACTCTGCGGCGGCGATCTGAGCTTCACCTCCGCCCTGACGTTCGACTTCGAAGTCTTCTCCGCCGTGCAAAAGCGTTGGTTAGAGGTCAGCTCCGTGTCGAACTTCGAGAGCTACCAGGCCAACCGCCTGAAGTGTCGTTACCGTGACGCCGATAAGAAGGTGCAGCTCTGCCATACGCTCAACGGTAGCGCCCTGGCCCTGCCCCGCATCGTGGCCGCGTTGCTGGAGAACAACCAGACGCCCGAGGGCATCATCATCCCCAAAGTGCTTGTGCCTTACACCGGCTTCGAGCGCATCTCGTGAACAGCTACAAACGGCCGGGCGCACCTCAACCGGTCCCCGGCCGACTTTTAGACTCCCCCTATTTTCCCTGACCTTCTCTTCAAATCACCCACACATTCACCCTTAACAAACTACACATCTATGAATCGACTGATTGCTTTCGCTATGCTGTTGTTCGCTGGAACAATAGCCGCACAGACCCCGAAGTTGCCCCAAAGCGGGGCTTCGGCAGAGGACTTTGCCCCCGAGGGGTGGCATGTGTACTTCATCGAGAATGGCGACCTCAACAAGGACCATGTCGACGACATCGCTTTCATCTTGCAAAACGATGATTCAGGCAGCCGCATTCTGGCCATCGCCTTCGGCAAGAAGAAGCGCGGATACGTGCTTCAAGAGCAAGATGGCGGCCGCTTCATCGCTCCCAAAGGCAACACGGACGCCTTTGTCGACATGAGTATCCAGAATGGCGCACTCCGCTTCAACTTCCTCCTGCCCGGCTCACATGCCTACGACAACGACGACAGCTTCATTTTCCGCTTCCAGAACAAACGCTTCGAGCTGATCGGCTGGGAGCGTAAGCTGCGCAACAAGAAAAACGACCGAGTAAACGAGGTCACCAGCGTAAACTTCTCCACCCAGACAGTCATCTACGAAGACCGCACGAAGAAGTCCGAAACACGCCAGAAGCACTTTGACTACGGCCGCCTGAAGACCCTCGGAAACGTTGTGCCCGGCAAATTCAGCCTCAGTTACGACAAGCTGTAATTCGCCCCGCCCTCCTCTCTTCTAATCATCCACACACTCACTCTTAACAAACTACACATCTATGAATCGACTAATTGCATTGGCTATGCTATTGTTCGCTGGAACAATGGCCGCACAGGACCTGAAGCTGCCCAAAGAGGCCAACTCCGCAAGCGACTTTGCCCCTGACGGGTGGCGTGTGTACTTCAACGCCACGAAGGAAGACCTGAATGGTGACAAGATCAAAGACTTAGTCTTCGTCTTGCGAAACAAAAAGTCTAAAAAGCGTGTTCTCGTCATCGCCTTCGGCCAGAAGAAGAGCCGCAAATACGTCCTGCACAGGCAAGACGACGGCCGCTTCATCTGGCCCAAAGGCAATAAAACAGCCTTTAAAGAGCTAAGCATCGATAAGTCTGAAGATAAGAGTCGCAACAATGTGCTCCGCATCGACTTCCTCCTGCCCGGCAAACAAGGTTTCGAGTATTACGAGCACTTCAAATTCCGCTTCCAAAACGGCCACTTCGAGCTCATCGGTTGGGATCGAGAGGTGTGTAACAAGGGGAGTAAATGGCCGCGCGAGGTCACGAGCGTAAACTTCTCCACCCAGACAATCATCTACGAAGACCGCACGAAGAAGTCCGAAACGCGCCAGAAGCACTTTGACTACGGCCGCCTGAAGACTCTCGGTACCGTTGTGCCCGGTGAGTTCAGCATGAATTACGACAAGCTGTAAACAAGAGCGCAGCACAACGGGAAGAGACAGCCCTTCTCCCCTCGGAAAAGAGGACACGAATCCCCGTCGGATCCCTTCCGGCGGGGATTCTTTTGTCTTTGTACGCTGTGCAAGTAGCAAACTCGGGTGAGTTATTCTATGTCGCCTGCAAACTTGGCCGGTGCCCCCGGCACCTTTCGGGGCTTGCACGCCGTGCGAATAGCAAAACCCGGTGGGTTTCGGGGCTTGCACGCCGTGCGAATAGCAAAACCCGGCGGGTTTCGGGGCTTGCACGCCGTGCGAATAGCAAAACCCGGCGGGTTTCGGGCTTGCACGCAATGCGAGTAGCAAAACTCGGCGGGTTTCGGACTTTGCACGCCGTGCGAGTAGTAAAACCCGGCGGGTTTCAGGGCTTGCACGCCGTGCGAATAGCAAAACCCGACGGGTTTCGGGGCTTGCACGCCGTGCGAGTAGCAAAACTCGGCGGGTTTCGGACTTTGCACGCTGTGCGGGTAGCAAAACCCGAGTGAGTTATCCTATGTCGCCTGCAAACTTGGCCGGCGCCCCTGGCGCCTTTCGGGGCTTGCACGCTGTGCGGGTAGTAAAACGCACCAAGCAAGTGCCTCGAATCGATCGCTCGACTCCGAACGAGATGGATCCAGATCCGGCGCTTAGCTTTGCCACCTCATTTTTTGTCACACCCATCATGCTGAAA
Source organism: Tannerella serpentiformis (assembly GCF_003033925.1). NCBI lineage: Bacteria > Pseudomonadati > Bacteroidota > Bacteroidia > Bacteroidales > Tannerellaceae > Tannerella > Tannerella serpentiformis. The sequence continues at coordinate 1,324,421 of NZ_CP028365.1, forward strand.
GATTTACTGCTACAAACCCGGAGCTTCCGGCGCTTTTACGAGGACGAACGCCTCGACGCCGACGTGCTCACCGCGGCCATTGATGCCGCACGACTCTGTCCCTCGGCGCGCAACGCTCAACCGCTGAAGTACCGCCTCGTCACCGAGCGCGACGAGTGCGATCGGCTCTTCCCCACGCTCCGCTGGGCGGCCTACCTCAAAGACTGGGGTGGACCGGCCGAGGGCGAACGACCCGCAGCATACCTCATCCAACTCCTCGACACACGCATCGTCCGCGATCCCTACTGCGACGACGGCATCCAGGCTCTCGCCATCCTGCTCTCGCTCGCCGAGCGCGGCCTAGGCGGGTGCATCATCAAGGCCTTTAATGCCAAACAGATTCAGGCCGACTTCCGACTGCCTGATTATCTCGAAGTGCGCACCGTGCTGGCCATCGGACGGCCGCGAGAGACCGCCGTCATCGAGCCGATGTCGCCCGACGGCGATTACCGCTATTGGCGCGATGCCGCGGGCGTGCACCATGTGCCGAAGCGCGCCGTCGAGGAGCTGATCTGGAAGGAGGAGCCATGATCACGGACGAGATACAGCGCGAACTGCAAGCCCTCGGATCCATCGGAAAGGCGGCCGACTTGGCGCGCTTCTTCAAGACCGGCCCGGGAGAGTATGGCGAGGGCGATCGCTTCCTCGGGGTGCCCGTGCCAGGGGTGCGCAGCGTGGCGCGTAGGTATTATGCCAAGGCGGGCGACGAGGATCTGTGTCGGCTGCTTGAGAGCGACTTCCACGAGGTGCGCCTCTGCTGTCTGCTAATGCTTGTGGAGCGATATGAGCGAACCCGGACGCGGGCGGTACGTGCGGCCACGGCCGATTTCTATCTGCGGCATCGCACGCACATCGACAACTGGGATTTGGTGGACTTGACGGCGTATAAGATCCTCGGCCGAGAGACGTTCGACACGAACGACGCCGACCTCCTCCGCAGCCTCTCTGACTCCGAGCGGATGTGGGACAAGCGCATCGCCATCGTCGCCACCATGTACTGGCTGCGGCAGGGGCACACGGATCTGACCTTCGAGCTGGCCCTCCGCAACCTCACCCACCCGCACGACCTCATGCACAAAGCCAATGGCTGGCTGCTCCGTGAGGCCGGCAAACGCGACATCGTCGCCCTCTGTGACTTCCTCCGCACACACATCCACAGCCTTCCCCGCACCACCCTCCGCTATGCCATCGAGCGTTTCCCGGCCGAGGATCGGCAGGCATTCCTCAACCTCGGTAAGACGTTAGAGCACGCATGACTGATCTCTTTGATACCATTGATCCAGCGAGCATCCTCTCACTCACGGAGCTGAACCGCAACATCAAGCAGGCCCTGCGCGACGCCCTACCCGAGACGTATTGGGTGCGGGCCGAGACGAGCGAAGTGCGCGTAAATAGCTATTCGGGCCACTGCTATCTGGAGTTTATCGAAAAGGACGAACGCACCGGGCAGGTGGCCGCCCGAGCACGCGGCACGATCTGGGCCCAGCAGTACGCCGTCATCCGCCCCTATTTCGAGGAGGAGACGGGCCGCCCCTTCACGTCGGGGCTGAAGGTGCTCGTGCGCGTGGCCGTGGACTTCCACGAGCTGTACGGCCTCTCCCTGACCGTCCACGACATCGACCCCTCGTTCACGGTGGGCGACCTGGTGCGGCGGCGCAAAGAGATCATCCGGCAGCTGCAAGCCGACGGCGTCTTCGACCTCAACCGCGCCCTGTCACTCCCAGCACGGCCGCAACGCATCGCCGTCATCTCGTCCGCCACGGCCGCGGGCTACGAGGACTTCACCGACCAGCTGCTCGGCAACGAGTATGGCTTCCCGTTCTACGTCCGGCTCTACCCCGCCCTCATGCAGGGCGAGCGAACGGAGGCGAGCATCATCGCCGCGCTGGATCGCATCTATGCCGTCCGCGAGGCCTTCGACGTCGTCGTCATCATCCGCGGCGGTGGCTCCACGGCCGACCTCAGCAGCTTCGACTCCTACGCCTTGGCCGCCAACTGCGCACAGTTCCCCCTGCCCATCATCACCGGCATCGGCCACGAACGCGACGACACGGTGGTCGACCTCGTGGCCCATACGCGACTCAAGACACCGACGGCCGTGGCCGCGTTTCTCATCGACTGCATGGCGACTCAGCTGGCTGATATTAACGATCTGCGCGACCGCCTCTATCGGGTGGCCACGGCTCGCATCGAGCGGGAACAGCAGACGTTCCGCAGCGTCGTCGCACGCTTTCCACTCTTGGTCTCGGGACACGTGGAGCGACGGCGCGCGGAGTGGCTCCGACTCTCGGCACGCCTCGCGACCGTCCCCCAGCTCATCGAGCGACGGCGCACGGAGTGGCATCGGCTCTCGGCGCGCCTTGCCGCCGTCCCGCAACGCATAGCACGTCATCGCGAACGCATCGACGCCCTGCCGGAGCGCCTCCGCAGCGCTGCGGACAGTCTGCTAATGCGTCGCCGGCACGACCTCGAGCTGAGCGAGCAGCACATCCGACTGGCCTCGCCCGACGTGCTCCTCAAGCGCGGCTATACGATGACCCTACGCGACGGCGTCATCGTCAAACGCGCCGCTATGCTCTCCCCCGGCGACACCGTCACCATCCGCTTTGCCGACGGCGAGCGGGAAGGGCGGATTGTCTAAGCAATGATTTCACATTTAGTTTCACAACCCATGTCAGAAGAAAAAGCAACCTACAACAGCGCCGTGGCCCGTCTGCGGCAGATCATTGAAGAGATCGAGCGCGGAGAGCTGGACGTCGACGTCCTCTCCGCCAAAGTCCGGGAGGCCGGGCGGCTCATCCAACTATGCAAAGACAAGCTCCTCAAGGCTGACGAGGAGGTAAAGAAGATCCTCGATGAGCTTGACCAGTAAGCACACCATCCTCATCGTGGCCGGTGGACGCGGCACACGTATGGGCGGCCCGCAGCCGAAGCAGTTCCTCGAGCTGGCCGGCCGGCCCGTGCTGATGCACACCCTCGAGGCGTTCGACCGCTGGGACGCGTCGGCGCACCTCATCGTGGTGCTGCCCGAAGACCAAATCGATACGTGGAAGCGGCTATGTGAGGCGGATGCCTTCGGCCGGATTCACCACGTGGTGGCCGGTGGTGAGACACGTTTCCATTCCGTGCGGAACGGACTCGACGCCGTTGCGTCGGACGGACTGATCGCGGTGCACGACGGCGTCCGTCCGCTCGTGGCGCCGTCGGTCATCGCTGCTTGCTTTGCTGCGGCGGCTGACGGTGGCGCGGCCGTGCCCGTGGTGCCCGTGGTCGAATCGGTGCGCGAGGTGGACGCCGACGGCGGCAGTCGGCCCCTCGACCGCGCACGGTTGCGCGTGGTACAGACACCGCAAGTCTTCCGCGCCGACGTGCTGCGCGCTGCCTATCGCCTGCCCTACGATCCGCGTTTCACCGACGACGCCTCCGTGGTGGAAGCCTCCGGCATGGCTGTCCGCCTCGTCCCCGGCAACCGCGAGAACATCAAGCTCACCACGCCGATGGATCTCCTCCTCGCGGAGCAACTGATGCGCCGGGAGTGATCCTACTCCTCCGCCTCGGCGCGGCTGTAGACGAGGCGGCCATCGTCCGGGAGGAAGGTGTAGCGGAGGGTGCCGATGGCCAGGAGGTCGCTGAGGATGTGGCGGGCAACCGGGCGGCGGATGTGCGCCAGGCGACAGAACTCGGAGAGCGAGACGCTGGGGTGCGTCTCGAGGTGGCGAAACAGCGCCTCGACGGGACGAGTCAGGCGGAAGAGTCGGCCGTCGGGGCGGCGCAGCTTCTTCCAGGCCAGCACCAGGGTCGGGTCAGCCGGACGGTTCTCGTCGGCCACGCGCAGGTAAGCCACGTATTGGTCGTCCTTATCGGGCGCCAGATAGGGGCGGTCAGGGCCGCGCTCGATATCGATCTCCAGCACCGTGCGTCCGCCGACCTCCCACCGTCGGGCGGTGAAGGGCACCGCGGGGCGGGTGTAGCGCTCGGAGGCAGCCTCGATCATGTAATACTCCTCCTCGCTGCGTACGCCGGCGATGCGTCCGTTGTCCTTTACGCCGATGAGCAGCCGTCCGCCGTCGGTGTTGGCGAAGGCGCTGAGGGTGCGGGCGATCTTCTTACTGTCGCTGATTTCGAACTTGAAGTCTTGCCTCTGGTGTTCGCCTTCTGCGATCAGGGCTTCGAGGGGGTGCATGTTCATTTCAACTAAAAGTGGAAAACGGGCGGCTGCGGGTGCGCATGGGTTCAGCGGCGTGTCTCGGCTCAAATCGGAGGCCGGTTTCACTCCAAACCATTGGTTTGACCCAAATCAGGGGTCGGTTTCGCTCCAAACCATTGGTTTGGCCCAAATCGGGGGTCGGTTTCGCTCCAAACCATTGGTTTGGCCCAAATCGGGGGCCGGTCTGGCTTCAAACCATTGGTTTGGCCCAAATCAGGGGCCGGTTTCGCTTCAAACCATTGGTTTGACCCAAATCGGGGGCCGGTTTCACTCCAAACCATTGGTTTGGCCCAAATCGGAGGCCGGTCTGGCTTCAAACCATTGGTTTGGCTCAAATCGGGGGCCGGTTCCGCTTCAAACCATGGGGTGAGCGGTCAACAACCCGTCTTCAGCCGAGCAGGGCGACGGCGCGGGCGAGGTCGTCCGGGGTGTCGATGCCGACGGTGTCGTAGGGGGTGACGGCCACGCGGATGCGGTAGCCGTTTTCGAGCCAGCGCAGCTGCTCGAGGCTCTCGGCCTTCTCTAACGACGATTGCGGTAGCAGGGTGATGGCGCGGAGTGTCTCGGCGCGGTAGGCGTAGAGGCCGATGTGCTTGTAGAAGGTATGACGTCGGAGCCACTCGGTGTGCACGGTGCCGCGGATGTAGGGGATGATGGAGCGGCTGAAGTAGAGCGCGTCGCCGTGGATGTCGAAGGCCACCTTGGGCGTGTTCGGGTTGAAGAGCGTCTGCTCGAAGTCGCCGTCGGGGTCGAAGGCTTTGGCCAGCGTGGCAATGCGCACGTCGGGGGCGTCGAAGCAACGCTTGAGCTGTTCGATCTGCTCGGGGCGGATGAAGGGCTCGTCGCCCTGGATGTTGATCACCACGTCGGCCGTGGCGCCCACCTTGTCGCAGGCTTCGCGGCAGCGGTCGGTACCGCTGCGGTGCGTGTCGGAGGTCATGACGACGTCGCCGCCGAAAGCCTCGACAGCCTGACGGATACGTTCGTCGTCGGTGGCCACCCAGAGCTCGTCCACGGTGGGGCGTACGCGTTCGTAGACGCGCTGAATCATGGGTTTACCGCCCAGGTCGGCCAGCGGTTTGCCGGGGAAGCGCGTCGAGGCGTAACGCGCGGGGATGATGCCAAGGAAGTGCATGGGGATATAAGTAGTTATCGGCCTTCGACCGGGTAGTTACGCGGCTTTCGCCGCGGTAGTCAGAAGGAGTTATCGGCCTTCGGCCGGGGAGTTATGCGGCTTTCGCCGCGGTAGTCAGGGGGAGTTACAAGTAGGGGCGTATCGCGCGACGCCCCCCAACGCCCCGAAAGAGGGCGAACGCATGTTGTGCATTCATTCCTTGCGGAATGTTTGGGGGGCGTATTCGATACGCCCCTACATAAAGAATTATCGCTTGCGCTCTTGCCGCTTCGTGTTCTGCGCTTGCCGCTGGTTGCTGCGTTGCTTTTGCTGACGCTCCAACTCGGCTTGCTGCTTCTTCTGCATCTCGGCCATGCGCTCCATGAAGCTGCCGCGCTTGCGGGGCTTCTTCTTGTTCGCCTCGAGCTTGGCCAGCAGCTTGTCTTCGTTGATGAAGTAGCGGAACGAGGCCGTCTGCAGGATGGTGATCAGCGTAGAGATGAGGAAGTAGTAGCTCAGCCCCGCGGCGTTCTGGTTGAAGATGAAGAAGAACATCACGGGCATCATGTACGTCATCATGGCCATGCCGGGCATCTGTTGCTGACCGGTGTTGCTCATGTTCATGTTGATCTTGGAGTAGACCACGTTGACGATCGTCATCAGCAGACAGAAGAGGCTGATGTGGTTACCCATGAAGGCGCTGATGAGCGGAATGTTGGCATCCCACGAGATGACGGCGTCGAACGTCGAGAGGTCCTTGGCCCAGAGAAACGGCTGCTGACGCAGTTCGATGGCCGTCGGGAAGAGCCAATAGAGCGCGATGAGGATAGGCATCTGGAGCAGCATCGGCAAGCAACCACTCATAGGGCTGGCCCCGGCGCGACTGTATAGCTCCATCGTGGCCTTCTGCCGATCCATCGCCTGCTCCTGCTTCGGGTAGCGGGCGTTGATCGCCTCCACCTGCGGGCGCAGCACACGCATCTTGGCGGTGGACATGTACGACTTGTACGTCAGCGGGAAGAGCACCAGCTTGACGATGAGCGTAAGGATGAGGATAATCACACCGTAGTTGGTGAGGAAGCGGCCGAGGTAGTCGAAGATGGGCACGATGAAGTAGCGGTTGATGGGGCGCACCCATTTGTAGCCCAGCGGCACGAGCTCGTCAAGCGAGAGGCGGTCGGCCTTGTCGCGACCCTTATCGTAGGCGCCGAGGAGTTTGTACTTGTTCGGGCCGATGAAATAGTTGAAGCCGATGGTGTCGGGGCGAGACGGGTCGAAGTCGACGCTCGTCATGGCCGTGAAGGTCTTCAGATGCGCCGTGTCTGCGTCGGGCGTCAAGCGCGACTCGAGTTTGGAAGCCGTGAAGGCATCGTCGGCAATGAGCACCGTGGCGAAGTACTTGTTCTTGTAGCCGATCCACTTCAGGCGGTTGGAGATCTGTTTGTCGGCATCCTTCGTCTCGCTCAGCTTATCCACATCGTCGGCCACGTATTTATAGTAAAGGGCCGTGTACTGGTTCTCGTACTTCCGACCGTGCTCCAGCTGGCGCGCGTGCTGCGTCCAAGTTAGGTCGAGCGAGCGGGTAGAGGGAGCGAGGATGCCATTCATGCCGGCTGCGAGGATCGTGTAGCGCAGCATGTAATCGTCCGGAGCGAGCGAGTAGGTGAAGTCCATGTGCGCACCGTCGCCTGCGTCGAGACGCATGGTGACTGAGCGACCGTCGGCACCCTTGATCGGCGTAAAGTAGAGGTCGGCCGTGTTGATGACGCGCTGATTGGCGGTGATCATCGTCAGGTTGAGAGCCGACTCGTCCGAGCCGTCGAAGAGCACGAGCGGCTGCTTGTCGTAAGTGGTGTATTCCTTCAATCGGGCGTAGCAGAGACGGCCCCCCTTGGTGCTGATGCGCACCTCCACTTTGTCGTTCTCGAGGGTGACAAACTCCTCCGTACCGACAGCGGCGCGTGCAAAGGCACCGTATGTGCCGCGCAAGCGCTCCTCACGCACGGAGTCGGGCAGGCCGACGGTGTCCGCGGCCGTTGTCGGAGCGAGATCGGCCGTGGCCTTCGCTTGGTCTATCTGAGCCAAGGCCGCCTGTTCCACTCGGGCCACCGAGTCGTTGTAACGTTGTTGCGCCTTGATCTGCTCCTCACTCGGGCGGTTGAACCAGACGAAAAGCACCAGCACCACCCCGATCAGTATGAAACCGATCACTGTATTCTTATCCATTGACATATTCTTTATTCGAGTAGTTATGGAGGCTATGCCTCCGATAGTTATGCGGCTGCGCCGCGGTAGTTAGTAGTAGTTAGAAGAAGAGGCTACCCTCTACCCTCTCATCTCTACCCTCTATTTGTTGATTGCGGCTTTGATGAATCCCATGAACAGCGGGTTAGGACTGAGCACGGTGCTGGTATATTCCGGGTGATACTGCACGCCGACGAACCAGCGCAGGCCACTCACTTCGACGGCCTCGACGAGCCCCGTGTCGGGGTTCTCGCCCACGCACTGCATACCGGCAGCCTCGAAGCGGTCCTTGTATTCGTTGTTGAACTCGAAGCGGTGGCGATGGCGCTCCTGGATGTGCTCCTTGCCATAGGCCGCACAGATGTGTGAGCCGGGGCGCAGGGTGCAGTCGTACGTGCCGAGGCGCATGGTGCCGCCCATGTTGACCACGTTTTTCTGATCCTCCATAAGGTCGATGACCGGATGAAGCGTCTGTGGATCCATCTCCGTGGAGTTGGCTCCCTCAAGGCCAAGCACATCGCGGGCAAATTCGATGACCATACACTGCATACCCAAGCAGATACCGAGCGTGGGGATGTCGTGCTCGCGGAGGTAACGGATGGCGGCAAATTTGCCCTCCACACCCCGTTGCCCGAAGCCCGGAGCGATGACGACGCCGTCCATATCGGCCAACAGTTCGGCCGCATTCGCGTCGTTGATCTTCTCCGAATGGATGAGCCGCAGGTCGAGCTTGCGCTCGTTATAAATGGAGGCGATGAGCAGCGATTCGTCGATCGACTTATAGGCGTCTTGCAGCTCGACGTACTTGCCCACGAGCCCGATACGGACCACGTCGGTGGCGCGCTTCTTCCGGTCGAGGAAGTCCTTCCACGGGTTCAGCTCCGGCGTGGGGCCGACTTCGAGGCCGAGCTTCTCCAGCGCAATGGAGTCCATCCGTTGGCGTTGCAGCATGAGGGGCACCTCATAGATGGTGGGCACGTCGACGGACTGGATGACGGCCTCCTTCGAGACGTTGCAGAAGAGGGCCACCTTACGCAGGATCTCGGGGTTGAGCTCGTGCTCCGTACGCAAGACGAGCATATCGGGCTGCACGCCCAGCTCTTGGAGCTGCTTGACGGAGTGTTGCGTGGGCTTCGTCTTGTACTCCTTCGCGGCGGCGATGAAAGGCACGTAGGTCAGGTGCACGCAGAGGCAGTCGCGTCCCAGCTCCCAACGCAGCTGGCGGACGCTCTCGATGAAGGGCAGCGACTCGATGTCGCCCACCGTGCCACCGATCTCGGTGATGACGAAGTCAAACTGGTTCTTGGCTCCGAGCAGCTTGACGTTGCGCTTGATCTCGTCCGTGATGTGGGGGATCACCTGCACCGTCTTGCCCAGGTAGTCCCCGCGGCGCTCCTTGTCGATGACGCTCTGGTAGATGCGGCCCGTGGTGATGCTGTTGGCGCGGGTGGTGGGGAGGTTGAGGAAGCGCTCATAGTGCCCGAGGTCGAGGTCCGTCTCGTGCCCATCGACGGTGACGAAGCACTCGCCGTGTTCATAGGGGTTGAGCGTCCCCGGATCTACGTTGATATAAGGGTCGAACTTTTGGATCGTCACCCGGTAGCCACGCGCCTGCAGCAGCTTGCCCAGCGACGCCGAGACGATGCCCTTACCAAGGGACGAAACGACACCGCCTGTCACAAAAATGTACTTCGTATTTGCCACAATTATTCCTTTCATTTTAACGGCGGGCAAAGATAGAGGGATCTAAAAACTAAGCCAGTAACGCAAAAAGTCCCCATACGCGCGGCCTGCCCTCCCCGCTTGCGCCCGCCAAAAACTTTTTCAGCCCATTTCCCCTCAGGAAATCACTCGCCACAAACTTTTTCAGCTCATTTCCTCGGGAAATCGCTCGCCACAAACTTTTTCAGCTCATTTCCTCAGGAAATCGGCCGCCACAAACTTTTTCGGCTCATTTCCTCAGGAAATCGGCCGCCACAAACTTTTTCAGCTCATTTCCTCAGGAAATCGCTCGCCACAAACTTTTTCGGCTCATTTCCTCAGGAAATCGGCCGCCACAAAACTTTTTCAGCTCATTTCCTTGAGGAAATCGGCCGCCACAAACTTTTTCAGCTCATTTCCTCAGGAAATCGGCAGCTCACTTACTCACTCATTTCCTCAGGAAATCGTAAGCGATAGGATTGCCCACGCCGAACTCGCGTTAACGATGAAGAGGGGGGCTGGAACGATCAAAGGGGCAAAGAACGGAGCGAGTAGGCCGAAACGCATTTGATTGAACCTAAAAACAAAAAAGGCACTGCCGGAACCCAATCCGACAGCGCCTCCGCCCTGTTTTTATCCGGGAAACGAGTGTCTGTCACCCTCCAAACTGATGCTGCGCAAGGGTGTAAATGATGAGGGAAAGCGTCCCGCCAAGAGAGGCGAAAAGCGTCCGTCGACTGCCGCGGGTCGCAGCGTGGATGCCCAAGAGAAGGACGGCGTAGGAACCGATGAGCAGGACGAGGTCGAAGCGCATCGGGGCACCGGCCGCAGGGAGGAGGCTGAACCGATCGACGACGGCGACGAGCGTGTGCGTCAGGCGCTCCACCGCGCTCTGCAATCCGAAGCTCCCGGGCGTGCCAACGGGCAGCGCGACCCACACGAGGGCCATGGGGATGAGCAGCGTGGCGGACAGCACGAGGAAGAGATTTGCGAAGAGAAAAACGAGGGAGATGCGGCCGAAATAGTAGCAACAGAGCGGGAAGGTGCCGACCTGAGCAGCCAGACTGACGGCCACGAGTCGCCAAGGGAGGGCGATCCACCGGCGGCGCACATCGATGAGGCAGGCTATGCGGGGCGTGAGCAGAAGGATGAATGAGACGGCGGCGAAGGTGAGCTGGAACCCGACGTCGAAGAGGCTGAAGGGATCGACGAAAAGCATCAGCAAAGCAGAGGCGAACAGCGTGTTGTATGGCTCGGGGGTGCGGCGAAGGGCCACGCCAATGAGGTAGATGGTGAGCATCGTGGCCGCTCGGACGGCCGGTGCAGAAAGGCCCGACACGGCGGCGTAGGCCCAGGCGACGAGGATCATCAGTCCGCAACGGAAGAGTCGGCAGGGCATGGTCGGCGGCAGAAAACCGAGTAGCAGGGCAAGCGCGCCGCTGACCAGTCCGACGTGAAAGCCGCTGACGGCTAAGAGGTGTGCCACGCCAGCGGTCGAGAACCGGCGGCGCAAATCACGCGTCATGCCGCTACGGTCGTTGACGGTGATCGAGGCCAGTACAGCGTGCTCGTCGGGCGAAAGGCGCAGCTGCCCGAGGCGTTCCACGATGTGTCCTTGCACAGCGTGCGCCGCCCGTCGCCATGCCGTCGGCGCAGGCCTCGGATCGTCAAGGTGCCGCTCAGCCAGCGCGGTCCGCTGTATGGCCAGAAAGAGGACCACGAAAGTCAAGATCGCACCCCAAATGTAGGGTGTCTCGAGCCGCAGCTCGCGCGGTGCCGACCGTCTCCCTCGGTTACACACAAGCGCCGCAATGGCAGGAACCAGCAAGGCGAAAGACAAGTACTGGAGCGGGTAGCAGACCTCGCAAAGGGTTCCGACAATCCACAAAAAAAGCGGCCTCGATAGAGGTCGCTTATTCCATTCGTTATGATCGCGTTCGATCATGCTCGATTCTCTTTTCCGCGGGGCGTCGGCCCGCCGCGTTGTGTTATTGTTTTGCGGGATAAGTGTCCGAGGCCCTTCTCGGACGATCTCTCGCGCTACGCCTTATTTCCGCTCACCTTCGCCCAGAGGAATCGGGTGGCAAACCAAAGGTGACGCATCTGCGTGGGCAACGCCCCGTAGTAGCGACACATGATGCGGTAGCGCTCCGCGAGGGACGCCTTACGGTTGCGCGTCGTCATTCCTTCGGCTTCATAATTCACTAACCGCATTCGTGAGTTGACGATCCGCTGCGATTGTTTCATGCACCGGATGCACCAATCGAAGTCGGCCGAGAATCGGTATTGCAAATCGTACGTCAGCGCCACGCTCCGCTTGACGACAAACGCCTGATGACTGACACACATCCCCGTCCGAAAGCCGCGCCAAGTCAGCACCTCGGGCGCTTTCAGTCGACGCGCGGCGATAAATCGCCCCTCGCTGTCGGTCACGTCCGTCTCACCGTAAAGAATATCTGGCCAACCGTTTCGTTCGGCCACATCGGCCAATTGCGCCACCGTCTCCGGCGACCGAAATGTGTCACCTGCGTTGAGAAACCAGACGTAGTCGCCCGTCGCCCGTTGCAGGCCCTTGTTCATCGCGTCGTACAGTCCACGATCCGGCTCCGAAACGGTTACGCACCGCATCGGCTCGATGCCACGCCGCGTGCGTTCGTCCGCCATCTCCGCCTCCCAACGTGCGACTCGCTCCATCGTCCCGTCAGTCGATCCCCCGTCAATCACGAGGTACTCCATCTCGCCATACGTCTGCACCCCGACGCTCTGCAACGTCCGGTCGAGCGCCTTCCGAGCATTATATGTGACCGTGATGATGGAGAAAAGGAGAGGCATCTAGATCTTCTTTTGAGCCAGTATTATCGTATTAAAATACAGTTCAGGTTTTCGGGGCAACAACCAAACAATCGCACCGCCCAAAATACAAACCGGTGCAATGAATATGGCATTCATAAGAAGGTTGACATATTTATTCTTGACGTAAAACAGGCTTCGTAAATATGCCATCCACAATTGCAAAACGACTTCCGCAAAATGTCCGCTACGTTCTTCGGCAAGGATTGTCAATCCCTGATCTGTTATGTGTTTTCGAATCCCTATAAGGGAGAATCGTCTAAAATCATACGGCAACTCATGCTCTGCCCAAATAAAAGGTACGGTAACCAGCATCTTACCGCCCGGTCTCAATACACGAACAAGATCTGTAAGACATCCGTCTACATTAGGCACATGCTCCAAGACCTCACTTGTCAATATCGCGTCAAACGAATCATCGTCGAATGGAAGGCGTACTCCATCATAGTAGACATCTATTGCTTCCGTTTTATGATTATGACCTTCGTTCTCTATATCTACTCCAAGATAGGACCTTAAATGCGGAAACAACTCCTGATATGGTTTAGCTCCACACCCAAAATCAAGCAATTCACCTTCTAATTGTGGTGCAAGTCGCCGCACTTTCTCTATCAACCGCTTGCGGATAAAATAAAATGGGTTGATGAAAACGCTAAACCAATTGGGAAAAAATCGCTGCCTTAGGTAGTATGTATGAAATAGGTCAAGCATCTCTTTCAATATGCTGTCTGTCATTTATAGGGTTCATAGATGTAATCATGAGGGTCGAAATATTCCGAAGCCAACACCATTAAGATTGCATCCTTGCTGAAATGATGCATTGTATGCCAATCTTCAGGATTAATGATAAGACACTTATGAGGAGAGTCTAAGATAAAATCCTTATGTCCATTCTTTGTATGATTGGATATGATGCAGTGGCCTTGAAGACAAATGGCGGCCTGTACAGTTTTATGATGACGGTGCCCACCTCTCACGGAGTCATCTACACCATAAATGTAGAAGATTCGCTTAATATCAAACGGTATAACCTTCTCAATCACGGTCAAATTTCCGCGTCGATCAGTATATGTTTTGAGATCTATTAATTCTGCCATTCTATTGGTGCAACGCTCTTATCGAAGAAATTTCACTCCACCCTCGACGCGCAAAAAGTTCGAGAAAATACTTTGCTCTATCGAATCCTGAGAGATATCTTTCCGAAGCAGCAACTTCTGGATATTTGTTTCTGATCTCCTCGATTTTTTTTATGTATGGGTTAAACATTAGTTGAATTGCACTTTTATTTCTCCGATAGTAAGGTCGAGGGGAAAAATAAGAGGGGGTGACAAACGTAAGAGAGTGAAAATGAAAAAAGACCACATCAAATGTATTTCCAGTAAGATTCTCAACCCCAACAATTCGATCCTTCTTTTTTCGGAAAGTGTATTGCTGCATATTCCACGGAGCAACACCCGCACCTAGGTTTTTGCAAACGTGCACTCCGCCAAACTGGTTTGGCCAATCGTCTAAATATTTCTGATCACCGAAGCGATTGTTCTCGAATCGATTATAGCACCAATCTATACACGCTTTCCGCCACCAATTCAAAACATGCCGTCCTTGCTCGTTATTTTTGAAAGCAACGAACTGTACACAATAAATTCCGGTTCTTGTACTTTGATCGTATTGAGGTGTATAATTATGAGGGGTAATCATCACTGCATCATCTCCCATCTCATCAAATAAGGACTGTGGGGATGAGAAAAAATAGAGATCAGAATCTAAATATGTACAGCTCTCTACATTAAACCGATCTAATACATACAGTATAGTAGACGAAGTACATGTCCAACAATATTCGCCTCGTGTACGAACTGGCTTAACACGCAGTAATTCATCATCCTCAAACTCACTCAATGAGATCACCGTCATCTTATCCAGAGATAACGACCTCAATGTTGTGTAGCAGGCGTCGTTAAATGCAAAAACATACAAATGAAATTCTTGGCAATGGCGACAAAGCGATTCATACATCGCTAAGCCTCGCGATAGATAGGCGGAGTCAAAGAGAGTGCAGAAGTTAAACATCGGGCTTTCTGCATACCATAATGATACTCTGCCCAAAAGACTTCTTATGCTCTCCAGACAGTTTGTAAAATTGAGCTAATATTTTAGCTGCCAAACGCACGATCTTATATGTAAACCTATAATCAATCATCCGAAAATCTCTTCTTAGAAGACGATTAAGGTAAGTCGTTGACATTGTATTATACCACCATTGTCTATGGACACTGGACACCGGTTCTCTATAGATATCCAGAACCTCCAAATTATATTTCTCAGCCATAGACCTTAGTGATCTCTCATTCCAATGAAGAGTATGATGGGGTGGTAAATTCAGGCAAAAATTAGATACATACTTAATAAATCCATCATTATCTGGCGTTGCAACAATCAAAAGTCCTCCCTTCACAATGCAATCAATTGCAGAACACATGAATTTATCCAACGAAGAAATATGTTCTATTACTTGGAAGATAGAGACTACGTCAAACCTCTCTTTATTCTCCTCACTAAATTCTTCTATTGGAATTGGCAAAACATTTGCTCCATCCTTTTTAGCAAGTTCTATAGCTTTACTACTAAGATCCAAGCCCTGATAATAATTCTTCTCTGACAAATAATGTCTAAAAGCACCTCTTCCAGCACCTATATCTAAAACTCGATCATCCTCTTCGATGAACTTACGCGAATAATCATATTCCGTTTTCCCCTCATGCAGATAGTACCATTCGTCTTTCAACAAGATATTATAAAAGTCATCATCCCCCGATATGATTGGATCAAAAAAACGCAGACCACATTTTTGGCAAAGAACATATTCCAATCTCTCCACACTTTTCCAGATATAGCCTATATCCTTTTTGTAAACTCTCCGATACAAATTAGATATATCTATAGTTCTCACACTCTCTATTCTACTCTTTATTATATTGCCACAAAGTGGACATCTGCAATTCGATTCCCTCATAAACCCTAATTTAGCCCTATCGCTCACTTGAAAATAATCTTTGTTTTTAGACTATTCCCAAAGAGATCATCATCCATCCAAACTAAAAATTGAAACAATTCGCTCACACGCCCTCCCGTCACCATATGGATTTATAGCCCGACTCATTCTCCTATAATATTCCTTATCTTCCAATAAGGAAGAGACTTCCGAGATAATTTTATCACAATCTGTGCCAACCAACTTCACCGTCCCCGCATCTAATGCCTCTGGGCGTTCCGTTGTATCACGCATAACAAGGACGGGGTTACCCAAGCTCGGAGCTTCTTCCTGAATACCACCACTATCAGTTAAGACGAGACTGCTTTTTTTCATCAAGTACACAAATGGGAGATAGTCCAATGGTTCGATAAAAAACAGATTTTCTCGAGATGTCTCATTAAAAACCTTTTCGATGGGTTTTCGCACATTTGGATTCAGATGCATCGGATAGACAAAATCCACATCAGGATATGTCGTACTCAACATCTCTATTGCATGACAAATCTGGAGAAACCCCTTACCAAAATTTTCACGCCGGTGTCCAGTAATCAGAACAAGATGTCGAAATCTATTTTCATTCGATACTCTATCCACGTCATAGCCAGCTCTATTCAACGCTTTTCTGAGTGATAATTGCAAGGCTTCATTATGTTTTATCCTACCAAGAACAGCATAGAGCGCATCAATTACCGTGTTGCCCGTCACCCAAATACGATTGCTGTGTACGCCCTCTTGCAATAAATTATCTCGCCCTAAAGAGGTTGGCGAAAAGTGGTATGTAGCAATACGCCCGGTTATCTGACGATTCATCTCTTCTGGCCATGGACTATATATATTATTCGTACGTAAACCAGCTTCGACATGTCCGACCCACATCTGTTGATAGAATGCAGCTAAAGCAACAGCCATTGACGTAGTCGTATCACCGTGCACCATCACTATATCCGGTTTAGCCTGAGAAAAAACATCTCGCATTCCCAATAAGATTCGCGATGTAATGTCGTATAAATCCTGGCCTGACTTCATGATGTTAGATCATAATCCGGTATAATATCAAAGATATTCAACACTTGATCGAGCATTTCTCTATGTCGCCCTGTCACGCAAACAGTCGTCCTGAACTTATCCGGATATTTCTGGAACTCCTTAACTAAAGGAGCCATCTTGATTGCCTCTGGCCGTGTCCCAAAAACCAACATAATGTTCTTCCGCATTATTCTTATCCCTTTCTACCCTGAAATACAGATTTTATCCGGTATTGGATCTTATGCCATAGCATCGCATAACGGAAATAACCAATAAACGCTTTTCTCGCATTCTTATCTTCTTCAAGTAGAAGACGTTCAAGCACGATCGGGCGATCAGATAGTTTCACATCAAGCGCATTGTCCCCACTGTAGTTAGTGCCGCTCCCATCACTCCCATTATGAAAAATAAGGGACCGCCCTGGATAGAGTGTTAATTTATCTTTTAATAATGCGGAGGCATACCATCGTACAGCCCATGAGCTAACGGATCCATCCGCCTGTTTTTCTAGCATCTTCATAAAAGGGTAACTACCTGAAAAGTCAAATGTCCATTCCAGTTTATGAGCTCTTATTTGATCCAACAATTCAGCACCATTGGGAGTAAATAGATCCCAGCCTCTTTTCCATGTCCCCCAGCCCAAGCAATCAGTACCACGAATAAAAAACGACTCCGGTAACTTCCTTTTTATCGGGAATATATACCCATGCACACTAATAACCTCATTGGCATCTTCATACATCGAGAGCGCCTCATTCATGTATTTTAAAAAAAAAGGAGATGTCAACAAATCATCTTCCAAGACAATAATTTGACCGTACTCATTCACAACTTGAGTTACTCCATCAATGATGTTTGCCGCCAGCCCCATATTTTCTGCACGCTCGATTAAATTAATCGAACGAAAACCAGTAATTCCTCTTAAGTAGGCTCTTGTTTGGCGTACCCCATCTTCGGCTGCATCGTTTTTCGGAGCATCCGAGAAAATAATCAAATCGCTTTCCGAAGCATATTCGTTTTTCAACAATGCATCGATTGTTTGGCGAGTATGCACCGGACGATTATATGTGAAGAGTACTATAGGTGCTAACCGCATCATAAAGGACAAATAAATCGATTAAAGTCGCCCGTGGATAAGCGATTTATCGAGGATCCCTTTTACGTCAAATAAGACAGTAAGTTGGTTGCGAACAAAGCTGAAGTCGATCGAACGAAATTCGTCGTGAGCAACCGTCAAAATGATACCGTCATATTGTTTGGGATCAGGCTGCTGAGCGAGTAAATCGATGGCATATTCTGCTTTTACTTCATCACGCAATGCATGAGGATCATACACATCCACATGAATGCCGAAATCCTTCAACTCATCGATCACATCAACCACTTTCGTATTCCGTGTGTCCGGACAATTCTCCTTAAATGTAAATCCAAGTACCAATACACGACTCCCGACTATCCGAATGCCGTGACGAATCATCAATTTAACCGTCTTTGAAGCCACAAAACGCCCCATCCCATCGTTGACAGAGCGGCCGGAAAGGATAACCTGAGGATTATAGCCTAAACACTGCGACTTATGCATCAAATAATAAGGGTCAACGCCGATGCAATGTCCGCCGACCAAGCCGGGAGTGAACTTCAGGAAGTTCCATTTTGTGGCAGCTGCTTCAAGCACCTCCTGCGTATCTATTCCCATACGATCAAAAATTAGCGACAATTCATTGACAAATGAGATATTTACATCACGTTGTGCATTTTCGATCGCCTTGCACGCTTCGGCAACCTTAATCGACGACGCACGAAACGTTCCTACAGGGACAATTGATCGATAAAGCATTTCCACTTTCTCGGCGACCTCCTCAGTCGAACCAGAAACAACCTTCTGGATCGTTTCTAATGTATTTTTTCGGTCGCCGGGATTGATTCGTTCAGGAGAATAACCACAGAAGAAATCAACATTATACTTTAACCCTGAGGATTTTTCCAAGACAGGCACACAGTCCTCCTCCGTACATCCGGGGTAAACCGTCGATTCGTAAATAACAATATCCCCAGACTTTAACGCCCGACCTACCGTAGCCGACGCAGCCAATAGCGGAGCTAAATCAGGGGTCTTAAATTTCGTGATCGGCGTTGGGACAGTCACAATAAATACCGTACAATCACTTAACTGCTCATTGTCGTCAGTCAGTGTCAAGCCTTTTTCTTCTGTACTGGATAGGGCACCCTGCAGCCTGTCACGATCCATTTCTTGGGTGTGATCAAGCCCTTTCTGCAATTCACCGATCCGTTTACGATTAATGTCAAAGCCGACAGTCGGATAATGCTCAGCAAACGCTACCGACAACGGTAATCCCACATATCCCAATCCTATAATTGCTATTTTCATCTTATTCCTCTTCCGATAAAAAAGCCACTACTCCGTAGGCAACGTAATATCATCGCCTTCGTCATCTTTCTCCTTTTTCTTATCCTTCTCTTTGTCTTTTTCCTTACCCTTTTTCTTCTTGGTGCCATCACCGTCTCCCTCTTTCTTCTTTTTCTCATCGAGGGTGTGACGCATTGCGACGACAGTGTTCTGCTCATCGACAGCCTGTGCAACGGCCGTGGAAAAGTCAGCATATTTTGCCGCATCGACATCCTTCATCACATCAAGATAGCGAATAAGTTTAGTGTTAATCGTTGTCAACAATGCGAGTTTAAGCACACTGGCACTCTGCAAAGTCTTGTCTTTGGCTAACGCCTCCAAATAGGCTACCTGCTTGGTAGTAAACGCTGTCTGCGCCGCGCGTACAGCGGCAATTGCCTCACTCACACCTGGAAGTGCTGTAATATGCACTTGCAATGCCGTTGCGCTCAAATCAGCAAGCAGCGATTCGATCAAAGACGATTCACTCTCATAATTCTCTCGAGTAATAGAGAGCGTATAATTATCAAACACTTTTTTCAGAGGCGGCGTATGTTGACGTGCATCGTCTGTCGGCATATTCGCATATCCATTAAGCACATGTCCCAGCGCACTGATCGCTCGGTCTCGAACAGCATCGAGATCCTCTAACTCACTCAGAATTTTAAGCCGTTTAATTGCCTCCGTAATCTGTTCTGATTGGCTTTTCAACGTCGCCATCGTAGCCGCAAGATATGGTTCCGTCTTCAGCGCCGTTCGGGCTTCATACATTGCAACAATCTGATCAGAAACGGCGTCCACCTCAGTGGTTCGACTTGCCGTGTGTAAATACTTCATTTTTCTTATTCCTCCCATCAAAACATGCTATTTGTCAATTCGTTATGGAAACGTTTGTTGCTCCTTTTCTGTAGAAAGAATCGTTACAGTAACGACACCTGCAATTTTTCTGCGGGACGGTCCGTTACGGTAACGATTACAGCTAAATCTATGAATGAGATTCCATTATAATAACAACACAAACAGTATCACTGCGAGATGAGTTGTTGCGATAAAGATATTCCTCTCATCAGACGTATTGTTATACTGTCATTCTCTTCTACCAACGAATAATCACGTATTACGCCCTGAGTGCGTATAAGTTGCCACACCACATAGAATATGTCTGCTGAATAAAAATACTTTTCTTTTTCAACATTCTCAATATAATCTATACCAAGACGTAGCCGACATATCCGAATCAATAGATTGACGTATCGCACCAAACTAAATGAAAGGACTCCCATTGTCCTCTTCCTTAGAACAATCTGAAGACATTCATTCCCATTTAATGCATTCAGTTTCTTTACAATACGATCGATCTCTTGAGCCTTTTGATAAGAACGACCATAAGAAGAATATATCAATGTTTCAGCAACCTCAGCAGTAAAGATTGGTCGATCTTCCGGCCGAATATATTTCCCCCATCCATTTTCGTTGCGAATCGGGCGATCGCGATTCAAGGAAAAATAGATATTGATCGTATCCCACCATTTTTCAGGGAAAAAGCCGCGTTTCCGATCGGAAACGAACGGATGCCATTGATGAAAAATAGGGTATCTGTATTTATCTAATTGTATAGGTATGGCACCAATCAATCGCATTCGACGATCGACGTCTCGATCTTCTACCCCCCAAAAGCAATAATACTCATCAAAGCCATTGATTGATTCCAAATCTGAACGATGGACTAAATAAATTGCTCCGATTGGTTCGTCCCCAGAATCTTTGAATTTCGATAATGGAAAAGAGTACAGTCGATCCCAAGCCGAAAAGGATCTCCCTAAATAGAACATACTCCCAAAAACGATTCGTTTGGGAGCCGCTTTTTCCATCAATCCGGAAATAGCATCTGGGGAATAAATCAAGTCAATATCTCCGATAAGTATATAATTAGATGACGACAAACGGATTCCAAAATTTAACGCATGCGATTTATTCCATGGATATCCGTCTGTAGCAAGACGATAATAATTAACAAAACAATACGACTCAAGTATAGGTCTTAATTGCTCTGTATAGGATATATCACTTCCATAGTCAACAAAAAAGACATCAAAATCTTCAAAGGATTGGTGAGAAAGCGAATCTAAACATCGCTTTACTCGCCCAATATTACGATTTCGATAGCTAATAATGATTGTCAATTGCTTCATTGTCGTTCAAATAGAACCCGTTTTAATCGACACCAAAGTGGGCGCTTCGGTGGTCGATTAGCTGGTATATCAACGGGCTCTTTTTTAGAGAAATCAATTTGCGATTGATTTAGTAAGTGCTTTATCCATGGAAAGAACTGATATTTATTCAAGATCAATTCGCGAGCTTCTTTTATATAATCTAAATGAGCTTCGTAATAATCTGTCGCCATTGCTTCTTTTATTTGCTGCAACGAATACTCCGGCCTGTTCGGATCAATCAATAACATTGATTCTTCTGGAAAATAGCGAGTAATATTCTTGGCTCCGTAGTAGATAGGCAGTGTCCATGATAGAAAACAGTCGGTAATTTTTTCCGTCCAATAATCATCACAAGAATAATTTTCAATAGCAATGCTGTATTTATAAGGAAATATCCCATCAAATTTATCATCGATTGGACAGAAACCGTGCCCCCACAGATCAAATGGAAATTTCTGCTGTTGTAGAAAATCCTTGAATGCCATTCTTAACCGATGACCTTCTTTCTGCTTAGCATTACTCGTCACCCATGATACAGCCTTCTTTTTCGCCTCCAACGCATCTTTTAGAGAAAGTTTTACAAGCTCGTCATACGTCTTCTTTATGTGCCACGATAACGCTGTTTGTGTATTGACAATATTCGATACTTCTGCTGGATCCCAAAAACCAAAGTACTTATCAAAGTAAGGTGCTATCTTTAAATAATATCGGTAAAGGTCGATCGGCGATTCTTGCAGAAAAAGCCACCGTGCGCCTATAGGACAGATAGTATTTATTCTGACGGGGGAAGCGTTTAATACTACTAAGAGATCACAGGTCTTAACCTCTTCTTCCGTAAAACAGATTCCCTCCCAAACACCTTTATTTCGTGGTGTTTGCTGGAAAATATCAGGCCATTGCCAGTCTTTCACAATACGAACCAACATCCGATATGCACTTTATTTCCTAATATATTTTCGATACAATGCCGCCTTCTTTGCCCTTGTACAAATTTTAAAATTGAGATATTGCACATATTTAGCCAAAGTCCAGCTATACTTTCCTTTGATATAAAGATCATCTGATCCTAAAGTGTATCGGGCATATCCGAAAGAGGATAAATAGTTCCTCAATTCACCTGCTGTATCATTATTCTCAATTGAAAAGGTACCTATTCTAATTTTGTTAAAATCAATACTTTTCACGATATTGACTTCTGCCCCCTCAGTATCTATACTACAATAATCGATTTCATAAAGTCCCTGCGTTTCTAAGAGGCGATTGATATTGTGTCCGGGAATCATAATATCCTGATAGCCTAGCCCATCAGCAATTATAGACACTTCAGCATTGATCCGGTCAATATGCCTCTGATCGAAAAACTCGAGAATGCCACTCAACATTTCCAATGGAGGGAAAACACTTCGGAATGTCACTTCTTTTTCTTCATCCAAGATGCAACAATTCCTAACAGAGCAATGACGATTAGACCGTAACCGTGCGAACACCTCAGGTATCGGTTCGATACATAGCCCTGTCTAATTTCTGCTACGCTCAAAAAAGAATGTATTGGACAACGAAACACCATCATGAGCTCCAATATCAAGAAATATCCCATCCCGCTTTCTATTCAGCGCAAAGTCGATTGCTTTGTCTTGATAATACTGTGAAAAAGATTTCATAATGTATTCCCTCCTATCTATTGCCGGACAAACAGTGCATTACCCTGTTCTTTCCACCTGAATTCACTTTTCACCAATTTAAAACCAAGAGAATATAGCCACTCTTTGTATTCATCATAAAGAATGCATCCTTCATATGTCTCTTCAAAATTGACTTCTGTATATAGAACCTGAACCGTCTTCATTATGACTGGCGAGGCTTGTAATGTAGCACACTCCGAACCTTGCATATCCAACCACATAGCATCAATTCGAGTGACTTTATTTTCTGCGGCCCAACTATCAATAGTTCTCACATCAACCTCTTCTGATTTTTCAAAAACGATATGAGGATGTGCGACGAAGTTAAAGTCTTAGGTTTCAACAACGAACTAGAAGATGCGATATTATCGTCCGCTTCAATATTTCGACTAACATTCATCTTCATTTTCCATCATGGTCACCTAACGCCATTCTGAAAGTATGGACATTATGCTGCTCCTTCACAAGATCTTTCAATCGTTCAAAATTTTGCAGAACCGGCTCAAATGCATAGATAACTCCCTGAGAAGAGAGCAACTTTGCGAATCGCAACGTATCCACCCCGTCAGCAGCTCCCGCTTCCAATATAATAGGACTATCTATTTTAGATAGAAATCTCAGTACATCGTTGACAAATATCTGTCTTGCTTGAAGAAAGCGATAAATCGCATTAAGTATTTTCATATGACTGCTAATTTAGTACAATTCTTTTGAGGGTATTGGGATCACTCGTCCATCCATATTGCTGACCAAATAATCCTCCGGAAGGATTACCATTTTATCCGGATGTTGCGACAACCACGCCCCCCACCAACTAAAAGAGCTATTGGCTATAATGAAATGGTGGCAAAAACTCATCAGTTGCAGTTCGTAGAGTTCATCGTCGAAATTATCGATATAGACACATGAGTATGATATGGACAACCGTTCGCGACACCAAGCCAAATCGTCTGAAAAGATGAAAAAGCAAGGCGCTGTACAGCTTTTCTCTAAGATCGAAACCGCAGCTCGGTAATAATCGAGTGTAAGTAATCGACTGTATTGCATGCGACGCACATGCAAGCAGACAGCCTCCGACGCCTGAATCGTTGCTTTAATTTCCTCAAATACAGAATTCGGGGGAAGATTAAATCGCAATTCAGAAAGTAACACTTCACGAATGGATAAAAAATTGATGTGCTGCCAATAGCCTTGATAAAACAAAGTTCTTTCTTTCAGATAGGGAGGAGGAATAAATTCACTCACATTGGAATTTAGTTGATCCTCATTCTCTATAATCAATCGAGACGAAGGGAAGAATAGGCGTTTTAAGAGTGGATATTTTCGGTTGAAAGAAAAGAATAACGAGGAAAGAAAATTCGACTTTGGCAGTGTTATGCTAAAACGATCCAGTTTATAAGTACGATGGTAGCCATCACCACGGAAACCACTGTGTGTTTCCAGCCCAACCTTACCATCCCAATTGAGTGATATACATCGGGCAAAAGCATAAATAAATAGCTGATTTCCGATTCCACCCCAAACCCTTATGTAGATATTTTCTACCATTCAAAGAATTTGAAAGAGGCTCTTCTTTTACCGCTTAACGGAAGCAAATAGTTTATGACGTGTGTGTACAACCGTATAAGCAGGATTAGCTTCTTTAATAATACCCTCAAGCACTTGAGGATCATCTTTCAAGTGATATGTGCAAATGGCCAATTTCGGAGCGAATCGGCGAAGCGTATCGGTCGCACCAGTTAGCATATATCGTTCAGCACCTTCAATATCTGCCTTGATAAAATCAACTTTGCGGATTTGGTTTTCAGAAACAAACTGATCTATCGTGCTCACTTTAACTAATGGCAAAGCATGACTTTCTATAGCCCTTCTTTCGTTTGTTGATTTGTGTGTAGAATGGAGTCTATTCGACCCACCTCCACTATTATCGAGAAACAGTTCGATCTCTTCACACTTATCTCCTAAAGCCTTTTGTACCGGTATAATTTCCCCTTTACTCAGAGAAGCCGTGCTACATAGCCACTCATAAGTATTAGGCGTAGGTTCAAAAGCATAAACGATAGCTCCCTGTGCCGCAGCCAATGCACTAAAGTCGCCTATCCATGCGCCAACATCGAACACAACATCCCCTTGTTCGATTTTTACATCAACCTGCTCGCTAACCAATCCGTAAGGACCTTCAGCCGTAAACTGATCAACTAATGTAACATTCGCTTGCGAGTAATCATTGTGAAAAGAGATTGGAACCACATACACATCATCAAAGACGTATTTCAGACCAGACAATAAATCGAAGTCCCCTGAAACATTCGGAAGCAAAACTCCGTTGAAATCAAATACAAAATCATCTCCATGACGACGAAGCCATTTTCGTGCGAAATCGTTGTTAGATCGCCATCTGTATTTCCTATAAAAAAACGATGCTGCTACATTCAGTCGAGAAGAAGCCCGCATCAATATATACCAACAAGTTTCAGGGATACTCCAACCTTTATAACGATGCGAATAGATCGCCTGAGTAATCATTTTCATATTCGTCTGTTCTTTATAAAGCTCAAACTCTCTTTTAGCATAGTTGAATCCAAGAATTTAGCAATAAGCAAATAGCTTCCGACATACAAGAAGGACTTAACAAAGAAGGAAATATATCTGTCAGTTGTAAAGAGAGTTACAAACCATGCAATTAATACTGACGTTCCGGTAATAGCCAAATAGGGCGCAATGTCTTTTAGGACATGCCAAATTGATAACGAGATCAATTGACCAGCAACTTTGTGCCAATAAAGCAAGCTTAAACACGAAACAGTCACAAAACCAATAACCATACAGTAGGTGCCCAATGGGTAAACGCTCCAGATGAAAAGGAGTTGTACGACACCGGTTAATACGGTCCCCCATAAATACGCAGCAGATTTTCCATGAGCCATCAATAAACTCGTGTATAGTATCCACAAATAAGAACCTCCTCCCCATATACAGAGTAACTGTAAATACGGAATGCTGGGCATCCATTTTTCACCAAGAAAAATCCAAATAAATTCTTTCGCGACTAATGCTAGTCCGACCATAGCAGGCAAGGAAACAAAGGCCCCAAACCTCACCATCTTACGGAAAATATACCGTTGCCTTTCTTTGTTATCACTAGCTTCAACAAATACCGGCTGTGCAATATAGCTTATCATGCCATTTACGACTTGATTGGCCATTCCCGTCCATTTCTGCCCTTGTGTATAGAATCCCAATTGATTAGCATTGTAGAATCGCCCCATTATCACAGAAAGTATGTTGCTGTTCAACTGAAAAATAAAGTTCGTTAGGATCAGTTTTGAACTGAATCCGAACATTTCACGTAAGGGAGAAAAATTGAAATGAAATGCCGGTCGCCACGATGAATAATAGAAACGAAAAAAGACACTGACTCCAACATAAGTCACCGTCTGTATAGCAAGCCCGATAGCTGCATACCCGTTTAGAGCAAGAATTACGCCGAGCGTTCCTGACACACTAATTGCAATCATATCGCCGACCCCTCGTTCTTTCGCCTTCAGCTTTTTATACAGATAAGCGTTCAATGAAACTCCCATTCCTCCAAAAACAAACCCAAGAAAAAGGATCCGGGATAGAGGAATCAAATCGGGTTTTCTGTAAAAAGAAGCGATCAACGGCGCACAAAAAAATAAGATTACATAGGCTACGACACTGGTTAAAGTGCTAAACCAAAATACCGCATTGTAATCCTCATGCTTTATTTCTTGCCTATTAGCCAATGCAGAAGTAAAACCACTTTCTTGGAGAATAGTTACAATGCCATTGAAAATGGCTAACATGCCGATCAATCCATAATCTTCAGCGTTGAGAATTCGTGCAGTAATTAACCCAAATACGGCCCCGAGCAATTGCTGTACGCTATTACTTAACCCTCCCCAAAAAAGGCCTTTAGCTGCTTTCTCTTTTAGCGAAGCTGTAGATGACATTTTTTAGAAAGAATAAATCCTAGAATAGCGCTATCACTTTTTTATCAATTCAAATATACCACATCCGTATCGACAATGACAGTTGTTGTTAATTAGCTCATTAGTTAATTGTACGTCTGGATAAAAATTGTTTTGGTCATCCACGTAAGAGAACATATCTATCGTATAAAACGGACTTATCATCTCCATAAGGAATGAAAGAGAAAACACCCGGTGTGCATGAAACTCTATCCTTTGTGGCCCTATTGGTACTGAAAAATAGAACTTTCCACTTGATTCCAATAGAGCTGTAATGTTTTTGAACCCAATATTAAATCCATCAAAATTGATCGGATCGCCATATCTACCCAAACCAAAATGTTCCAACGCATGTAAACATGAAACAGAAGGAATGCTGTTTTCCTTGATACATGTACGATCCATAATGTCCAACTGTTTAAAAGTCACATTAGGTATGTTCACCTCCAACGGACGTATATCAAAAACCTCAACAGACCTAAAAGATGCCAAATGAGCCACAAATCCGTCTATACGACTCCCTATATCTACATGATGCAATGGTGCATTCTTGAATACTCGTTGGGCTACAAATAAGTCCTGAAAGAAGTAATGCAAGGGAAGAGAACCTGCATCATCAGTTCTATCAGAATAGCACGGACGTAGACTCGTGATTGGGAAGCGATATTGTGACTGTTTTGCCTGGCGCAACAATGCATTCTTGTCTTTTCGAAGGCGCCAATAATTCATCAATGAAAAATGGCCCCAAAAAGGTATAACACCTGTATACAGATACGTATATCGTTCAATCGTCCAACGAATCTTTTTTTTGAGTAATGAGAAATTCACTTGTGCGGGTTGTTTTGTTTTAGAAGATATTCTATTTCCGAGTTTTCACTTCATAAAAACATGGAGCCTTGAAGCCCCTACTTGTGATAAAGAAGAATGCATACGAATTGATATATAGTAATCTCCAATATCTTACGCATACATCCGCCCAATAATGTCCACGACTTTCATACCTTCAAGGACGTTCGTTGTGATTGTGTCCGAACTATTTTCAGAGAGGACATTGACAACGTTGCGGATTACGTAGTGATGATTCTGTGCAGAACCCTTGTATGCCCCATAATCATTGCCGGGATTAGTAGGAGGAAGATCTGGCATCGTGTAGTCTTTAATGTGACAATATTCAACCTTATCCATGTACTGTCCGCCGATCTTGACGCTGCCGTTTTCAGCAATGATAGTCAGGCTGCTTTCTTGGTTCTTATCCCATACCGACGTCGAATAGTTGAGCGAACCGAGACCTCCATTTGTAAACCGAAAACTGACGACTCCAGAATCCTCAAAGTCCGTAAGGTGCTCGTGATTGAAGTCAGCAAAACGCGCTTGTATATCGGTGATGTCGCCAAAAAGCCAATAAAGGATGTCGATGAAGTGGGAGAACTGGGTGAAGAGCGTTCCACCGTCTAAATCAGCTGTGCCATGCCAACCACCGGGACGGTAATAGCGCGCGTCACGATTCCAATAGCAATTGAGCTGCACCATATACACACGCCCCAGCCGACCTGACTCAATCAAATCCTTGATCCACACAGACGGTGGCGAGTAGCGATTTTGCATCACGCAGAAGATCTGCTTCCGATACTTCAGACCAGCATAGACCACCTTTTCTGCGTCAGCTGTTGTGAGCGCCATCGGCTTCTCTATTACGACGTGATGGCCGGTCTCGATTGCCTGAATCGCCATGCGGGCATGCAGCCCATTCGGCGTACAAATGTTTACCACATCGAAGGAGAGATCACTGCCAAGCAGATCGTCCAGATTGCTGAAGAAGGGCACATTGGCATAGGCCTCAATGGCTAATTCCGACTTCGGACGAGTGTCGCATAAAGCCACCAATTCTGCACCGTCTTCACGGCAGATCATCTCTGCGTGACGCTTTCCGATGTGGCCGCAACCGACGACGGCAAAACGAATTGGCTTCATTGTTTTTGCTTGCTCCATGATACGCCAAAGGCTCGTCACTCCCAAGCGGAGCAACCTCAAAAGCGCGGCAAATATACGAAAGTTCCGTACCGGCGTTTTTTGCATGAAAAGCTATTCGCACCGCGTCAAAAGCCACCTTTTAACGAGGTCGCACCTCTCGAGGCTTTACGTAGTTTTGCCCGCCGATCTGGGATCGGAACTTCCTCGGCATCTAACGCCTGAATATCTACTTTATTACCCTATGATACGATACGCATTCCTACTGATTATGGCCGTGAACTGCCTCACCGGGTACGGCCAAACGATTGACGCCGTGCACGACGCTGGCGTCTCACGCGAACTAGCCCAACTGCGCAAGCAGAAGGTCAAAGACTTACGTTACGACCTACACTTCTCGATTCCTCGAGACAAACACACACCCGTCACGGGTGAGGGGCGGATCCGCTTCCGACTCGATGCACCCACCGAGATCGTCATCGACTTCCGCGAAGCGGCGGACAAGATCGCCGAGGTGAGAGTGAACGGAAAGACGGCCGCATACACCTTCCGCAACGAGCACATCTTCCTGCCTGCCAAGCTGACTCAGGCGGGCGAAAACGCGATCAGCGTACGATTCACCGCGGGCGACCAGTCGCTCAACCGCAGCGACGACTACCTCTACTCCCTCTCCGTGCCCGACCGTGCGCGGACGATCTTCCCGTGCTTCGACCAACCTAACCTGAAGGCCGTCTTTGCGCTTACGCTCGAACTGCCCGCCGAATGGGTCGGTGTGTCGAACACGCGTGTCACGAAAGAGGAAAAACACGCCGACAGAAAGACGCTCCACTTCGCACCGACACGGCCCCTGAGCACGTACCTCTTCGCCTTCGCTGCAGGACGTTTCGAGCAACGAACTTACCGCAACGAGGGGCGCACACTGACGGCCTATTACCGCGAAACAGACCCGCAGAAGGTCGCCCAGCTGGACACCATCTTCCGACAGAGCGCCGCCGCACTCGACTGGCTCGAGGCCTACACCGGCATGCCCTGCCCCTTCGACAAGCAAGACTTCATCATCCTGCCCGGATTCCAATTCGGCGGCATGGAGCACGTCGGCGCTACCTTATATAATGACACGCAACTCTTCCTCGGCCCCAACCCCACGCCCGACGAGGAGCTGCGACGCATCCAACTGATCGCGCACGAGACGGCCCACGCGTGGTTCGGCAACCTCGTCACGATGGATTGGTTCGACGACGTGTGGACGAAGGAGGTCTTCGCCAACCACTTCTCTGCCTGGATCACCGAGCCACTCTTCCCCAGTGTCAACCATAAGCTGCAACGCATGCGCACCTTCTTCGCCTCCGCCCTTTCTGAGGACCGCACCCCGGGCACGAACGCCATCCACCAAGAGCTGGACAACCTCCGCAACGCCGGACTCATCTACGGGCAAATCATCTACAACAAAGCCCCCGTGGTGATGGGCAAAATCATCGAGCTCATGGGCGAAGACGCCTTCCGCGAGGGCATCCGCGAATACCTCTGCACGTATGCCTACAGCAACGCCACGTGGGACGACCTCATCCACATCCTTGACCGCCACACGCCCGAGGATCTCATCGCCTTCAACGACGCCTGGGTGAACCGTAAAGGCATGCCCATCATCCGCTTCACGCCGCGCGGAAACACGCTCGAGATCCGTCAAAAAGATCGCTACGCACCCGGCATCGTCCGCCCGCAACGCTTCGCCGTCACCCTTGCCGCCAAGGGGCAAACGGACACCACCCTCGAGGTCAACCTGCGCGACAGCCTCGTACGCCTCACCCTGCCCTTCGCCCCCGAGCGCGTCCTGCCCAACACCGACGGCCGCGCCTACGGCCTGCTCATCCCCGACACCGCCAGCCGCGACTGGCTCCTCGCCCATTGGCACGAAACGACCGACGAGACCACGCGCCTGGCCCGCCTCATGCTTCTGCACGAGAATTATCAGGCCTGCCTCATCCCCGACGCCCTTTGGCTCGACGCCCTCATGAACGGCCTCCGCGCGGAGACGAACCCCCTCCTCTTCTCCACCATCACGTCGTACATCTCCACGCCACTCCGCGCCCTCCCGAGCGCCCTCCGCGAAGGCCCTGAGGAGGGTTTGCTGCGCCTCAGCGCCAGCCATCCACAGCGATCCTCCCGGCAGCGCCTCCTCCGCATGCTGATCCACAGCGCCGCCGCGCCCGCCACCCTGGCCCACCTCTACGCCATCTGGCACGACCGCTCCGAGCCGCTCCTCAACGAGACGGATTACACCGACCTCGCCTACTCGCTCGCCGTGCGCCTGCCCGACCGCAGCGACTCGATCGTCCGCACCCAGCGCACCCGCCTGACGGACCCCGATCGCATCCGCCGCTTCGACTTCATCTCCCGCGCCATGACGCCCGACACGGCCGCCCTCGACACCCTCTTCCGCTCCCTGCTCATCCCCGAGAACCGCCGCATCGAGCCTTGGACCTCCGCGCTGTTCGGCTGGCTCAACCACCCCACCCGCGAGCGCCACGCCGTCCGTTACATCCGTCCCGCCCTCGACGCCCTTCGCGACGTCCAGCGCACCGGCGACATCTTCTTCCCCCGCGACTGGGTCGGCGCCCTCCTCCGCAACCACCGCAGCCCCGAGGCCTACCGCACCCTGCTCGACTTCATCGACGCCAATCCCGGCTATCCGCCCCTGCTCCTCAACAAAGTCTGGCAGGCCGCCTACCCCCTCTATCGAGCCAACGGGGAAGTTGAAAACGAAAATTGAAAGCCGGGTGCACGATCATTTCAATCATGTACTTGGCCGGCGTCCCTGACGGCCCCTTCCGGGGCAGGGAACTTAGCCTGGTACCCAGCCAACTTGGCTGGCGTCCCTGACGCCTTGATCTTCTTTTGCTCCTTTTCTTCCATCAAGGGAAGAAAAGGAGGTCTCAAGACAAGAAAAGAAGATCCGGAGACGCCCGAATCAATCCGCGATAGCATCAAACCCATCCCCGCGAGACCATAATCAATCAGCAATGGCCTCGCGGGGATTTTTTTCATGTCTTCGTGCACGCACATGCATATAAACAGCATCGATTTACCCTCTTCATGCATGCAGGCTAATAGCTTCCATATCTATCATAGATTTTTTCATCCATACATTTATTCGTGGATAATGAGCATATATAATTCATGTATGCACTAGAATATAGAGGGATTATTATACACAATCACCAGCACGCATATTTTCGCGAAAATCATATATTCTAATCTAAACGCAAGCAGGTATATATAAAAACGAGTATGTATATTATTCCCTCCAAGCGGATTTATATAAAACAGATTCCTCCATCTTATACCGCATACATATACACAGGAAAATAGATCAAACCAATCTTCCTGCTATCATATAAATACATAAACACATCTACACCACTCTTCGTGCACACACAAAAGCCAGAACAACACCCCCGTGAACGATTCGCAGGAAAAAGTAGCGTCTCCACAAACGAAACGGAGCCTTCGAGGGCCGCCACAAGCGTCTCCGAAAGCTCCGTCGCCCCTTTGCGACCGCGAAACAGGCCTACGCCATGCGCCGCGAAAGATTCTCTCTATGATTTTGATACCGCCGTGTGCCGGTTCAGACCTTCGCCAGCACGCCAACCATCGCCACGATGGCGGGCAAGGCCTGCGCGAAGAAGATCTTCTTCGACACCGTCAGCGCGCCGTACGTCCCGGCCACAGCCACGCAACCGAGGAAAAACAGGCGGACGTTCGCGCTCCACGTCGGGTCTCCGATGAAAAAGCTCCACGCCAGTCCCGCCGCAAGGAAGCCGTTGTACAGCCCCTGATTGGCAGCCATCGAGCGGGTGGGCGCAAACAAGTCTTCAGGCAGCGAGCGGAAGAAGCGTTTGCCGCGGGTCTCCCAAGCGAACATCTCCATGTACATCATGTAGAGGTGCTCCAGGGCGACAATGAGGGTAAGAATCGTTGCAATCATCGTGTGTGAAATGGGGATAAAAAAAGAACCGCAACCGATCTTCATCAACTGAAAGACCGATTGCGGAGTTCTTTGCTTGAGCCTCTTGTCGGATTCGAACCAACGACCCCGAGATTACAAATCACGTGCTCTGGCCAACTGAGCTAAAGAGGCAAAGTGGGAAAGCTGAACTGCATCGCACCGCTACAACCAAGTACCCTTGCTGCGGTCAGGCCCTGGGGGAATTCCGAGGGAGCTGGTCGTGCAGGACTTTCCCGCCGCAAATATACGCCAATCCCGAAATTCCCAAACTGCCGGGGTTTATTTCCATAGAGATGGTTTTTCGCGTACTTTTGCGTTATAGATAGTAAAAAACGAAGCACAGATACATGACGATCACCGACCGATTTCTCCGTTACGCCGCGTCCGACACGCAGTCGGACGAACACGCACGGTCCATGCCCTCTACCCCCGGACAGATGCGCTTCGCAGAATCCCTTAAAGAAGAGTTGAAAGCCCTCGGGCTGCACGACGTCTCGCTCGACGAGAACGGCTACGTCATGGCTACACTGCCGGCCAACACAAGCCGCACGGATGTGCCCGTCATCGGCTTTATCGCGCATATGGACACCAGTCCGGATATGTCTGGACGGGACGTGAAGCCGCGTATCGTCGCCTACGCTGGGGGCGATATTGTGCTCAATGAGTCGTTGGGCGTTGTGCTCTCGCCGGACGTGTTCCCTGAGCTGAACCATTACGTGGGGCAGGAGCTGATCGTCACCGATGGGACGACACTGCTCGGCGCCGACGATAAGGCGGGCGTGGCGGCGATTGTCTCGGCGATGGAGTATCTTCTGGCACACCCCGAGGTGGAGCATGGCACGGTGCGCATCGCCTTCACGCCGGACGAGGAGATCGGGCGTGGTGCCGACCGTTTCGATGTGGCGCGCTTCGGTTGCTTCGGAGCGTACACCGTGGACGGGGGCGAGATCGGCGAGCTGGAGTATGAGAATTTCAATGCCGCACAAGCCATCGTCACCCTGCGGGGGCGCAATATCCACCCCGGCAGTGCGAAAGGGCGCATGATCAACGCGTCGCTCGTGGCTATGCAGCTCAATGAGATGCTGCCGCCCGCTGAACGACCGGAAACGACCGAGGGGCGTGAGGGGTTCTTCCATCTGACGGAGATGACGGGATCGGTAGAAGAGGCGCAACTGACGTACATCATTCGCGACCATGACCGCGCCTTGTTTGAGAAGAAAAAAGAGACGCTGCGCGAGGCCGTGCGACGCATCAATGAGACGTATCCCGAATGCTGCACGCTGGACATGCGTGACCAATACTACAACATGCGCGAGGTCATCGACCGACGCCCCGAACTGATCCAGTGGGCAAGACAGGCAATGAAGGCGGCCGGCGTGACGCCTATCGAACGACCTATCCGCGGGGGTACGGACGGCGCCCGACTGTCGTTCATGGGGCTGCCCTGCCCGAACCTCTTCGCCGGCGGCATGAACTTCCACGGCCGCTACGAATACCTGCCCGTCCCGTCGCTCCAGAAGAGCATGGAGACGATCATCCATTTATGTCACATCATCACCAAATAATAGAACAAGAGATGAAAACAACACCGTTTACCGACGTGCACATCGCCCTGGGCGCCAAGATGCACGAGTTTGCCGGCTACAATATGCCGATCGAGTATGAAGGAATTATTGAGGAGCACCTGACCGTATGCAACGGCGTGGGTGTTTTCGACGTGTCGCACATGGGCGAGATCTGGATCAAGGGTCCGAAGGCGCTCGAACTGGTGCAGAAAATCACCTCCAACGACGCCTCCGCCATCGGCGTGGGTAAGGCCCAATACAGCTGCTTCCCGAACGAGACAGGCGGCATCGTGGACGACATCATCGTCTATCACTACGAGGACGACAAGTACCTCTTAGTGGTCAACGCCGCCAATTTGGACAAGGACTGGGCCTGGTGCCAGAAGCACAACGAGGGCATCGGCGCCGAACTGGAGAACGCATCGGACAACATGGCCCAGCTGGCTGTGCAGGGCCCGAAGGCGAAGGAGGTGCTGCAACGCCTGACGAAGGTCAACCTCGACGCCATCCCCTACTACTGCTTCGAGACGGGCGAGTTCGCAGGCTGCCCCGACGTCATCATTTCCAACACGGGCTACACCGGAGCCGGCGGCTTCGAGCTGTATTTCTACCCGCAGTATGGACTCAAGATCTGGGAGGCGCTCTTCGAGGCTGGCAAGCCCGAGGGCATCAAGCCGATCGGCCTCGGCGCACGCGACACGCTGCGTCTGGAGATGGGATTCTGCCTCTACGGCAACGACATCGACGAGACGACGTCGCCCATCGAAGCCGGCCTGGGCTGGATCACAAAGTTTGTCGACGGCAAGAACTTCATCAACCGCGCCGCCCTGGAGAAGCAGAAGAAAGAGGGTGTGGAGCGCAAACTCTGCGCCTTCGAGTTGCAGGATAAGGGAATCCCCCGCCACGGCTACGACATTGTTTGCTCGAAGGGCGAGGTGATCGGCCACGTGACCTCCGGCACCATGTCGCCCACGCGCAAGATCGGCGTCGGCTTGGGCTACATCCGCACGGATCACTCCAAGATCGGCACCGAGATCGGCATCCGCGTCCGCAACCGCGACCTGAAGGCGACGATCGTCAAGCCGCCGTTCCGCAAATGATATAGTTGCTTGATTTTGTCAGTGAATCCCCGTCGGAAGATCGTTCGCGATCTCTCTGGCGGGGATTCTTTTTGGCGGAAACGGGCCCTCAATCCCGAAAAACGCCGCGTTTCTTCTGAAGAAACAGGCCTCAACTCCGAAATCTGGGGTATCTCTTCTGAAGAAACGGCCCTAAATCCAGAATTACGGCGAATTTCTTCCGAGGAACACGCCCAAATCGAGAATTCTGCCGAGTTTCTTCCGAGCAACACGCCCAAATCGGGAATTCTGCCGAGTTTCTTCCGAGAAACACGCCTAAATCGAGAATTCCGGCCTGTTTCTTCTGAGCAACACGCCTAAATCGAGAAATCCAGCGTGTTTCTTCCAAGCAACACGCCTAAATCGAGAATTCTGCCGCGTTTCTTTTTAGCAACGGGCCTAAATCGAGAATTCCACCCAAGTTTCTTCTGAGCAACACGCTGTAATCCGAAAAAACGGGGCATTTCTTTGGGGGAAACAGACTCAAATCGGGAAAAAAAGGCCTGCCGCGTCACCGCAACAGGCCGTTTTTCGTGGAGCGAGGTCGTTAGACGAATAGAAACAGCGCCTTCCCCCACCCCGTTACGTGCATTCGCCGCTTCACCTTCACGTCTTAGCCCCTCCCGCCATCCTTTTCGCGGATCTCGACGCGGCGGATTTTGCCGCTGATGGTCTTGGGCAAGGCGTCGACGAACTCCACGATGCGGGGGTATTTGTAGGGCGCCGTGACGCGCTTGACGTGATCCTGAATCTCGTGGACGAGGTCGTCGCCGGCGCGGTCGCGATACTCGCGGGCGAGGACGATGGTGGCCTTCACCACCTGCCCGCGGATCTCGTCCGGGACGCCCGTGATGGCGCATTCCACGACCGCGGGGTGCGTCATCAGCGCGCTCTCCACCTCGAAGGGGCCGATGCGATAACCGGAGCTCTTGATCACGTCGTCGGCGCGGCCCACGTACCAGTAGTAGCCGTCCTCGTCGCGCCAAGCAATGTCGCCCGTGTAATAGACGCCGTCGTGCCACGCCTCACGCGTGCGCTCCGGGTCGCGGTAATACTCCTGAAAGAGTCCGATCGGGCGACGCTTGTCGGTACGGACGACGATCTGCCCCTGCTCACCGTCCTCGGCCGGCGTGCCGTCGGGGAGCAGCAGATCGATGTCGTACTGCGGGTTGGCCAGGCCCATCGATCCCGGCTTGGGCGTCGTCCAGGGGAAGGTGCAGATGGTGAGCGTCGTCTCCGTCTGCCCGTAGCCCTCCATGAGGCGGATGCCGGTGAGGCGGAGGAAGGTGTCGTAGACCGCCGGGTTCAGCGCCTCGCCAGCGATGGTGCAATACTGGAGCGAGGAGAGGTCGTAGCGCGTGAGGTCTTCGCGGATCAGGAATCGGAAGATGGTGGGCGGGGCGCAGAGTGAGGTGATGCGATAATCGTGGATCATGCGCAGGATGTCTGCGGGCGCGAACTTCTCGTGGTCGTAGACGAAGACGGTAGCGCCGGCGATCCACTGCCCGTAGAGCTTGCCCCAGACGGCTTTCCCCCAGCCCGTGTCGGCGATCGTGAGGTGCAGGCTGTCCGGGTGCAGGTTGTGCCAGAAGGAGGCCGTGGTGATGTGGCCGAGAGGGTAGAGGAAATCGTGGATCACCATCTTCGGTTCACCCGACGTGCCGGAGGTGAAGTACATGAGCGATGTGTCGTCGTTCGTGTTCACGCATGCGGGGCGGACAAAGGGCGCGGCGTGCTCAATGCCCTGCTGGAAGTCGTCGAACCCGGGCGCCATCTCTGGCCCTACGCTGACCAGCGTCTGGAGCGTGGGGGCGTCGGGCAGCGCATCCGTGATGTGGCGGAGGATCTCCAGCTCACCGGCGCAGACGACGGCCTTAATGTCGGCCGCATTGGCGCGATAGACGATGTCTTTCTTCGTCAGCAGGTGAGTGGCCGGGATAGCCACCGCGCCGAGCTTATGCAGCGCAATGATGGAGAACCAGAACTCGTAGCGTCGCTTGAGGATGAGCATCACTTTGTCGCCGCGACCAATGCCGAGCGATTGGAAATAGGAGGCGGTGCGATCCGTTCGCTCCTTGATTTGTGCAAAGGTGAAGTCGATGTGCTCGCCCTGATCGTTTGTCCAGCAGAGGGCGCGCCGCGTAGGCTCCTCTTCGGCCCAAGCATCGACGATGTCGTATCCGTAGTTAAAGTTCTCGGGTACGCGGATATGGAAATTGTGTTTGAAATCTTCTTGCGACGCGAACATGGTCTGCGTCAAAAAACGTTCTACCATCTCTTGTAAGTGAAAAGCTAAAGTGAAAAACCCAAATGCAGCCTTGTAGGATCTATTTCTCAGCCGGCAGGTGTAGGGGCGTATCGAATACGCCCCAGCACGTACCCGGTTGTCGAATCGTTCGCCCCTGCGGGGCGTTTGGAGGGCGTATTCGATACGCCCCTACGCCTGCCGGCAGGAGATGTGATCTTTCCTAACGAGCGATTTGGGATAAAACGCCTTGCGGCGCCCCTTTTTCGGAGAGCGCCGCAAGGTCTGTATGAGAAAATGCGATATCAATCGGGGAATGATCATGGAATGATGATGGCCAGGAAACGCACCTCTTCGCCGTCGAGTGCCTTCATACCGTGAGGCAGATCGGAGTTGAAGTAGATGCTGTCTCCCGCTTCGAGGATCAGGTCCTTGCCATTGATCTGAAGCAGCATCCGACCGCTGACCACGTAGTTGTACTCCTGCCCGGTATGCCGGTTGAGGAAGATCGGCGTACCCTCTGGCTTAGGGTGCACGGTGACCATGAACGGATCGGCCCGACGGCTGAGGAAGCCAGCCGCGAGCGACTGGTATTTGTAGGCCTTCGTACGCTCCACGGAGGCACCGCGGCCGCTACGGGTGACGAAGTAGGTGCTCATCTTCGGCTCGTCGCCAAACATGAGCGTGATCGGCTCCACGCCATACTTCCGCGCAATGGTATGGAGCATGTCGATCGAGATATCTGCCGTCCCACTCTCCAAACGCAAGTATTCCTCGGGCGTAAGACGGCAAACCTCGGCCATCTCCTCGACAGAGATCCCCAGCACGTCGCGCAGGCCGCGCAGCCGTTCGGCTATTTGTTGGATTGCTTCGCTCATCTCTCGTGGCTGGGTGATTACTTCTGGCGCATGCGTTGGGTGGACTTTCCGACGGGCGTCTTGGCTGCGGCGGACGACGTCTTAGGGGTCGTATTCTTCACTACCGGGGGCGGCGTAGCGTGGATTTCTTTCGCAGTGGCCTCGGGCGACTCAACGTCTGCCTCCTCGGCCGACTCTTGCGGATCGAAGTCTGTGATGCCGGCGCCGATCAGCAGGTTATACCAGCTCAGCAGACGCTTGATGTCGGTCGGGTAGACGCGCTCGCGATCGAAGTTGGGGAGCACCTCGGCCATGTAGGCTCGTAGCTCGTCGGGCGTAGCACGTGACGCGTCGATGGAGCTAACAGCCTTGCCTTCTTCTTTCGCCTTTACACTGTTGAGCACCTCGTAAAGGGGTACCTCGTCACCGTCGGTATAGATCGCAATGTCGCCCAGCGATATAATCTTCTCGCGAGCATAGACCGGAAGCCGCCGCCCGTCGGTCAGCGTTTCAACGATCAACATGCTTTTACCCTGAGATACCAGTTTGTATAAGCCGGGCTTACCCGACACGGACAGAATTTTTTTCAGCATAACTCTTTATCTACTTAGTGAATATGATGGGGAATAAAATTCGGGGGGCAAAAGTAACCCAACCATTGAATCTGCTTCAGGGCGGACACAACGCATGCAAGGCGGTGCGCAGGATTGACTACGAGCATACCGATAGAGAGCATGTCACGGCTGTTGGATCGCAAAAGCATGCCTCCCACTGATGTACTCGGGGCGAGATGCGTGAGGGAAAGTCCCTTCTATAACCATCGATTCAGGAAGGCCTCCACCTGTGGGATGAGCGCCGATAGACCGTCGTTAGTGATCACCGCATCACTGAGGGCTGCCTTACGCTCATCTGTCCACTGGCTTTGCATGCGCCGACGCACATCGGCTTCCGCAGCACCGTCGCGGGCCATGACACGCTGCAGACGGATGGCCTCGGGCGCATAGACCGTCAGCCGAACATTGGTTCTCCGGTCGAAACCTGATTCGAAGAGGATGGCGGACTCCATGGCGCAAAGTGGGACAGTGAGTCGTTCGCGCCAAGCATCGAAGTCGTCGCCCACGGCGGGGTGGATGATGGCATTGACGCGTGCCAAGAGGTCGGCGTCAGCGAAGATGAGCGCAGCCATACGGGCACGGTCGAGCGTGCCGTCCGGGCGATAAATGTCGGGGCCAAGGAGAGAGATCAGCCCACGACGGATGGTGGGCGAGGTGACAAGGAGGCGTTTGCTCTCGTGATCGGCGTCATAGACAGGCACGCCATAGACCCTGAGCAGGGCGGAGACCATCGACTTGCCACTACCGATGCCGCCAGTGATACCAATCGTCGTCATGTACAATCCATCTATCAATGATAACGCCCATCGTGATCAGGCCGATGGTTACTGCTCCTCGAGGATGAACTCGATCGCGTCCGGATTCAGATCGTAATCCGTGAGCCAATCGGGCTTTTTGGTCAGGCGGAGCGTGATCTTTCCCTCCTCACGGTGGGCCTCAAACTCGCGGAAGGGGATGAGGATGTCCAGACGGTCCTCGCATAGCTCCTTGAAGTGCGAGAGGGGTACGTTGCAGACGGCCTCGGCGGTGTTGGGGAACATGCGCAGGGCATAGCCCGCGGGAACACTGTCGCAACGGATATGAAGCGTAAGGCGCTTCTCCGTAAACTCCTCCACGGGGATGGTCACCTTGACCGACTGTGGTTCGAAGCGTACGCCAGCGATCTCGGCCAGGCGTGCCGTCAGCGTCTTGGTGCGGCTCAAGCCTGTCAGGCGGATGGGGACGGTACGTACAGCCCGAAGGCTATCCAGCTTCGCGCGGTCGGCATAGACGCGCACTTTGGCTGGCGTGATCGTAACCCGATCTGAGAGCTGGAAACCGACTTCGGTCTCGACCGTGAGGTCGGCCTCGACAGCGATCTCCCGGTTGCCAAGCTCGGTGTAAGTGACGCGGATGGTGCTCGGCTCGAAGCTGAGCAGGCGGGTGGACGAGGCCAGATGCTTCAGAATGCCCGCCTCAAGGATGCGCCGCGTAACGGTCAGCTCTTCGCTGCTCGCTTCGCGGGGCAACGTACGGACGTCTATCTCAAGCGGCGAGAAGGAGCCCGTCCAGAGGTAGTTGAGCAGCACCGTCCCTTTGTCCCTCACCTTAGCCACAACCTCCGTCGGACTGTCAGCAGCGGGCACCATGTTGGCCGGGATGTTCTTGTATCTCACCGGCAGAGCGATGTTGATCTCATAATCATCCTGCAAGGCTTGCAGAAACCAGAGGCAGAGCGAAGCCAGGACGAAGCACATAAAGACAAGCACATCGCGCCATCCTATGCGCCGGAAGAAGGCTTTGACCCGCGAGGCTTTGGTCGGTAGCGGAGAGGCGTTCCCGTGTTCTGACATAAGGGAAGGAGGAAGGGGGCGGGGGTAGACTATTTCTGCTGTTGTGGCACGTCTTCGGAGTTGGCGAAGATGGCGTTCTTGTCTATGCGAATACGGACACCGTCGGCCACTTCGATAAGCATCGTTTGCTCACCGAGCTCCTTGATCTTGCCGTGTATGCCGCCCGAGGTGACGACCTTATCGCCCACCTTCATGGCCTCGCGAGCCTTGCGGATGGCTTTCTGTCGCTGCTGCTGGGGGCGCAACATCATAAAGTAGAAGATAGCCACGAGGGCGACCATGAAAAGGATGTTCATGTAACCGGCACCGCCGCTTGCGGGTGCTCCGGACGTCTGGAGAAATACGCTGAGTAGGTTCATTGGGATAGGGAGTTTGATAAAGTAGTTACGGCCTTGTGGCCGGATAGTTATGTGCGCCTTGTGGGGCGGTAGTTATCGCGTAGTCAGGGCGAGGCGGGGGGACACGCTATTCGTCGTCATCGTCGTCGTCAGTGTCCTTACGCGCACCCTTGGCCAGGGGCACCTTGACGAGCTTGTTCTCCTCCTTCAGATCCTGAACGACGGCGTCGAGGATGCCATTGATGAAGGTGCTGCTCTTGGGCGTGCTGTAATACTTGGCCGCGTCGATGTATTCGTTGAGGGTCACATTGACGGGGATGGTGGGGAAGTTGATCAACTCAGCCACGGCCATCTGCATGATGAGGCGGTCCATACTGGCCACACGATCCGACTCCCAATTCTTGAGATGGCGGTCGATGCGGGCGAGATATTCCTGACCGCGCAGCATGGTGAGGTGAAGCAGACGGATGGCATAGTCGCGGTCCTCGGCGTCCTTGAACATCGGCAGCAGGGGTCGGTCGGGGCCATCGGCGGCGGTGGAGTATTTGATGGTTTTGATGACGAACGTCTCGATGATCTCGATGTCGTCGTTCCAGTAGATACTGATGTCCTCCAGGGCGTCCTCGAGCGACTCGTTGCCGCAGATGAGGCGGCGGAAGACGGCACGCCAGAAGTCACGATCCACCTCGTAAGAGTCCGTCTTGGCCCCCAGATACTGGGCGTAGATCTCGGAGCCGAGGATGAGGTCGAGGACACTCTTGACGAAGTCCGTCTCATTGGCCCACGAGATGCCATGCTCCTTGACGTAAGCCTGCAGCGCCAGGTTGGCCTCGATCTGACGGGCGAAGCGATTGTCGACCAGACGCGTGTTGGGGCGCAGATCTTCCTCGGCGGGGCGATAGCGATTGCGACGCATATCGAGCCGTCGCTCTTGGAGGTGCGTGACCTCAACGATGAGGAGTAGGAAGTAGTAGTATAAGTCGTACGACCGGCGCAGACTCAGCAGCAGTTCGTTTTCTGCCAGCTTCAGGTCGTTGCTCCCGTTCTGCTGATAAGCGAACAAGATCTGGAGCACTTTGATGCGGATTAGGACCCTGTTAATCATTGTATGTAAGATCTATCGAGTGCGATACTTATTTGTTCTCTTTTTTTCCGAGCGGCAAAGGTAACATGCCGTATGGATTAGAAAAGCTGAGGCAAACCGCGCCGACAAAGCCAGGAGCAGGCTGGGCGTTACGGAGATTTTCCATGAGAATGCCTCTACGGATCGGTGTATATAGCCGTTGCACAACGGTAAACGCGTGCTCTTCGGTGTGATTCCTCTATCGGCAAAGTATTTGGCCCTACCCCCGAAATGAATGGCCCGATCCCATGTATCATCGGCAGGATCCACCATTTTTAGGAATTATCGAGTCACTTTTTATTCGTGTAAATATTTCTCGCCTATTAAAAAGCCACTTTCTATTCGTGAGAATCTTTCTCGGCTATTAAAAGGTCACTTTTTATTCGTGAGAGTTTTTCTCAGCTATTAAAAAGTCACTTTTTCATTTCTGACAAACTTATCTCAGTGATAATAAGCGGGCATTTATATCCTAATAATTTTTCGCACATACAAATTGTCACTTCCTATTTGGTGAAATATTTTTCCTGCACAAAAAAGTGACCCGATAATTACTTTTCATAGTTGATTATCATAAAAAAGTGACCTGATAATTTCTAATCAGGGTATCCTAGTAACTTCGATTTTTACGTGGGGCTTTATATGGCTGAGGCCGCGAGATAATGCCCCATATCGGGGGCTCGCACAACGCGCTACACTGTTTGCAGTTAACTTTTTCCCCCGACGACAATCCGCAGGTCTTTTCCTCTTTGCTTTCTGAGGGAAACAAAAAAGGGCGCTGCCGAAATCTCTTTCGACAGCGCCCTTTCGGACTGCTTTGTAAAGTGTACGGCCAGCTTCCCCGACCTCGGCCGAGGCCCTATTTCTGGAAGAAGGCCTTGACGCGATCGGCGATATGGGTCACTTCTTCGTCTTTCATCTCGGCATGGATGGGCAGCGAGAGAACGTCGTGGGCGAGGCGGACGGATTCGGCCATGCTGCCGCAGGTCCGGGCGACCCACTTGTAGGCTTCTTGCTCGTGGATGGCTTTGGGGTAGTAGACCATCGAGGGGATGCCCTGCGAACGCAAGGCTTCGCGGAGGGCGTCGCGGCGGCCGTCGGAGACGCGGAAGGTGTACTGGTGAAAGACGTGCGTGGAGAACTTCGACCGGGCGGGGAGGCGCAGCCAAGGCAACGCGCGGAGACCCTCGTCGTAACGGTCGGCCACGGCGCGGCGGCGGCTGATGTCGTCGTCCATGTGGCGCAGATTGACGCGCAGGATGGCGGCTTGCAGGGCGTCGAGGCGGGAGTTGCGACCGATGGCGCGGTGGTCGTACTTGGCCGCCTGACCGTGGTTGGCCAGACAGCGGATACGCTCAGCCAGCTGGCTGTCGGCGGTGAAGACAGCGCCCCCGTCGCCATAGCAGGCCAGCGGCTTGGTGGGGAAGAAGGACGTCGTGCCGATGTGGGCGATAGTGCCTGCCTTGCGCGTGCGGCCGTCGGACGAGATATAGTCGGCACCGAGCGACTGGGCGTTGTCCTCGATGACTCCGAGCTTATACTTCTTGGCCACGCGCAGGATCGGGTCCATGTCGCACGTCTGGCCAAAGAGGTGAACGACGACGATGGCCTTCGTCTGCCGTGACACGGCCTGCTCGACGAGTGCCGGGTCGATGTTGTACGTGTCCGGACGCACATCGATGAGCACGGGCGTGGCGCCCAGCAGGGCCACCATCTCAGCAGCGGCGATGTAAGTAAAGGCGGGCATGATGACCTCGTCGCCCGGCTGCACGCCGAGGGCACGGAGAGCCAGCTCGAGGGCGTCGGTGCCATTGGCGCAGGGGATGATGTGCGGGGCGTTGAGATACTGCCCCAATTCGCGGGTGAAAGTATCCACCTCCGGGCCACCGATGAAGCTGCCCGCAGCCATGACGTCGGTCGTGGCCTTATCGATTTCAGACTTCAGGCGGGCGTAACGCCGCTTGAGGTCTACCATTTGAATCGTTTCCATAAGAAGAAGCTGTTTGGAGTTATTGATTGGTCGTCACGAGGCAGTTCTTCACTTGACTGCGCTACCGGGTTCGACCTCTTTTTCGGGTGAAATGACCGCGAGGCGTCCGTCGGCGCCCTCGGCCGAAAGGATCATGCCCTCGGACGTGATGCCTTTGATGCGCCGCGGCTCTAAGTTGGCCACAAAGCAGACCTGTCGCCCGACAAGCTCCTCGGGAGCGTAATGCTTGGCGATGCCGGAGACGATGGTGCGCCCACCCAGCCCGTCGTCGATCTTAAA
Organism: Tannerella serpentiformis; assembly: GCF_003033925.1. NCBI lineage: Bacteria > Pseudomonadati > Bacteroidota > Bacteroidia > Bacteroidales > Tannerellaceae > Tannerella > Tannerella serpentiformis. The sequence continues at coordinate 1,368,862 of NZ_CP028365.1, forward strand.
CTGTAGCAGCTTGTCGGCCTTGGGCACCTTGGTGCACTCCGTGACGCGGCCGACGCGGATGTCGAGGCGCGTAAAGTCGTCAAAGGCGACGGCCTCGCGGATGGGTGCAGCGCGATGTTCGGCCACCTCGTTGGCATGCTTCGCGTCGAGCAGCTTCTGCACCTGTCGCTCGATCACCTCGTCGTCAATCTTCTCGAAGAGCAGCTCCGCCTTGCCGAGCTTGTGGCCGGCGGTGAGCAGATGGAAGTCGCCCAGGCGATCCCAAGCAAAAGGCGCATCGATGGCCAGCATGTGGCGGAGCTTCTCGGTCGTAAAGGGCAGGAAGGGATCGAAGGCGATGGAGAGGTTGGCCGTGATCTGCAGGGCGACGTGGAGGATCGTCTGCACCCGCGCGGGATCAGTGGCGAAGCGCTTCCACGGCTCAGTGTCCGCGAGGTACTTGTTGCCGATGCGAGCCAAGTTCATGGCCTCACGCTGGGCATCGCGGAAATGGAACGTGTCGAGCAGACGCACTAACTCAGCCTTTACGGACTCGAACTCATGGAGCGTAGCACGATCGTAGTCATCCATCTCGCCACATTCGGGCACGACACCGTCGAAGTATTTACCCGTCAGCACGAGTGCACGGTTGACGAAGTTGCCGAAGATGGCCACCAATTCATTGTTGTTGCGGGCTTGGAAGTCTTTCCACGTAAAGTCGTTGTCCTTCGTCTCGGGGGCGTTGGCGGTAAGCACATAGCGGAGCACATCTTGCTTGCCAGGCAGATCGTCGAGATACTCGTTGAGCCATACGGCACGGTTCTGCGACGTAGAGATCTTGTCGCCCTCGAGGTTCAGGAACTCGTTAGCCGGCACATTGTCCGGCAAGATGAACGACCCTTCGGCGCGGAGCATGGTCGGGAAGACGATGCAGTGGAAGACGATGTTGTCCTTACCGATGAAGTGCACCATACGCGTCTCTGGATCCTTCCACCATGTCTCCCAGCTGCCGTAGCGCTCAGGCTGCGCGTCACACAGTTCCTTCGTGTTACTGATGTAGCCGATCGGCGCATCAAACCAGACGTAGAGCACCTTGCCCTCGGCACCCTCAACAGGCACAGGGATGCCCCAATCCAGATCACGACTGACGGCGCGCGGTTGCAAGCCCATATCGAGCCAGCTCTTGCACTGTCCGTAGACGTTTGGCTTCCACTCCTTGTGCTCCTCGAGGATCCACTGACGGAGGAAAGGCTCGTACTGGTCGAGCGGCAGGTACCAGTGCTTCGTGCGACGCATCACGGGTGCACTTCCGCTGATGGCTGAGCGTGGATTAATCAGCTCCGTGGGGCTGAGCGACGTGCCGCAACGCTCGCACTGGTCGCCGTAAGCGTGTTCGTTGGCGCAATGGGGACAAGTGCCGGTGATATAGCGGTCGGCGAGGAACTGTCCAGCCTCCTCGTCGTAGTACTGATCACTCTCCTTCTCTAAGAAGACCCCCTTGTCGTAGAGCGTACGGAAGAAGTCGGAGGCCATGCGATGGTGCACCTCAGAGGAGGTGCGGGAGTAGATGTCGAAAGAGACGCCGAAGCGCTCGAAGGTGTCCTTGATAAGTGCGTGGTAGCGGTCTACGATGTCTTGCGGGGTGACGCCCTCCTTCTTGGCGCGGAGGGTGATGGGCACGCCGTGCTCATCCGACCCACCGACGAAGAGGACGTCGCGTCCGCAGAGTCGCAGATAGCGCGCGTAGATGTCGGCAGGCAGGTAGACACCGGCAAAGTGTCCGATATGCACCGGCCCGTTAGCGTAGGGCAGTGCGGAGGTGATGAGGGTGCGTTTGAAATCTTGTTTTGTTTCTTCCATAGGGGTGATCGATGTTGTACTGTTTATCTGTGTTCGTTTTCTCTCTGGGGTGGATGATCTTCATTCATTGACATAGCCCATCTCGAATCCGGCCTCGGTGCCTTGGCCAGGGCGACTGCGGAGGATGAGCTTGCTGTGGTTACGGACGAGGAGCTCGCGACAGATGTTCAGGCCAAGCCCGCTACCCTTCTCGCCGCGTGTGCCACGTGTCGTGACGAGGTTGTCCGTGTGGAGGATAGATTGGATCTGCGCGTCGGTCATGCCTTGGCCGCTGTCGCAGACGAAGGCGGAGACGGTCGAGCCGCTGCGCCTAACGACGAGGCGTATCTCGCTGCCGGATTCGGAGAACTTGAGCGCATTGTTCACCAGGTTACGCAGGACGGTGTGGACCATTTGGCGATCGGCCCGGACGGTGCACGGCTCGTCGGAGAAGTCGGTCCGGAGCGTAATCTCCTTGTTTTCGGCCGACATGATGTAGAGGCCCATCGCGTCACGCATGACGTCGCGGAGGTCAAAGCGAGAGGGCTCGTAAGTGATGCGATCGGTCTGCGTGTGGGCCCAGTTGAGCAGGTTATGCAGCAGATCAACCTGCGCTTCAGAGGCGCGATAGAAGAGACCAAGGTAGCGCGAGAGGGTCTCCGAATCGTAATCCTCAAGGTTAGCCAGGATCTCCTCCATAGCCATCTTCTGCGCCACAGCGGGCGACTTGAGGTCGTGCGAGATGACAGAGAAGAGCTTGTCTTTCGTCGCATTGATGGCGCGCAGCTCACGGTTGCGCCGACGAACGAGTCGGCGGTAGCGGTTGACGAAGTAGAGCACCACAAGGCAGGCCACGATGCCGACGACCAGGAGCCACAGTTGCAGGTAGCGCTGTTTCAGCTCCTCGTTTTGGATAGCGATGCGATGCTCCTTTTCGGCCGTCTCATACTCCACCTGGAAGGCCTTCATCTGCGTCTCGGCGTCCATCCGATAGAGTGAATCGCCCAGTGCCTTATTGCGCTCCAGATATTCCAACGCGAGAGCCGGGTTCGAGGTGCGATAAAGCGCATAGAGCTGCTCGCAAGCCTTCATCTCCATTTCCGTAAAGTTCATCTCGCGAGCCATCTCGTCTGCCTGACGGTAATAGGCTGCCGCCTCAGCGATGAGTCCTTGTTTTTGCTTGACCTGCCCCAGGTAGCCGAGGCAATAGATCATGCCCACGGGGTGCTGGAGGCGCCGAACACCGTCGAGCGCCTGAGAGAAATACTGCTCGGCCTGCGTCCAGTCGCCGGCAGCCATAGCGGCCAGACCCATAGACGACTGGGCGGTGGCGATGCCCATCGTGTCGCCGAGCTGTTCGCTGATAGCGAGCGCCTCGCGGAGGATTTGCATGGCCTCCTTCGGGCGGTTCATCTCGCCGTAGGCGCCGCCAAGGTTACGGAGCAGTTCGGCACGCATGGGCAGAGACTCCGACGCCGGTATTCGGCGGAGTGTCTCGAGCCCCTTGCGGTACATGACGATGGAAAAGGAGTCGTCGCGCATGTGGTGATAGAGCGCGCCCATGTTATTGTAGGCCGCGGCCAAACGTTCCGGACTGCCTTGCTTCTCGGCCACCTCGAGGCAGGTGCGGATGCTCTGCCGGGCGCCGTCAAAGTCGCCCGTGCGGACGTAGGCCTCCGTCTGCATGGTCAAAAGGGCAAACCAGCCGGCAGTGTCCTTCAAGGCGCATGTGGGCGGGATGGCCAGCTGCGCGCTGCGGATGCACTTACGGAAGAGCGCTTGGTCGTAATAGTACTGTGCGAGGCCACTATAGAGAACCCATCGAAGGCTGTCCTCCGTCGTGTTGCGGGTGAAATGATACGTGTTCGACAGCGCCTTTTCGCGGGTCAAGACGGCTGCCAGGCGATTGGCAGCCTCGGCGCGTTTGGCTCCGGGGCGGGCCGCCTCAAACTCACCGGTGAGGAGCTCCACATCCGCGTCGCTCTGCGCCACGGCCAAGAGTGGTGTCAGGGTTAGGAATAGGCCGATACCGGCACGGTGTAAGATCTTCTTCATCTCTCTGTCTGTATATCTGAATGTCGCGCAAAAGTAACGGCCGCCGGGGCAATTTTCAATTGTTAATGGTCAATGACCCAGATGGAGACCTATCGCCGGGGACGAGTATGGCCATATATAATACGTATAGGGGGACGTAATACTTACGCCCCCTCTCTCGTACCCGGAAAACTGCGCAACTACGCACGCTTACGTACTCTCTTCCGGAAAATCTGACGTGTTTTTCAAAAAGTCGATTGTAACAAAGTGTAAATTGTATGCAGTTTCAGAAGATCCATAGGATTCGATAGACGTCTGATAAACAGCGGATAGCACACTTGAAAAATGAACATTCCGGTCGTTGACACGGAGAAAATGAAATACGTAATATTACGTATTGACACGCCTCTTTTACCGCCGGAACTTTGCACTCGCAATCGGACAAGATTTCGATCGCAGATAAACAAGATGAATAAGTACACGGTAGATCAGAAATTTCCATTTATCAACTCGTAAGCGGTGCGGACAGCCTCCTCACTTCCTACACATCCCCCCAAACGATATGAAAACAAAATTCCGCATTTCAATCCTCCTCATCACCCTCTTGGGGCTGATGAGCGCCACAAGCGACAGCTGGGCACAAAAATCACACGCACACGAGGTGACGTTCACGCCCGAGAAGCTCATTGTCCCGGCCGAAGGCGGCACCTTCAAGATTCAGATGAAGGCCTTAGGTTATTTCTGGAATTGCTCCGCCCCACCCTCTTGGGTGACGTATCTGGAGCCGCGAAGCAATGATAAGGACTATCTGGGCGAGCACGACATCACCATCACCTTCATGCCCAATATCGGCCCTACACGTAGTCACACGCTCTACTTCAAGACCGAATACGCGTATGCCGGCGGCCCCGGCGACGTAGACACCTCCAAGTACGTCATCACGCAGCTCTCCGGGGAATTCGTCGCACCCACCGTGGCCAACAAGGCGCTCACCCTATCGGCCACCGAAGACGCGATCACCGTCACCTGGCACGCCGCGAAGGACAACAAGACCCAGGCAAACTACCTGACGTATCGTGTCTACGTGGCCGACAAACCCTCGCTGCTGACCGACCTTTCCTTTGACAGCGATCTCCCCGCGGCGCACGACCAAAATGGGTCGAATCCCTCCCAAGCGGGCACTTTCACAACCACCATAGAGAAGTACACCGACGGCCAGCAGCTCATCGAGACGCTCGAACCGGGCACGACGTATTACGTCATCGTGGCCGTGTACGACGAGGATGAGAACGTCACCGAGTACACCATGGGGCAGGTGAAGACCGCCACCCCCGCCACCCCCTTCGTCAAGCTCTCCGAGCAGAAGATCGTTATGGACGCCAGCGGCGGCAAGCATACGCTCACCGTGACCAGCAACTACGGCTGGAACAGCGACGTCTCCCCCAACGAGGCGCTCAAACGAAACGGAGGCTGGTTCACCAATACCGGCGTATCAGCCATCGGTGGCAACGGCATAGCGTCGGATGATGACTACTCCTTCACTGTCGAGCCGAACATAAGCTCGGACGATCGCAAGCTCACCGTCACCTTATCGTCCACCAGAGACCCCTCCATCACCACCACACTCACCATCACGCAGAAGGGCACTAAGCCCACCGAGGTCAAGGTCAGCTCGCTGCTGATGAACCTGCCCCGCGTAACGGTCAATGGCGATCGCAGCCGCTTCAACCTCAACGCCACCGTCTATCCCGCCGACGCTACCGACAAGCGCCTGCAATGGTCGAGCAGCGACGAGAGCGTGGCTACGGTGCACGCCTCTTCAGCCTCCGCCTCACGCCTCAAGTCGGGCGTCACGATAGGGACTGCCGTAGAGGTACGCATCCATAAGAAGGGTAAGGCCGTGATCACCGCCCAGGCCCTGGACGGCAGTGGCAAGTCGGCCTCGTGCGAGGTGGACGTCCTCTCCACCATCAGCAACGCCACCGTAGCCACCCCCGCACGTATCTATGCCGCTAACGGCACACTCCGCATCAGTCTGCCGACAGCCTCCCGCGTAGAGATCTACACCCTGCTCGGCCAATGCTTCCACAGCTTCACCGCTCCCGCCGGCGAGACCTCCCTCACGCTCCCCGCCGGACTCTATATCGTCCGCGCTGGTGAATCCGTACGGAAGATCAGCATCAATTAAGCAGCTGTTGGGACTTTGTTTCGGAGACAGCTCCACAGAACAATCATCCAATAAATTCAAAACAGCTTCTCTAAACAGTTTCTGAGACAGCGATGAACCACGACAGCCACAGAACCAGCAACAAGCCTCCCCCACCTCCCTACAATCGGGAGCAAGCGAAGGCTTCACTGAAGCGGTTGATCGACGTGTATACGCATTACCTGAATGCCTGTCACCCCCTCGACAACCCCAACAGTCACACGCCCCCGAACAAGCGCAACGGCGAACGATAGCCCGCTGTCGCCACGATGAGTGCCCCCGCCCACCTGCCATCCGTGCAGAGAGGCTGACGCGAACAACAAGGCCAGACCGGCCTCCAGTAAACAGAACAAGGGAATGCTTCCCACCCAACAAACATGTATCACACAACAAAAACCCCTACAGAAATGAGACGATTTATTTCAATGATGATGATGGCCATCGTGGCCGTCACATGCGTAACCTGCCTCGCGAGTTGCAAAGACGATCCCGTTCCGGAACCCATTCCGCAGCCGCAACCCCAGCCACAGCCGCAACCGAACCCCAATCCGCAGCCGACGCCCAACCCGAATCCGAACCCCAACCCGGGCGGCGAGGCGAAGTCGATCAAGCTGGACCGGACGGAGCTTACGCTCAAGGTCGGCGAGCGGGCCTCGATCAAGGCCGAGGTAGAGCCTGCCAACGCTGCGGTCAAGCTCGTGAGCTGGAAGAGCAGCGACGAAAGTGTAGCCACGGTGACGGACGGTGGCGAGGTGGTGGGCAAGAGCGCCGGTAAGGCGACGCTCACGGCCAGCTGCGGCAGTGCAAGAGCAACCTGTCAGGTGACGGTCAAGAAGGAGCAGCAAGCGCTCGCACCGATCCAGGTGCAGATGACCGGCTCGATCAACCACACGCAGTACACCGCTGGCCAGTCGGCCACGATCACCTTCAACCGCTTCCCCGCTTCGGTCGAGGAGTTCAAGCAGGTGCGTGAGCAGATCGGACGTGAACCGCAAGGCGCCATCGCCCTGCAAGTCATGGCCCATGAGATGTTCCGCCGCGACCGAGAGATAGGCCGCGCGTGTATCGAGCTGAACAGCACCGGGACGGAAGGGCGAAAAGCTATGGAGCGGCTCAAGGAACTTTACCGCGCCGGCGACTCCTACGCCCGTCCGTACCTGATGGCAGCCTTCCTGAAGGGTGCCCGTCCCGACAACGGCTACAATCCCACGAAGCCTTACACGATAGAGATCACGGCAGACCCGGGGCACAAGTACGACAGCACGAAGGACTACACGTTCCAGGCCCCGATCGTGTACTTACGCATCAAGACCCAAGGCCGTTCGCAGGGCTTCGAGATCATCTCCGTGGTCAAGACCTTTAAGCCGGACGAACCGAGCAACGGCACGTATTTCATTGTAAACAACTGCCCGGGCCTGTACGTGCAGGTGGCGCCGATCTCGTACGAGCATAAGTTCTTGGGCCTCGATTGAGTCTGCCCCCAGAGAGAGAGACAACAGTTCTTCTTCATCCTTCCCCCTCCCCTGACGCCCCTCGATCCTTTTGTCGGGGTGAAAGGTGGGGAGGGGGATTCCCTCAAACCCCACAAACCCTATACACACCGAACCATTATGAGAACGAATATGATTTGGACCACCTTAGTGGCACTGCTTATTATAGCCCTCACCGCCTCCGGTTGTAAGAAGGACACCCCGGAGCCCAAGCCGGAAGGCGCGTTCCGCCAAGTGACCCTCAAGGGCTTCTCCTACATCTGCCCCACGATCCTCAAGCCCGTCCAGCTGGCGGACAGAGAGCAGAAAGCTCAGCTCTTCACGCTCTACGGCGACGACGTCACCAACTCCATCGCCTGCTCCGTGAAGGAGTTGGAAGGCGACGACGACTTCACCCTCGAGGACGCCGAAGAGGCCCTTGCGGAGCTCCTCAGAGAGTTCCCTGACGCCACGGGCCAAGCCTACCCGGACGGCGTCCTGCTGCGTAAGTCCGGCGTCAACCCCCAGCTCGGCAAAGAGAATATCTATATGACCATGCGACTTATGGTCAGCGGAAACAAGCTCTTCACGCTGGTCTTCAACTACACCGAGAGCAACAAGGTTATCCTCAGCAAGTATGTCGACCCGGTCATCAACTCCATCCAAGCCCCCAAGTAACTCCCCCCTAACACACGATTCAAAATGAAAGCAACCCGATTTCCCCTCCTCATCCTCATCGCCCTCTGCGCGATGACGCTGGCCGCCACCACGACGCTGACGGCCCAAACCAAGACGTTCCGCGGCGCATGGTTCACCGTGGAATACCCGGCGAACTTTACCGCCGAAGGCTCCCTGCCCTCGGCCACCTCGGGCGAAGACGAAGCGTTTGACAGCGCCACCTTCACCTCGCCCGACGGCTCCGTCACCTTCTACGTCTATTCGCCCCAGTGGTCAGGCGACCCGACCGACATCGAACTTTCGGAGAACGAACGCGAGGGCCAGCGCAAAGTGACCCGCGGCAAGCGCCAGACCGTCACCTACTGGACCATCGGCGCCAAGGACGGCAGCTACACCCGCAGCTATCAGGAGGTGCGCGAAGACGAAACGATGCACGTCCTCGGCATCCACTACACCACGCAGCAGGCGTACAACAAGTACAAGAAGCAGTACCTCCAATTCAAGGCCTCCCTCAAACAATTCACTGACTAAAATCTCAACGCTCACTCACGCTCAACTCAACTCTCGGGGCGGGCGTCCGCCCGACGCCCGTGAAACCGTCCGGTGTACACGCCCGCCCCTATCTCCACGCAACACGATCACCCGCTCCCAAACGCATAAACAGATAAACCCCCATCCCCAAACACCTAAACACCCCAAACAATGAAAACAACATTAAGAACCCTCTGCCTCATGGCCCTCGTCGGCCTTATGGGCATGACCACCGAACGCGCCACGGCGCAGAAGAAAGAAAAGGTGATCCTGGACACCGACATGGTCGAAGTCTTTGACGACGGCGTGGCCATGATGATGCTGGCCAAGGCGCCGAACATCGACCTCCTGGGCGTCACCATCGTCATCGGCAACACCTGGGTGCCCGAGGGCACCGCCTACGGCATCCGCCAGCTGGAGTGCGTCAATCGGACAGACATCCCCATCGTGCCCGGCATCCGCCAGCCGATCTATCCGAACCGCTTCGAGACGATCAAGAACGAGCGCATCCTCTTCGGCATCGGCGACGCCTACGTGGGCGCAGCCGGATACCCCGAGCCCGCCTCTTGGCGCGCCGTCTACCTCCAGAAGTACGGCCGCGAGCCGTCCGTACAGCCGCTCGACATGAAGGCCGTCAACTTCATCATCGACCGCGTCAAGGCCAACCCCGGCGAGGTGACCATCCTGGCCATCGGCACCTGCGTCAACCTGGCCACCGCCGTGCGCATCGCCCCCGAGATCGTGCCCCTCATCAAGCGCGTCATCTACATGGGCGGATCCTTCTTCCGCCCGGGTAACACCACGCCCACGGCCGAGTTCAACTGGTGGCTCGACCCGGAGGCCGCCAAGATCTGCGTCCGCACGCCCTTCAAGGAGCAGGTGATCGTCGGGCTGGACGTCTGCGAGAAGATGGCCTTCCGCAAGGATCGCTACGAGCGGATCACGAACCTCGTCCGCAACGAGGGCATCAAGGGCATGATGAAGCGCAACTACCTGAACGTAAAATTCCTCGAGGAGCCCACCTATACGCACTACGTCTGGGACGTCATCGCCGCCTCCATCCTCATCGACCCCACCCTGATCCGCGAAGAGGTCAAGCGCTACGTGGACGTCAACTCGCAGTTTGGCTTCTCCTACGGTCAGGCCCTGGCCTTCGACTCCAACCAGCCCGTCGGCAGCCAGCAGGCCCGCATCATCCTCACCGTCGACGAGCCTCGCCTCTGGTCGATGATCGAGAAATATTGCTCCGAGTTCTGACCCGAATGCACGTACCGGTGTAGGGGCGGGCGTCTGCGGACGCCAGCGAATTTGGCCGGGGCGTCTGCGGACGCCGGCGAATCTGGCCGGGTACCCGCCCCATCGGGGCGAATGACCGTAACGACGCACGTACCCGGCCAAACTTGGCTGGCGTCCCTGACGCCCCCCACGGGCCCGAATGGATGAACGCCGGGGGACGTGTATTCGCCACCGACGGTGGCGCCCGGTGGGGCGTATTCAATACGCCCCTACACGGGTACCCGCCCCAACGCCTCAACAAACCAACAATTCAACGGGCCTTTAGGCCCCCAAACGCATAAACACCTCAACAGGGCCTCAGCCCCCAAACGCATAAACAATCCAACAGGGCCTCAGGCCCCCAACGCATAAACAATATGAAATACATCATCCTACAGCGGGCCAACCCGCAAGATCGCCGCAAGGCCAAATGGTACGCCACGCCCCTCTTAGAGCGCCGCGTGCGTCAGGCCGAGCTCACCGGCCAGCTGACCGAGAGCCTCGGCATCCGTTACGGCATCGTCCGTAAGATCATCCAAGTCTTTCTCGAGGCCGTCGTGCGCCACCTCCTCGCCGGGCGCAGCGTCTGCCTGCGCCCCTTGGGCACGCTCCGCATCTCCTTCACCAGCGACGGCATGGAGGAGCCCGAGCGCGTCACCCCGGACATGATCCGCGACATGAAGATCGTCATCACCCCCGACAAGCTCTTGAAGGAGCAGCTCAGCAACCTGCACTTCGAGCTGCACGAAGACCCCGCCGCCGCAGCCTCCTCTCCCCACGAGTCGGTCGTCGAGATGATGCCCAGAGCATACCCCCGGGCGTCCCAGCCCTGGTTATGATCCGCCGGGTGGTCAGGCCCCCCAGGGGTTCGCCCCGATCGTCCACACGCGAGGGGTTTCGCCCCGATCGTCCACACACCAGGGATTTCGCCCCCCCAGGGTTTCGCCCTGGGCTATGGTACACCGGGCCTACAGCCCGGCCGGGTACAGGGGAGCGCCCTGTAGGGGCGCCGGATCATAGCCAGGGGCGAAACCCCTGGGCGCCGGACCATAGCCCAGGGCGAAACCCTGGGCGGCTCCCGGCCGGATTGATTGAACGAATAAATAATGAATAGAGATCATGCCACAGTCATTATCGAAACTGTATATCCACACGGTGTTTCATATCAAATCCACAAGCGTCACCATCCGCAATGAAGATCGCGGCGCCCTATACGAATACATGGGTGGCATATTGAATCATATCGGGTGCCTGCCGATACGGATTAATGGTGTGGACGACCACGTGCACCTGCTTTGCCTCTTGTCAAGAACCGTCTCAACGGCGAAAATGATGGAAGAGGTGAAGCAGCGGAGCAGCTGTTGGATCAAAACCATAGACCCTCGTTACTACCGCTATTTCGCCTGGCAGAACGGATATGGTGCTTTTTCCGTCAGCCCGTCGCTTGTTGAACGCGTAAAGAAATACATCGACAATCAAGAGGAGCATCACCGTACGACAACCTTTCGCGATGAGTACGTGGCCATCCTCAAGGATCACGACGTACCATTTGATGAGGACTACTTATGGACAGATTAGATGCCACGCGGGGGCGCTCCCCCGTACCCGGCCCGCCCAGGGGTTTCGCCCCGATCGTCCACACGCCAGGGGGTTCGCCCCGATCGTCCACACACCAGGGGGTTCGCCACCCAGGGTTTCGCCCTGGGCTATGGTCCACCGGGCCTACAGCCCGGCCGGGTACAGGGGAGCGCCCTGTAGGGGCGCCGGATCATAGCCAGGGGCGAAACCCCTGGGCGGCGAAACCCCGGCGTCCGCAGACGCCCCCGACGCCTCGGAAAGGCTCAAACAAGTTGTTTCAACGTTTCCGACGCCTCGGAAAGGCAGGGAAGCCGGTCGGGTACCCGTCCCCTGCACGTACCCGGGCTAACTTCCCTGCCTCGGCAGAGGCTGTCCGCAGACACCCCCCGAGCCGTTTTTCACGAACAGAATCAAGAACTATCACTCTTAATCCCAGATTTTATGGAAGATTACATTGAGATCAACAGAGCCGGGCTAACCAAGCTCGACAACGGCAGGCATTACGAGTATCACAACAATGTGTACGACCTGCTACACGAGGTTGACGCCACGAAAATTGGTGTCCCCGTAGAGAAAATCACCCAGTACAAGGGCGGCATTGACGTCGAAGGTCAGATCAACCGCGAGAGCCAAGCCAGCCTCGACACCCAGCGGATGCAGAAGGCTGACGAGGCGCGCGGCCGCCTCCTCTCGTACCTCTTCGGCATGATCCGCACCAACCGCTTCTCGCCCGAAGCGGCCGAGGCAGCGGCAGCGGCAGCCGACGAGCTGGAGATCGTCATCAGGCCCTATTACGGTATTCAAAAGATCGACGTAGATCAAGAGTCAGCCGCCATCGACGGCCTTTTGATCGACCTCCGAGAGGCGAAAAACACGCCCTTCCTCACCACGCTACGCCTCACCGCCATCCTGCCCAAGCTGGAGGCGGCCAACGCCGACTTTCGCAAGATCTACAAGACGCGCACCTCCGCCCGGGCCGACGACAAAGAGCTGCCCTCGGCCAAGGCAGCCCGCGCCAAGACCGACGCCGTCTTTGACCGCATCGTCTTCATCCTGCAAGCCGCCTACTACTCCGGCGCCTCGCCCATCGAGCGCACACTCATCGCCTCCATCGTCAAGCAGATCAACCAACGCACCCAGGAGATCTTCGACAAATACAACCAGAGCCTCGCCAAGAAGAAGGCCGCCAAAAAGCCCAAGGATCCCACCGATCCCAAGCAACCCAAGGAACCTAAGCAGCCGAAGGATCCCAAAGATCCCAAGCAGCCCAAGGAACCGAAGGAGCCGAAGAAACCCGATGGCGAGAAGCCGAAGGATCCCAAGAAGCCGGACGAGGGCGGTAAGAAACCCGAAAAGCCCGGTGGCGGCGACGGCGATCCCGACATCCATCTGCCGGAAGAATAGGCGTCTGCAGGCGTCTGCGGACGCCGGCGAATTTGGCCGGGTACCCGAAGGGACCCGAATGCACGTACCCGGCCGGGCTGTAGGCCCGGTGGACCATAGCCCAGGGCGAAACCCTGGGCGGCGAAACCCCGGGCGGCGAAACCCCGGGCGGCGAAACCCCGGGCGGCGAAACCCCGGGGCGCACGGGTACCCGCACCAACAAACCAACGGGCCTCCGGGCCCGAATGGGACGTACCCGGCCCGCCCAGGGTTTCGCCCTGGGCTATGATCCGTGCGCCCCTACAGGGCGCACGGGTACCCGGGGCGGCCCGACGGGCCCACCACAACAAACCAACGGGCCGCAAGGCCCCAACATCTCAACACCTCAACGGGCCGCAAGGCCCCCAACACAATCAGAATTATGGACTCAAGAACAAATTACAAGAACATGCTCCTCGCCCTGCTGCTCATCCTCGCGGGGCTGGCAGGAGCCATCGCGCCGCAGACAGCGGTGGCGGAGGACTACGGTATCCATATCGGCGGCAAGATGATTACCTCCGGTAATTACACCAACATCTCCGCCTCGGGTGGTTTCAAAGCCGTCCAGAGCGGCACGGTGACGTATGACCCCGCTTCCTTCACGCTGACACTGAATAATGCCACGATCGAAGCAAACGATCTCGGCATCTACAACAAGTCCAAGAGCTATCGGGACTTGCATATCGTACTCGTCGGAAACAACACCATCATATCGCGCCGCCACTCAATTGAAACATCGGAGACAGCCGGGGAATTATTCATCTCCGGCAGCGGTACGCTGACGCTGATGTCGAAGACGTCGGCAAATGCCATTTTCCTAAATAGCAGGGGCTCGCTGTATATAGAGGGCTGCACCATCATCGCCAATGGACCGATCTGTGTAAAGAACAGCATATGGATCAAAGAAGCCACGGTGAAAGTGGATCTTTCCTATGACCACAGCGCATTCATTGCCCCCGTCCATATGGTTGTGTTTGGTAGCATCATAAAAGAACCTTCGGGAGCCGTCATTGAGAGTTTTAAGAACGATAAAGGCGAATCCTATGAGACCGTCATGCTGAACGGCAGGCCCTGCAAGCAAGTCACCATCACGCCGGGCAGCAAGCCGACGGCGCGGTTCACCTTCATCCCCGAGGAGCTGATTAAGAATAGGGAGCTAAAGGTAGACGAGCTTCCAAACGTTGTATCATTCTCGCTCGCATGCACCGATCCCTATAAAATCACTGGTATCGTTAAGCCGGATTGGCTATCGGTTAGCGGAAACAGCAGCGACTATGAGGGCCTCCATGAGTTGACGATCCATGTCCAAGCAAACTCCGGCCCCGAGCGGGAGGGCGTGATCACCTTCAAAACCAACGCAGGCGACGTCAATCTCAAGGTCACACAGGAGGCCGCAGGCACAATCAAGTTCACCCGCGAGCCGAAGGAGCTGAATGTGGATGCGAATCGAAACGATGTATCGTTCACCCTCAGCTGCACCCAACCCTATAGAATCTCCGAGATCATTCAACCGCATTGGCTGTCTCTTACCGGACAGAAGCTCACAGAAGAAGCCGTCCAAGAGTTGACGATCCTTGTCCAAGCAAACCTCGGCCCCGAGCGCGAGGATGCGATCATCTTGAAAACCACTAAAGGCAACGTCACACTCAAAGTGACGCAGGCGGCCGGCAGCACAAAGCCGGAGAAGGCTGGCTTCACCCTCGAGCCGAAAGAGCTGAAGACGTCAGCCGACGGAGGAGAGAGGGAGGTCACGCTCAGATGCAATAAAGCGTTTAGTGTCGATCAGGTTGATCTGCCGGATTGGATAAGTATTCTGGGTTTATGGATTTCGGAGGACCACAAAAGCCGCAAATATTCGCTCGAGTTCCAGCCCAACACGGGCGCCGAACGCAAGGCCGACGTCGTCTTCAAAACCAGCGCAGGCGACGTCAAGCTCAAGGTGACGCAGGCAGCCGCAGGCACCAAGCCCGAAGCCAGGTTTACTCTCGAGCCGAAGGAGCTGAAGGTGGAAACGGACGGAGGCAAGAAGGAGGTAAAGCTCAGCTGTAACCAGGCGTTTGAGTTAAACAAGGTGACGGTACCCAGCTGGATGGAGCGAGTACCTTCCTCCGCTACCTCTGACGAAAAGAGCCGCGTCTGCGCCTTCAACATCAAACCCAACACGGGTGCCGAACGTAAAGGGGAAATCATCTTCCATACCGATAAAGGCGACGTCACGCTCAAGGTGACGCAGGCGGCCGGCGCGAAGCCCGAGCCGACGCTGACGCTCAGCCCCGATATGCTCACCTTCCCCACCGGCGGCGGCAAGCAAACGGTCAACGTCAAGAGCGACTACGGTTGGGACACCAAGGCCAGCGCCGCCTCCGCAAGCTGGATGAAGCTCACGACCGACGTCAAGACGGGCAAGATCGTCGTGGAAGTCACCCCCAACACCAGCACCAAGAAGCGCGGCGCAACGATTGCGGTGATCTCGTCCAGAAGACGGATAGGCCACCGCACCCCCATCACCCGCCACATCCTCGTCACGCAGGAAGCCGCGAAGGCCGTGGAGCCACCCGTGGCCGCCACCGGAATCTCGCTCAACCCCGCAGCCATGACCATGGGCAGCGGCGGCGGAACGGTCGGCTTCAACGTCTATGCCGGCAAGGGATGGACGATCAGCGGCAGCCCCGACTGGATGCACCCCGACGCCACACGTGGCTCGGGCACGCGCCTCGTCATCGTCCGCTTCGACCGCAATGAGTCGGGCGCCGAACGCACGGGCAAGCTCACCGTCAAGAGCGACGACGGCAAAGCCGAACGCACCTTCACCCTCACCCAGCGCGCCGGCCAACGCAAGCCCACGCCCAGCCCCGGCAGCACCCCATCCGAGGAATACGACTACGACCTGGCGCTGAACCCCGAAGAGATCACCGTCGGCCCGTCGGACGGCGCCGGTAGCTCGATCAGCGTCGCGACGAGTCGCCTCTGGGCCGGCTCCACGACTGAGGACTGGATCCGCCTCGAGAGCGCCGTAGGCCGCGGCAATGGCTCGTTCACGTTCACCGTCGCCCCCAACCCGTCCAAGGAGATGCGCCACGGCACGATCACCGTCCGCACGCAGCAAGGCATGGACGAGCTGAAAGTGGCCATCCACCAGCAGGGCAACGACGGCAGCGTCGTGCCACCCGCCGAGGTGAAAGTCTCTAACGTCACGCTCGACCCGGCCACGCTCACCGTCAACGGCGACCTCTCCACGGCGCTCATCTCCGCCATCGTCTCGCCGGACAACGCGCGCAACAAGGGCCTCTTGTGGATGAGCTCCAACGCCTCCGTGGCCACCGTGCAAGTCTTCACCCCGAAGCAGTCGGCCGCACTGCCCCAGCTGCGTTTCGCCCCCGACGCCGACGACTACGCCCTCGTGACCATCGTCGGCAAGGGTAAGGCCGTGATCACGGCCGCCGCCAGTGACGGCAGTGGCATCGTCGCCCGCTGCGAGGTGAACGTCCTCTCGACCGTCGCCAACACCGTACCCTACGCCCCGCAGGCGAAGGTCTACACCGTCGGCCCGACGCTCTACCTCTCCCTCCCGACGCCCGAGACGGTGCAAGTCTACACCCTCGCCGGCACGCTCTACCGCACCTGGCAAGCCCCCGCCGGCGACACGTCCGTCACCCTCCCCGCCGGCACGTACATCATCAAGGTCGGCCCGCTGACGGAGAAGGTGGTGGTTAGGTAGGTGTTTAGTTGTTGGGGCTGCGCCCCGTTGAGATGTTTAGGCGTTTATAGGTAGGGTGTTTAGTTGTTGAGGTGGGCGTCTGCGGACGCCGGCGAATTTGGCCGGGTACCCGAAGGGACCCGCCTCAACATCTCAACAGGGCCGCAGGCCCCAACACCTCAACCGGGCCGCAAGGCCCAAATGAACATACCCGGCGTCCATCCATTCGGGCCCGTGGGGCCCGTTTGGTGGGGCGTATGCAATACGCCCCTACACGGGTACCCGCCCCAACAAACCAACGGGCCGCAGGCCCCAACAAACCAACATCAAACGGGCCCCCGGGCCCGAATGGATGGACGCCGGAGCGGCCTGTAGGGCCGCCGGATCATAGCCCGGGGCGAAACCCCGGGGCGAAACAGAATACCCCCCCAAACATCCCGCAAGGGATGAATGATCATACCCGGCGTCCATCCATTCGGGCCCGTGGGGCCCGTTTGGTGGGGCGTATGCAATACGCCCCTACACGGGTACCCGCACCAACAAACCAACGGGCCGCAAGGCCCAAACAAACCAACATCAAACGGGCCCCCGGGCCCATCATATTAACATCATAAACCCCAAAAACAAGATGAAAACAAAAGCATTCACCCTCATCCTCGCCCTGGCCATGCTGGGGCTGATGGCAGTTATTAACCCCGCCGCAGCGCAGGACATCCGCCTCAGCGGCTCCGTGGCCTACGTCGTCAAGTCCGACGGCAACGTCTACAACGGCTCGAACAGCCAGATCGGCCAGTTCCGCGGCAACACGCTCCACAATCGCGGCGGCGCGAGCGTCGGCGAGATCCGCGGCAACAGCATCTACCGCGGCGGCTCCAGCGTCGGCGAAGTGCGCAGCGGCACCGTCTACAACCGCAGCGGCCAGAGCATCGGCGAGATCAAGAACGGCACGATCTACAACGCCTCACATTCCAGCATCGGCAGCTATAGCAATGTCGACCCGACCCGGGTGGCAGCGCTCGTCTTCTTTAAGCTGCTCAACTAATCGTTTACGCACACCGTAACCCCAGAGAGCAGGCGGACGCGGGGAGGGCAGCAACCCGTTCCTCCCCCCCGCCCTCTCTCTACAACACCACACAAACTCATGAACTCGAAACGCAACCTCTTAGGAATCCTCTTGGCCCTCGCTGTAGGGCTCTTCTGCCTCGCTCCCGCCGCTCAGGCGCAAGAGAGCGAATCCGACCTGACGGCTATCCGCGAAATGTGGGAAGGCCAACCCCTCACCGTCAAGATCTCAGGCAACCGTGCGGCTGGCCTGGCCGACTTTGCCCGCACCTTCGCCCGCGCCTATCCCTCAGACCTCACCGACGCCATCGTGGCCCGACTGAACGACCCGAACAACACGCGCAAGGACCCGAACACCTTCGTCTTCGACCCTCCGCACGGCTACCTCAAGTATCGCTACGCGATGGACGGCGGCGCATGGCTCGAGCTCTGCTACTGGACCCTCCCGAAGGGCCATCGGATGGTGGCCGTGAGCATGGTCGACCTCTACAACAGTGACAAGGAAGGTCTGCTGGCCTTCTACGACTACGACCCCACGACGCACCGGATGAGCCCCATCACACCGATGCCCGTACGCCGCGGACTCGAGCGTGGCATCGACGGACGCATCGTGGAGCTGCCCCGCGTAGGCTACGACATCCGTCTCTACGAACCGTCTGACCGTCGAGCCAAGCCCGAAGTGCTGAAGTGGGTCAAAGGCACCCAATTCTTCGAGTCAGACCGATAGCCAACCTTGCCCCCTCGGAGCGTCCTCACCGTGCGACGCTCTGAAGGGGTCATGACTTCTTATTCATATCACACTTCAAACCCACCCACACAATGAAAACTACGCACCGCATCATCGTATGCTTGATCGCACTGATCTGTTTCTGCGCACAGCGCGCCGCGGCCGACTCGCCGCTCACCTCGACCGATTTCCATCAGGCTTATGCCGACGAACCTATCGTGGCGCAGGTGGAAAAGGGACGTACGCCCTCCGACGAGACGTGGGCCTACCTCGCCGCACCCGACAATCCCGTGGCCGTCAAGATGGCCATCATCAACAAGATCGGATGGGCTTTCGAGGGCAAGAACAGCTACCAACTCTTCCTCAGCTACCTCAAGCGCCAAGGCATCTGCAAACGGGAGAAAGATCTCTACCAGAAGCGCCCGGGCGACCTGCTACTCTCGGCCGCTTACCTCAAGGCGATGGATAACTATTTCAACGTCGAAGAGGCAGCCCGCATGGCGCGTCGGGCACGGCAAATGCACCCGGACAGCTACACGGTGAACATCATCTGCGCCCTCATCGAGGCACAAATAGCCTTCGACAGCGACTGGGGCGAAGTCTACCGGCTGACCGACGCCGTACGCCGCAACACCACGCTCAAGGACGACATGAACGACGAGGCCAAACGCATCATCTTCGAGTATATGGATCTCTACGGCTCGGATACCTAACGCGGCTGGCAATTATCCGCAACTATGCGGACCTTTACGACCAGTAATCACCCCTCATTTACACACACAATGAAAACGACCAAGCATCTTTTTTACGCAGGGCTCATGGCCCTCCTCCTTGGGCTGATGATCCTCGGCGCAGCGCCCATCGAGGCACAGACGGGCAAGCACGACCTGACGCGCCGCACGTGGAGCGACGGCTTCACGGCTTACACCGTGCGACGAGGCACGGGCGGCCTGCTCCTCTTCGAGGGCGGATCCCTCTATGAGGGTGGGTATGCCTTCGCCCTCAAGCCCGAGGGCGGCGACTTCTACCGCCTGCAACCGGCTCCGGGCCGGAGCGACATCCCTATCCTGGGCGAGCCGGGCAACATTGTCCGCCTCAGGCCCTACGGCCCGGAGATGTATCTCGTGGTCTACGACGAGAAGAACCTCCCGTTCAGCGTGCTGGCGCCCATCCGTGACCTCCGCCAACGGATCGAGGACGACCTTTCGAACTACTACTTAGCTGGCGAATACCGCACCGCGAACGGTCGCACGATCACCTTCTACCCTGCCTCCATCACCTCTAAGCGGCGCGTGCAGGGACTCTCCGACGAGGGTGACGAGGCCGTACCCTACACCTTCGGCGAGGAGTACAACACGCCCATGAAAGTTGTCATCCTGCCTGACGGCTCGGCCTATCGGGTGGAGAAGACCGACCTGGGGCTCACCATCCACCGTGTCACCCAAGACGAGGAGGGTCTCTGGACGGGCGACGGCGAGGAGATCATCCGCAATGCGCGGCGCACACGTTTCCTCTCGGAGCTGGACGATCTGCCGGGCGACTTCCCCTGCACCGCCATGCGGGCCCTGACGATAGGGCAGCTGAGCCGCCTTGCCGACGTGGATCTCCGAATCATGCGCAACGAGATCTATGCCCGCCGCGGACTGCGTTTCGCCGGCGGCGGAGAGATGCAGCGACATTTCGAGTCGAAAGACTGGTATCACCCCGAGGCCGACGACGTCTCCGACCGACTCACCGAGCTGGATGCGCTCAACATCTCCATGATCCGACGTGCGGAGGAGATGATGACTAACGAGACCTGCCAGCATTGAGATGGATAAGAAACAAGGATGAATGATCCATGATTCTCCCCGGAGATACACCGGGGAGCATGGTGCCGCCCATTGAGAATCGATCACTGACCACTACTTATTAACCACCCATCCCCCAAAAACGCCGATGAACGCAATACATTTCCTACTCAGCCCCTTGGCCGTGCTACTGGTAGTCCTCGCCCGATGCGACGACGGGAACGAGATGCCCGGCCGTCACCCCACGCCCGAGCCTACGGCCGTCCGCATCGACCCCACGGCCCACATCTGGAGCGACGGCTACTACGCCTTCGTGGTCAGTCGGACTAACGGCGGAGCGTTCCGCTTCCGCGGTGTCTCCTGTCGTAAACGCGAGGCCGACGTCAGCTTCCAGCTCGTCCCCGACGGTCGGGACGGCGCTGACTACCACATCGAGGGCCACGGACGCGCCTTCAAGAACGCCCGCTCGGGCGACGCCGTCCGCTTTGAGGGATTCGACGGCACGGCCTACCTCGTCGCCCGTGACGAGCGGGGACGCGCCTGCGCCGCCCTCGAGATCATCGCCCCACGGCCCGCAAGCGCAGGCGACGGCTATCGGCCCTACGAGGAGCTGATCCGCACCGTGGAGCGACACATGGCTTACTACTACCTCTCGGGCGAATACCGCACCGATGAGGGTCGCACGATCCGCTTCTCGCCCGACCGCCAGGCCGTCAGCGGACTCACCGCCGGCGGTGGCGAAGTGGCGTACACCTTCGCCCGCGAAGGGGGCAACCCGGTGAACGTCATCCTGCTGCCCGACGGATCGGCTTACCATGTCTTCAAAGGCAGCGTTTCGAGAGGGCTGAATAAGTGCGACGCCCTCATCATCCGCCGTGCTACGCGCCGGGGCGACCGCTGGGTGGACGGCGACACCGTGGCCTGTCTCTGCACCATCCGCCGCTACTTCGAGACCGAGAGCGTGCCCGGCGAATACCCCTTCCCCAGCATGCGCATCCTGACCTACGGCATCATGCAGCAATTCAGCTTCGAGGAAGCCAGACTCCTCTCTTTCGAGCTGACCGCCCGCTACGGCGCTCGCTTCTCTTACCCGGTGAGGGAGATAGAGCGCCAGCGCTGGTATCAGCGCATGAAGAAGCGCGACGTGAAGCAAGACGATCTCTCCCCCTTGGAACGTATCAACTACGACCTCCTCCGCTGGGATCAGGAGCATGGCTCAAAGCGCCCCTACCCCTGGGAGTCGTCCGAGGGCAACGGCGGATGGAGGGAGTCGGACATCCAAGAACTTCGATAATCCCCAATCGGCCATTGACCCATTTAGGTTGATAATTGACCATCGATAATTCTCACAGATATGAAAACAAAAAACTCTCCCCTCATTCTCACGCTACTCCTCGCCCTCCTCGCCTTCTCCGCTGCCCACGCACAGAGCGACGGCAATAAGCAATGGGGTACCCACGTCTTACGCGTACACATCCAGCCCGGCAAGCGGCCCACGATCGCCGACTTCGCCCGCGCCTTCCTCCAGCAATATCCCACCCCGCTCAACACCGCCGCCTTGGCCAAGCTCGACGGCAAGGCACCACAGCCGAAGAACTGCACATTGGAATACCTCCTCGACGCCCCCAGCGGCTATCTGAAATACAGCTTCCATGAGAATACCTGCAACCGGACCGACTACCCGACGATGGAGATGTGCTACTGGCGCACCGAGGCGGGCCACTGCTTAGTGGCCGTCAATGGCAACACCTACAGGGGCAACCTCCTCCTCGTTTTTTACGACTACAACCCCACCACCGGACTCATGACGCCTCTCTCCAAGCCACCCTTCAAAGACCTCCATGACGACGTCCGAGAGTTCATCGTCCAACTCCCCCGCAAGGGCAAAGACATCCGCCTGGAAGGCTGGTCAGACCGAAGCGCCCCCGCCCCCCTCACCCTCCGCTGGGACGGACTGGGCGGATTCACCCTGGTCGGCGCCGCCGAACGCTATCGGCAGCCCGGGGCCGGTCTTTATCAAAACGGCCAGTTCCCGGCCACATTCAAGACTCGCTTCGGAGACTCCGACGAATACCCGACCCCTTTCAATATTCACTTCGGGAAAGCCGACGAATCCATTCCGCGATATAACGGGCCCAGCAGCTCCGCCACCCATCCCATCACACCCGGCGGCTTCTGTTACGACATCACCGTGAAAAAGGTGCAGACGGGGAGGGCGTACATCCATTACGCTCAAATGTCTGAGAATCCCACTGACGAGCCCTCATACGCTTACGCTTGGGTCGACTGTTCCTCGCTCTACGTCTTATTACGCTCCAGACACGAAAGCGTCGCCATGACCCTCTTCGCCGAGCCCACCCGCACCTCGCGCCCCCTCCAAACCATCAAAAACGAATACGTCGACGACTCCCAAATCCGTCCATTCCCTTGGCAGCTCTTGGATGCCCGCGAAGGATGGCTGAAAGTGCGCCACCTCCGCACACACGTCACCGGATGGGTCGAATCACGCTTTGCCTCTTCCGACTTCGTGCAATAAATCTCTCCCTAACGACTCCTCAACAGATATGAAAACGAATCTCTTTTGGACGCGCTCACTAGCCCTACTCCTCGCCCTACTCGCCTTCTCCTCCGCCGCACCCGCGCAAGACGACGACTCTCCCGATTACTTCCGCCGCCCCTTACGCGTGCAAACTGCTGCGGGCAAGCAGCCCACGATCGCCGACTTCGCACGCGCCTTTGCCAGCGCCGACCAAGAGAAGGATCCGCTCTTCAGCGCCACCCTCGCCCGGATCGACGGCCGCCAACCCAAGCTCCCCCAAGGCGACCGGTTCACCTGCCTCATCGACCGTCCACACGGCTACCTCCGCGCCTGCTACACCTTCGGCGAAGGCGGCATAGATCCGAACCAAATCCTGGAAGTATGCTACTGGCGCACCGACACCGACCACCGCCTCGTCGCCGTCTGCAGCTACAGCGACATCGGCACCTACATCCTCATCTTCTACGACTACAATCCCGCCACCGGACTCATGACGCCCCTCACCCAGCCGCCCTTCGAAGATTTCCACGAGCTCCTCGGGGAACTCATCGTCCAACTCCCCAGCGAAGGCAAAGACATCCACACGAAAAGCTGGTGGGCAGGCGGCCCCGCCTCCCTCACCCTCCGCTGGAATGGCCGTGATGGATTTACCCTTGTCGACGCCGCTGAGCGCTACCGACAGCCCGCGCCCAACCAACCCACCACCTGCGACTTCCTCGCACTCTTCAAACCCGAGGTAACTACCGGCGGCGAACCCGTCGACCTCTACGACGCCCCCGACGGCAAAGTCATCCGTCATCTTACCGACAAAGAACTCGATTACGACTTGCGGGTCAAGCGCGCAGAAAATGGCTGGGCTTACGTCGACTACGGTAATAACTTGCTGGGAGCAGGCTCATCCGAGGGTAGCGCTTGGGTACGCTGCACCTCCCTCTACGTCCTCCCCGCCGGCCCCGTCTACACCAACTACATCTACGCCGAGCCCACCCGCGCCTCACACCGCGTCGCCACCTTCAACGAAGCTCAGGACAATAGTTCCGATATCTGGTGGAAAGTCCTCGAAATCCGCAAAGGCTGGGTCAAAATCCGCACCACCCATTTAGGCATCACCGGCTGGATCGAGGCCCGTATCCTCTGCGGCTCCGAGGGCGTAGACTGCTGACTCGGCCGCATACCCTTCTTTTCGCGGATACCCGGATAATCATCGACAATTCACAATGGATCATTATGAAACCTCTCTTTCTCCTCCTGTTAGGACTCACTCTCCTCGTCCCCGCCCCCCACGCGCAAGACGACGACGCCAAATACGACGAATACGCCGACGAGATGGAGATCATGCGCTCCTTAAGCATCGAAGGCTGGGCTCACGCACCGGCGCTCCCCGTGCACGCTTCCACAAGCAAAGGGCCGACGATTGCCGACTTCGCCCGCGCCTTCCTGAAGCAGAAGCGATACAGCAGCTCCTTCAGCCGCGCCATCCTCGCCCGGCTCGACGGTCTCCATCCGGAGCCCGACGACGGCATGTTCCGCTATCTCATCGACGTGCCCCACGGCTACCTCTCCGTCGATACCCCCTTCAACTGCGGTGCGGACTGCACCATCTCGTTAGAGATATGCTATTGGCACACCGCCAACGGCCATCGGCTCGTAGGACTCACTTGGGGCGACCGGGGCATCGGCTGTCTCCTCTTCTACGATTACAACCCCCAGACCCGCCTCATGACGCCCCTCCCCGAGCCCCCCATCAAGGACTTCTACGACAACACCGCCATGCTGAACGCCCACCTGCCCCGCCAAGGCAAAGACATCCACATAAAGCCCATCTGGGATAACCCCTCCGACACCCTTACCCTCCGCTGGAACGGAAGCGATGCCTTCATCTTCGACGGCGCCGCCGAGCGATATCGGAAGCCCACGAAAAGCAACGAGGTGGCTCTCTTTGCCCGAGCATATTTCTATCAGACGCCCAACATGCCCGACCTCTCGGCCATGAAGGACGCCCCGCTCTACGACGCCCCGAACGGCATCATCACCCGTCGCCTGACCCCCGCGGAGCAGCAGGAGTACTTCATCATGCTCACCTGCGTCCGCGGCGACTGGGCCGAGATCGCCTACATACAGCCGGGCGATCGATACCCGGTAGATCTGACCCGTAGCCTCCGGCAAGGCCGCGACTACGCCACCGGCTTCCGCCGCGCTTGGGTGCCCCGCAGGGCGCTCTTCGTCGACATCGCCGACAAAGACGGGCCCTTCGACCTGATGCTCCACCTCTACGCCGAGCCCACACTCGCCTCGCGCCGCCTCTATGCGGTGGAGGACATGCGAAACAGCGTCGAGGTGGCGCTCGCATTTCACCTCCTGGAAGCCCGCCACGGCTGGGTCAAGGTACAAATGGCCACCACCAACTACATCGGCTGGATAGAATCGCGCTACCTCTTGGCCGATTAGGACAGCGATTGCGGATACTGATCCCGCTTCATCATAGATAATTGAAACCGATATGAAAACGAATCTCTTTGGGGCGAATGCGCTTCGCCCCTGTATTGCCTTATTGATCGGGCTACTCACTGTCGCCCCTGCTTGTACGCGGAAGTCGGCCAACGCGCAGGAAACGGCCAGCGCCTCGCCGAAAATCGCTCAATCCGTCGACCGGCCGGAAGACCCTGTCCGCGCCGAGATCGTAGACGGACGCGTCCGCCTCATCGCCAAAACAGACGAGCTAGGTTGGCCCGAGCGCACCCAATTCGTCGAAGGCCTCACGGGCCGCTGCGTCGGGCTCTTCGCCGGCGACATCGGCCAAGACACCAACCCATTCCTCTGCATGCTCATGGACGACGGCGGCGTGGAGCTCCTCTCCTACCACAGCCTCGGCCACGAGGCCTACGGGCGTACACTCTGCTTCACCTCCTCCGGCCGCTTGCCCGGCCTGAAGGACATCACGCGCTTCCGCGAAGGCCCCGTCATGAACGAGTATGGCTTTGCCGATTACGGTACCATCTTCGCCATCGATCGTGAAGGCCACGAGCACGAGATCGAGCCCTGCATCCGACCCTTCTCCGCGCTTTACAGCTACTCCTCCGGCGGCACCGGCGTCGTCCTGGAACAACAACTCGTCATCTATCCCGATTGGACCTTCCTGTTCACCCTCGGCATCGCCGAAAGCGAACTCGTCCACACCTACACCGGCCGCCTCCGCCCGATCAAAATGGATTACGAAAACGACGTCTACGAGTACAGCTACACCATGCTCACCCGCTTCGACTACCCGCCCGTAGGCGACGAGGAAGCGTACGAAAACGCCCGTCCCCAGCCCGCCACTGAGCGCGGATCCTTCCGCCTCACCTACAAAGACGGAAGCCGCAGCTACGACCTCGTCGTCCTCAGCGGCCCTCTTCCCTTCGCCACCGAGAAGGGCTCCCCCGCACGCTACAGCCCCGTCCGCAGCAACGATATCCCTGCCCCCAGTCTCGTAACCGACTAACCCCCTCACACATCACTGATATGAAAACCTCCCTCTTTACGCTCCTACTCGGGCTACTCGCCCTCACCGCCACCGGCTGCAACCGCAGCAACGCCCAAGGTGCCGCAGCGGCGGACGCCTCTGAACTCCCTTGGGGAGAAACCGACATCGTGGCCGTCGCCTTCGTCGGCTACGGCACCTCGTTTGAAGACTTCAAACAGACACCCACCTTCGCCGATCTGAAGCAACGCTACGGCCTGCCCGACGACATCAGCTGCATCAGCCGCAAGGACGAAGAAGGCGAAGAGAGCGCCACCGACAATGAGCTCTACCTCGTCATCCCCCGCGATCCAAACGCCTCCGTAGCCGTCAACGACCTGCCCGTCGAACGCCTCATCGACCCCGACGCCGACGTCTACGGCCTGATCCTCTACAAGAGCGAGTCGGGCACGCCCTTCTTCGTCCGCTGTCAAAGCAGTGGCGGCATGATGAACCTTGAAATTATCATCGTGGACAACAACGGCCGACAGATCATCTATCGCCCGCAGCTCTCCACCGACGACGGCTCACTCGTCACGCCCGGCATCGTCAACCAGGGCGAAGGCTCCGTGCTCGACATCACGCAGCCGCTGCCCACGAGCCGCCTGCCGCAGTCCGTCGAGTGCTCCGAAGATCCCATCACGGCCCGCATCGCTCAGGGGCGCGTCTTCCTCGACGTGCAGAAGCCCTTCGGCGCCGTGGAGAATCGCACCTATGTGCTGGAGGGCATCACGGGTCGCTGCGTCGGACTCTTCGCGGGCGAGATCGGCCGTGACAAGTTGTTCTTCCTCTGCCTGCTCATGGACGACGGCGGCGTGGAAGCCTTCTGTCCGGCCAGCATCAGCGGCTTCAATCCGAACAGCGGCGCGGACTTCATCTCCAGCGGCCGCCTGCCCGACCTGAAGGACATCACCGGCTTCCGCCAAGAGGGCGACGCGATCCAAGCCATCGACAAGTCGGGCGGCAAACACGCGCTCCGCCCCAACCTCCTGCCCAAGCCTTACCGCTCACTCTTCCACGATGTCGACGGCGAGGAGTATGAACTGCGCATTTACCCCGATTGGAGGTTGATGTTCATCGACGGATCGCGCGAGGGCGGCACGATCGCGTACTACGCTGGGCAAGTCTTCCAGACGAAGGCCGACGCCAAGTCCGGACAGTACGAGTTCCGCTACCTCATGCGCTCGCACACCGCCTTTGGAAGTGGCGACGACAATCCAGACATTGTCGAAAAGACCACTCCCTCGACCGCAAGCGGCACCTTCCGCCTCACCACCCACGACGGCGGCCAGACCTACGATCTCGTCCTCCTCAGCGGCCCCGCCCTCTTCCGTTTCAAGCCCGGCAGCCCTGCCCGCTTCAGCATCGTCAGCAGCTACGAAGGCCAACCGCGCTGGAGCGAGGAATAAGCGGACAGAGAACAGCCCCGCCATTCCCGATTGAGCCCCGTTTCCGCCTGGAAACAGCCCCGTAATTCCGGATTAACGTGAGTTCGGTGTAAGAATAAAACCAGCAGAGAGTTTCTACGGAAGCCTGGCCAAAACGTTTTTGGAAATGCCTACAACACTGCGACAAATGCTTCGGAGAACTTTTTGGCGTTTGCGGTACTCCCGCAAGTCTCGTGGCGTTTGCTTTGGCGTTTGCGGGTACTCCCGCAAGTCTCGCGGCGTTTGCTTTGGCGTTTGCGGGTGCTCCCGCAAGTCTCGCGGCGTTTGCTTTGGCGTTTGCGGGTACTCCCGCAAGTCTCGCGGCGTTTGCTTTGGCGTTTGCGGGTACTCCCGCAAGTCTCGCGGCGTTTGCTTTGGCGTTTGCGGGTACTCCCGCAAGTCTCGCGGCAAATGCCAGGACGTTTGCGGGAGTCCCGCAAGAGCGCTTTTCTCCATTTTGGCGCTCACAAGACTGTTGCAAGCATTTCCAAAGGCACTTTGGCCGTTACAACATGCTATCAGAGACATTATCTATGAATAAGGGAATCACATTCTTTTGTCGAACTCACGTCGGATTACAGCGTGTTGCTCGGAAGAAACAGGCCGGAATTCCCGATTTGGGCGTGTTGCTAAGAAGAAACACAGCGGAATTCCCGATTACGGCATATTCCTCCAGAAGAAACGGGGCGGAATTCCGGATTGAGGCACGTTTCCGGGTGGAAATGTGTGCGAGATGAAAACAAGACGTCCTGCCGACAGGGGATTTCCCCTCCGCCGGCAGGACGTTTCGTTTGTAACCCTTGCGTCTCTTATACGTTACGCCCCACGATATAGTCGGCCAACGCCAGCAGACTCTCTCGCGCCGGGCCGTCGGGTAGATAGCGGATCTCGTCCTTGGCACGGTCGCGATACTCATTCATGCGCTGCTCGGCATAGGCTATACCGCCGTGCTCCTTGGCGAAACGGATCAGCGCCGCCACGTTCTCCGGCGTAAAGCACTGCTCACGGATCATACGCAAGAAGGGCGCCTTCACGGCCTCGGCCGTCGTAGAGAGCGCGTAGAGCAGCGGCAGCGTCACCTTGCCCTCACGGATGTCGTTCCCGCCTGGCTTACCCGTAGAAGGCATGTCGAAGTAGTCGAAAAGGTCGTCGCGGATCTGGAAACTGTAGCCAAGTAGCCGGCCGTACTCGCGGCAGTGCGCCTGCACCTCTGCGTCCGCACCTGCCGTGACCGCCCCGATCTCGGCACAGACCGCCAGCAGCATGGCCGTCTTCTTCTCCACCGCGGAGAAGTAATCCTCTTCCGTAAGGAGCTGTTCGCGCGCGTTCTCCAGCTGCTTGATCTCGCCCGCGGCCATCTGTCGGCTGAGGGTGGAGATGATGGAGACGATCAGCGCACTCCCCGTTCGGGCGGCACGGATCAGTGCCTCGGACAACACAAAGTCGCCCACCAAGACGGCGATGCGATTGTCGAAGACAGCGTTTATGGAGGGTTGTCCACGTCGTTGACGCGTATCGTCCACCACGTCGTCGTGGATCAGCGAGGCCATGTGTAGCAGTTCGATGAAGACGGCCGAGTGCACCGAATCAGGTCGGACGCCGCCCGCAGCCGCGGCCGTGAGCAGCAGCAGCAGTGGGCGGACATGCTTGCCGCCGGAGTGGTATACGGCCTCAATGGCTGCACGGATCGTGCGCACGTCGCTGTGTAGCGCCTCGGTGTATTCGCTCAGAAACTGCTCAAGCGCCTCTTCCACCGGCCGCTCTATATCTCGTTTATTGATCATGTTCTGGGTGTATTTTAATGCCGGGCAAAAGTAGATAGAGGTGGGAATTATCCTTTCATCCTGGCCCCATCCGCCGTTACAATCGCCCCCTTCTGCCGAAAGGGGATTCGTTGGGGGCATGCTCACATGTACCCGGCCAAACTTCCCTGCCCCGGCAGGGGCCCCCGCCGGATCTACTCTTACTTTTACGCCCGCAAATCCAAACTCATACATCCCAAATGAAGCTCCTCCTCATCGATGCTTACGCACTGATCTACCGTTCCTACTACGCCTTCATACGCAATCCTCGCGTCAACTCGAAGGGCATGAACACCTCGGCCATCTTCGGCTTCATCAACTCGCTTGACGATGCCCTCCGACGACTCACGCCCACCCACGCCGCCATCGCTTTCGACCCCGCCGGGCCCACCTTCCGCCACGAGGCCTTTCCTGAATACAAGGCGCAACGCGAGAAGACGCCTGAGGACATCCACGCATCCGAACCCTACATCCGCCGATTCATCGCGGCCAGGCACATCCCCCTACTCGAGGTCGCGCGCTACGAGGCCGACGACGTGATCGGCACCATTGCCACGCAGGCTGCGCAAGAGCAGTTCGATGTCTATATGATGACGCCCGACAAGGATTACGGGCAACTCGTCACCGACCGCATCTTCCAGTTTCGACCGCGACACGGCGGCGATTACGAGACGATGGGGACGGCCGAGGTGTTGGCTAAGTATGGCCTAACATCCGTCAGCCAGGTGATCGACCTGCTCGGGCTGATGGGCGACGCGTCGGACAATATCCCCGGCTGCCCAGGTGTCGGCGAGAAGACGGCGCAGAAACTGCTCACCGAGTTTGGCAGCATCGAACGGCTGCTCGAGTCTACCGACCAACTCAAGGGCGCACTCCGCACGAAGATCGAGACGCACGCCGAGCAGATCCGCTTCTCTAAGTTCCTCGCTACGATCGTCACTGACGCACCTATTCGGTTCGACGCCGCCGCGTGTGCCATCAGCGAACCCGACCGCGACGCCCTTCGTGAGCTCTACACAGAACTCGAGTTCCGCAGCTTCCTCACGAAGCTCGACGCGGAGCCGACCGATACTCCCGCACCGGGTCAACAGCTTTCGCTCTTCGCCAACGAACCGACGGCCCCACCGCCATCGCCCGACGATGCCGATACGACCGACGCCACCACGACGCCGCACACGTATCATCTGGTCGATACCGACGAAGAGCGTTGCGCCCTCGCCGAACGGTTGAACCACGCTGAAGCCTTCGCCTTCGACACGGAAACGGAGGGCGTCGACGCACTCCACACGCGGTTAGTCGGCATGTCGTTTGCTGTCCGTGCCCACGAAGCGTGGTATGTGCCCGTGCCAGCCGACGAGGAGGAGGCGCGCACCACGGTCGCTCCCTTCGCCGTGCCACTTCAGAACGCCGCGATCCGGAAGGTGGGGCAGAACATCAAGTTCGACCTCATGGTGCTGATCAAATACGGCATCCGAGTCGACGGCCCACTCTTCGACACGATGATCGCCCACTACCTGCTCCACCCCGAACTGCGTCACAACATGGATTACCTCTCCGAGACTTACCTCCGCTATCGCCCCATCGCCATCGAGTCGCTCATCGGGCCGCGTGGCAAGGGGCAACGCTCGATGCGCGAGGTGCCCGTCAAGGATGTCTGCGAATACGCCGCGGAGGACGCCGACGTGACGTGGCAATTGATGGAGCATTTCCGCCCACTGCTCGCGGAACACGGCGTGGAGCAACTCTTTCACGACATTGAGATGCCCCTCGTGCCCGTCCTTGCAGAGATGGAAGAGGCCGGCGTCACGCTTGACACGGAGGCGCTCCGGCAGTCGTCCGACGAGCTAAACACGACCCTCCGCAACTTGGAGGACGAGATCCACACGTTGGCCGGCATGGAGTTCAACATCAACTCGTCGCGGCAGGTCGGCACGGTGCTCTTTGAGCATTTACGGCTGGAGGAGAAGGTGAAAAAGACAAAGACAGGCCTCTACAGCACGGGCGAAGAGGTGCTCGAGAAGTTGCGCAGCAAACACCCAATCGTGGACAAGTTGCTCGACTACCGGCGGGTGAAGAAGCTGCTCAGCACCTACATCGACGCCCTGCCCGAGCGCGTAGACCCGGCAACGGGTAAGATCCACACCTCGTTCAACCAGACGGTGACCTCGACCGGCCGATTGAGCTCGTCAAACCCTAACCTGCAAAACATCCCCGTGCGCGAGGAACTGGGCCGCGAGATCCGCAAAGCCTTCACCGCCGACGACGCCGAATCCGTCTTCTTTTCGGCCGACTATTCGCAGATCGAGCTGCGCATCATGGCCCACTTCAGCGGCGACGAACACATGACCGACGCCTTCCGCCACGGCACCGACATCCACGCCGCCACGGCCGCCAAGATCTTCGGCGTCGCCCCCGAGGAGGTCACCTCCGACATGCGCCGCCGCGCCAAGACGGCCAACTTTGGCATCATCTACGGCATCTCCGCCTTTGGCCTGGCCGAGCGCCTCGCCATCCCCCGCGCCGAAGCCCGCGAGCTGATCGACGGCTACTTCGCCTCCTACCCCCGCATCAAAGCCTACATGGACGCATCGATCCAAACGGCCACGGAGCAAGGTTACGTGGAGACGCTCTTCGGCCGCCGGATGTTCCTGCCCGACATCCGGTCACGCAACGCCGTCGTCCGCGGTTACGCCGAGCGGGGCGCCATCAATGCCCCGATACAGGGCACAGCCGCAGACATCATTAAGATCGCCATGATCGGCATCCGGCACCGTTTCCGCCAAGAGCACCTCCGCAGCCGCATGATCCTACAAGTGCACGACGAACTCAACTTCAACGTCCGGAAGGAGGAGCTGGATGTTGTCCGTCAGATTGTCCGCGAAGAGATGGAAGGCGCCGCCAAGCTCAGTGTCCCACTGACCGTCGACTGTGGCACGGGCCGCAACTGGCTCGAGGCGCATTGATCAACGGATCAACAGATCATCTAAAAACGAAAAGCTAAAAACGGATGGCTACAGGATGGGAGCGTATGCATGTGCGGACCCTTTTTGTTGCGTCTCTCACAACGCAGACTTAAGAGACGCTCTTAAGCAGGCTTGCAGCCGTTGTGCAAGGTGGCTTGCACGATGACCGAGAGGCTATCCCCTGATCATCATCATTAGCTCATTGAAGCCCACGCATAGGGGTGCCGCCGGGTGAGGTAGCTCGGATCAGCCATGTAGCGGTAGGCCTCGCGTTCGAAGCGGATAGCCCGATAGGCCGCGAGGGAGCTCTGCCTGCGCAACAGTCCCCACAGCCATTCCGAGATATAGATCAGGTAGAAGCCAAGGAAGGCTGTCTCCTTCATCTGCGCCGTGTGGATGGCCTCGTGCCTAAGGATGGCCGTCGAGAGTGGCCGATATTCCACCCTCGCGAACACGACGCCCATCAGATTGATGGCCGTGAAGCCGCGAAAGGGCACGAGGCGATTGTAGATCACTTTCATATCATCGAATGGCTCCATTGGCTGAGAAAATGGCGTATCACACCCAGAAAAAAGTCCTGCCCGCAGAGAGCCTTTTGCTCCCCTTTCGGCAGGACTTTTCGTTTTCGTTCTCCTTGATGAAATCTTCTTCTCTTCCCTTGATGAAAGAAAAGGCCCCAGCCGGGGCTAGGAAGTTCGGCCAAGTACGCCGGCCAACTTAGCCGGATACCTGTTGCCGTTGGGTCATGATTACCATTGACCTGTATCTCACAGGTAGGCTGCCATTTGCTGCTGTACGGCGCGAGCTTCGCGAGCGGCAGCCGCGGCGAAGGCCTCGGTGCGGTCGGCATAGAGGATGGCGCGCGAGGAGTTGACGATCAGTCCGCAGTCCGCATTCATACCATAGCGACAGACCTCGTCGAGCGATCCCCCTTGTGCGCCAACGCCGGGCACAAGCAGGAAGTGCCGCGGGACGATGCGACGGATGTCCTCAAACATGCGTCCCTGCGTGGCTCCGACGACGTACATCATCCGCTCGTCGTCGGCCCACTCTTGCGACTGCCTGAGGACGCGCTCAAAGAGGCGTTCGCCGTCGGCCGAAGCTGTGAGCTGGAAGTCCGCCGAGCCTTTATTCGACGTCAGGGCGAGCAGCACGACCCACTTACCGTCGTAACCGAGGAAAGGCGTGACGCTGTCTTCGCCCATGTAGGGCGCGACGGTGAGGGCGTCCACGTCGGTCTCCTCGAAGAAGGTGCGGGCGTAGAGGGCAGATGTGTTGCCGATGTCGCCGCGTTTGGCGTCGGCGATGAGGAACGTGTCCGGATGATGCTCGCGGAGGTAGCGAACGGTCTTCTCGAAGGCCAACCAGCCGCGTGCGCCGGCGCACTCGTAGAAGGCGAGGTTGGGTTTATACGCGATGGTGTATTCGGCCGTGGCGTCGATGATGGCGCGGTTGAAAGCGAAGATCGGGTCGTCGTCATTCAACAAATGCGGCGGGATCTTCTTCAGATCCGTGTCAAGCCCGACGCAGAGGAAGGATTTCTTGCGGCGGATATTCTGGATGAGTTCGTTCTTATTCATGTGGCTATGTCATTTTGAATTTTCTCGGGAGATAGTCTTTCGGGGCTCCGGCATAATTGGCCGGCAGCCCTGCTGCCTTGATCTTCTTTTGCTTCTTTTCTTCCATTAAGAGAAGAAAAGAAGATCCCTTCATTTCTCCTTTTCTTGTCTTGACACAAGAAAAGGAGACGAAAAGAAAGTCAAGGCCTTTGCCGAGGCCGGGGAAGCTCGGCCGGGTACTCGTCGTTTTTCGTTTTTCCCTTTTCGTTTTTAGCTATCACAGCTCGCTCTCCTTGATGCGTTCAGCATTTTCGGCGATCGTGAGGCGGTCGATACAGTCCTGAATGTCGCCGTTCATGAAGGCGGGGAGGTTATAGATGGTGTAATTGATGCGGTGGTCAGTGATGCGACCTTGGGGAAAGTTATAGGTGCGGATCTTGGCCGAACGGTCGCCGGTGGAGACCATGGTCTTGCGGCGCGACGCAATGTCGTCCATGTATTTGCTGTGCTCGCGGTCGTAGATGAAGGAGCGGAGGCGCGAGAGAGCGCGCTCCTTGTTCTTCGGCTGGTCGCGCGTCTCGGTACACTCGATGCGGATCTCTTCCGACTCGCCCGTGACGGGGTTGCGCCACGTATAGTTCAGCCTGACGCCCGACTCCACCTTGTTCACGTTCTGTCCGCCCGCGCCACTGCTGCGGAAGGTGTCCCAACGGATCTCGCCCTCGTTGATCTCTACGTCGAACTCGTCGGCCTCGGGCAAAACGGCCACGGTAGCCGCCGACGTGTGGACGCGTCCCTGCGTCTCGGTCTGCGGCACACGCTGCACGCGGTGCACGCCCGACTCGTATTTGAGCGTGCCGTACACGTTGTCGCCCGTGACGGTGAAGATGATCTCCTTAAATCCGCCCGAGGTACCCTCGCTGACGCTCGACACGGCCACCCCCCAGCCCTTTACCTCGCAGTATTTGGCGTACATCCGATAGAGGTCGCCGGCAAAGAGTGCGGCCTCGTCGCCGCCCGTGCCGCCGCGAATCTCGACGATGGCGTTCTTAGCGTCCTCCGGATCGGCGGGAACGAGCATGAGCTTGATCTGCTCTTCCAGAGCGGGCAGACGCTCCTCACCGGCCGCGATCTCTTCGCGGGCCATCTCCTTGAGGTCTGGATCGTCGTCGTTCATGACGATGCTTCGCGCCTCGTCGAGGTTGGCCAACAGTTGTTCGTAGTCGCGTTTTGCGGACAGCAATTCCTCGAGGCCTTTGTATTCTTTGGTCAGCCGCACGAAGCGGTTGCGATCAGCGATGACCTCGGGGTCAGTGATCAGCGTAGACACTTCCTCGAAACGAGCCGTAAGGCCGTCGAGCTTTTGAAGGATGGGGTTAGCGTTCATTTAAGCGTCTGTTTGTTGAAGGTTTTCCAAATACGATTTGAGCGTCACACCTGCTTCAGTTTTCCATACATCATAGCCGTTGCTGCTTTGCCCCAAGCAGGCGCCGGAGGCTCCGCTCGGAGTTTTGAATACAAGATCCTCATTGAGTACATATTTCTCATCACCGCACAGCGTGCAATGCTTCAACATCTCGACTCGTGCACTGCCGCCTTTAGTGTTGCTCTCTTTTACTGAGATCTCTGATCCTTTCAGTACGACGAAAGACTTCGTCCCGTCATTCAGCGGATAGCCTCGTGCCACACAAGTTTGCTTGGTATGTTTTAAGAAGAACAATGGGGGCTGATTGGCAACCGGCCGCGACACGCTGGTGTCTAGTGAAAACGTTTTGACGACCGGTTGCGGCGTAACGGGAGCAGGCAAAACGGTTTTATCGGTTGACCGCGGTACAACAGCCTCTATTGAAAATGTTTTAGCAGCCGGCTTCGGTTCGATAGGCTCTGATGAAACCGCTTCGGTAACTGATTTCGAAGCAGTAGACTCTATTGAAAACGTTATCTCTTCCTGCAAAGAAGCATCTGCTTGCGCGCTCATCTTTGTAAAGACAAAGCATCGCTCGTATTCGAGAAAAAACTTGATCTCCTCAAATATTTTGTCGTACTCAGAGCTATCCCCCTCTTGCAAAATCGGTTTCGTCGGCCTTTGCCCGTTTTCCGACAAGTCATACGCCCCGGTTGCCAATCCTTCGCGAATAGCCAGATACTCTAAATATGTAATGCTGGCTTGGTCGTATTGGTTGGAACCCGAAACAAAGACGTATGCCCGCGTCCACCATTCCTTATTCCTTACATGAGTTTTTCCACGGTCTCTAAAATGACCTGTCTGCCCGATATAGGCTTTTCTTCCCTCATCCACGAGCAAATAGAGACAGGGGCGATTCATTTCTTCGATTTTGGAGAGGTCGGCTATTTCGCAAAAGCGACGCGAAAGCACGGTCATCACACAATCCAACTTGCCCTTCCTTACCTTTTGATGATCATGTGGATTATCTGTATGGATAATCACGTTCAGTTTACTCATATTCTTATTTCTATTGTTTGATATCTATGTTGATAAACTGGTCCAAAGGTCCATCTTTCTTCTGATTTCTACCTCTTCCATCTTCCGGAAGTGGTTGCAACAGTGTTGCAAACGCCAGAAAGTTTTTCGTGAGACTTGCAACAGTGTTGCAAACGCCAGAAAGTTTTTCGTGAGACTTGCAACGGTGTTGCAAACGCCAGAAAGTTTTTCGCGGGACTTGCAACGGTGTTGCAAACGCCAGAAAGTTTTTCGCGGGACTTGCAACAGTGTTGCAAACGCCAGAAAGTTTTTCGTGAGACTTGCAACGGTGTTGCAAACGTCAAAAAGTTTTTCGCGGGACTTGCAACGGTGTTGCAAACACTTTCAATACCGGAACTCCCCAAACTCACTGCGGATGATCAATTCCTTTCGCTCAGCAGACTCTACGCGACCCACAATGCGGGCGTCGATGCCGAACGATCGACTGAGGGCGATGACTTCTTCTGCTCGCTGGGCGTCTAAGTAGACCTCCATGCGGTGGCCCATGTTGAAGACTTTGTACATCTCAGCCCAGTCTGTGCCGCTCTGCTCGCGGATGATGCGGAAGAGGGGCGGTAGGGGGAAGAGGTTGTCTTTGACGACGCGCATGTCGTCGCCGATGAAGTGGAGGATCTTCGTCTGCGCACCGCCAGAGCAGTGCACCATGCCGTGGATCTCGGGGCGCATGGCGTCGAGCAGGGCCTTGACGACGGGAGCGTAGGTGCGCGTGGGAGAGAGGACGAGGCGGCCGGCATCTACGTTGAGGCCTTCGATGGCGTCCGTGAGGCGGAGACCACCGGCGTAAACGAGATCGTCAGGAACGGCGGCGTCAAAACTCTCGGGGTATTTCTCGGCCAAGTAGTGGGCGAAGACATCATGGCGCGCGCTGGTGAGTCCGTTGCTGCCCATGCCGCCGTTGTAGGCATGCTCATAGGAGGCTTGACCGAAAGAGGCCAATCCGACGATGACGTCGCCAGGGCGGATACGCGCATTGTCGATCACATCGGCGCGGCGCATGCGGCAGGTGACGGTGCTATCGACAATGATCGTGCGTACCAAATCGCCCACGTCGGCCGTCTCACCGCCCGTGGCGTAAACGCCGATGCCCATCTCACGCAGCTCGGACAGCAGCTCGTCTGTGCCGTTGATGATGGCTGAGATCACCTCGCCGGGGATCAACAGTTTGTTACGCCCGATGGTGCTTGAGACAAGGATGTTGTCCGTGGCGCCGACGCAAAGCAGGTCGTCGATGTTCATGATCAGCGCGTCCTGTGCAATGCCCTTCCAGACGCTGAGGTCGCCCGTTTCGCGCCAGTATAGATAAGAAAGCGCCGACTTAGTGCCGGCGCCATCAGCGTGCATGATGTTGCAGTAAGCAGGATCAGCACCCAGTATGTCAGGGATGATTTTGCAAAAGGCCTTCGGGAAAAGGCCCTTGTCGATGCGTCGGATGGCGTTATGCACGTCTTCTTTCGAAGCGCTGACGCCGCGCCGTGTGTACCGTTGGTCGCTCATTATTGTTTTGTCTTCTGAGGGTAGACGTTTTCTGCGGTGTTTTGGGTTCTTTTTTCTGAGAAGCCTGAGGGGTAGTCTTCTTGACGAGAGCCGTCTTGGCTGCAGGCTTAGCCGTCGGCTTTGCGGCAGTGGCTTTGGCTGCTGGTTTGGCAGCAGACTTTGTGGCCGGTTTAGCGGCGGGCTTAGCGGCAGTCGGTTTGGCGGCCGGCTTAGCAGCGGGAGTCTTCGCCTTATTAACGACAGAAGCCGCAGGCTTCTTTGCCTGCGGCGCGCGCTGATCTTTAGGAGTGACCTTTTTCGTTGGAGTCGCTTTAGACTTCTCCGACGATGCCACGAGCTTACCTGACTGTTTCTTCGGTGTCGGGGCAGGCTTCTTCGCGGCGGGTGGGGAGACGGCTTTCTTCGTCGCCACCGGTTTCTTGGCGCTGGCTATGGCTGACTTCTTGACGGCAGTCGCAGGCTTTTTTACAGCAGCAGCGGCCTTCGGATCGGCTGCGGGTTTCGCAGTAGGCTTGGGAGTCCACGCTTTCGGGGCAGAGGCCGGTTTCTTAGTGTCAGCCGGAGCTGGCTTTTTCGCAGCAGCGGCTTTCGGATCGGCAGCTGGTTTCGCAGTAGGCTTGGGAGTCCACGCTTTCGGGGCAGAAGCCGGTTTCTTAGTGTCAGCCGGAGCTGGCTTCTTGGCAGCCGCAGCTTTCGGATCGGCGACGGGTTTCGCAGCAGGCTTGGGAGCATCTGCTTTGGGGGTAGGAGCCGGTTTCTTAGCGTCAGCCGGAGCTGGCTTCTTGGCGGCCGCAGCTTTCGGATCGGCTGCGGGTTTCGCGGCAGGCTTAGGAGCATCTGCTTTGGGAGCAGGGGCTGGTTTAGCAGCTGGAGCAGCTTCCTTTTTCGGTGCAGGTTTCGCCGGAGCAGGTTGGGCAGCTGGCTCTTTTTGAGCTTTGGGTGCGGCCGCTTCCGGTTTCGATTTCTTGGGCACCTTGATACCGTGGGCTGTGGGCTTCGTTCCCGGCTCACGTTGCGTGGCGGCAGCGGGTTTAGTTTCCGCAGGTTTCTTGCGCTCCGGCTTTACCTCGGGTGAGGTGGCGGGACGCTTGGCCGGTGCCGATGGTGTGGAGACGCTCCTTGCGGGTCTCGAGGCGATGGGTTCGGAGGACGAGGCACTGGCCAGGTCATAGGCGTGCAGCTCGTAACGCTCAATCAGCTCGATCAGCTTACTGGCATACTTGGGATCGGAGGCGTAACCACATCGTTTCAATCCATGCGCCCAACCCACATAGTCTGTTGGCTTGAGCTCAAAGAGCGACTTGTAGTGCGCTCTGTCAGCGATGAAGTGCGAGTGATCTTCGTAGGATTGTTCTACGGAGGTGTACTTACGAAAGCGTTCCAAGCGACCATCATCCATCTTGTTTATAGAGATAGTCACCCGTCCAGTTTCCGCATTTGATACCGAAGTGGTTGTTACCCTGAATCGCCAGGTAACTTTTCCCTGCGCTCGATTCAAGGATACCCTGTGCCAAGGTAATACTGGCAGGTATACGATGTCTGGTCTGCTGATGGATAGCAGCCTGATGATAAGCCTGGATATACTCTTCACAAGCATCCAAATTTCGAACTTCTGTTTTGCCAGCCTCCATGCGTTCGACGAGCACGGGGCTACTGGCAAGCGTAATACAGCCTATAATAACGGCAAGACGATATAGTGATAATGTACGTGGGCGCATCATGTATGAAAGTTCTATTATCTGAGTTTAAGTGTCTCTCCCTCTCGGGGCACATAACTTTGGTTTTTCTCGTTCAGGGCATAGAGCGTACTAACCTGTATGCCGTAGTACTGAGAAATGCTGTGCATAGATTCTCCGATCTGCACCTGATGATAAAGATGGGGCATATCGGCCCGTTTCTTCTTTTTCTCCAGGTAAACGATATCCCCCCGTCGCAGGGAGAAGTTCTCGGGTGATTCGTTGAATCGTGCCAGTTCGCGTGCTGTGAAGCCGAGATCCTGAGCGATCCGATCGAAGGTGTCGTTGTAGCGTGCGATGGTATAGAGTAGGCCACCCGTCTTGTAGACGTCACGGGGTTTCAGACCCTTCTCGTCTGGTGATGAGGGTTGAGGCTGCTCGGCCTTCTTTTTGCCGAATAGACGTTCGAAGAAGGTGCCTTCTTTCTTCCCCGGCTCGGTAAGGGGTCGGGTAGAGGGCTTCTGACTGGGCGTGGTAGGCGTTGTTCGAGGCTGTTCGTTTCTCGTTTTCTCCTGGACTTCACGCGCTATCCTTTTGCCGGTGTCAAAGAGATAGAGTTCATAGTCTTCGATCATTTTGATCAGCTTGTTGGCATAGGCGCGATCGGTGGCGTAGCCGCATTCTTGCAAGCCTTTGGCCCATCCGCGATAGTCTGTCTTGCGGAGGAGGAAGAGTTTGCTGTAGCGCTTTTTGTCGACTAAGAAACGGGAGTGATCTTCATAGGATTCGGCCACGTTGTTGTATTTGCGAAAGCATTCGTCCTTGAGATCGTCGTCCCAATAGGTACGTGCGCCTTTCCAGTCTTTGTGGCACTTGATTCCGAAATGGTTGTTGGACTCTAAAGAGAGGCGTGAAAGCCCTGCGCCAGATTCATGCAGCGCTTGTGCGAGGGTTATGCTGGGGGGTATGTTGTATCGATCACCCTGTTGTACGGCAATATAGCCGTATTGGGTAATGTATTTCTCATAAGCAGGGTGTCGCTTTCGCTCGGCATGGCC
This sequence comes from Tannerella serpentiformis, assembly GCF_003033925.1. Taxonomy (NCBI): domain Bacteria; kingdom Pseudomonadati; phylum Bacteroidota; class Bacteroidia; order Bacteroidales; family Tannerellaceae; genus Tannerella; species Tannerella serpentiformis. The sequence goes on from NZ_CP028365.1 coordinate 1,409,669, forward strand.
TGCCGCTACGATCGTGAAGCCTGTATAGAAAATGAGAATAAAGTATCGGATACATCGAGGGATCATCGGGGCCGTCTCTTTTAGGAATCGGCGCAAAGATAGAAAATAACCAGAACGCCCTTAACCTGTTAGGAAAATCGGGCTACCTTCGTTGGCCCAACCAAAGACCCTAAAATATGCGAGAAGAAAGGATTGAAATACGTCTCCAAAGGGGGCGTATCAAGGAGCTCACGGCGGACGAACGTCGAGGCATGGATGTGGCACTTGCGGCGGCCGAGCGGGCGTACGCTCCGTACTCGGGATTTCACGTCGGGGCGGCCGTGGAGCTGGCTGACGGACGACTGGTGCCGGGCAGTAATCAAGAGAATGCAGCCTATCCCTCGGGATTGTGTGCCGAACGGACGGCCCTGTTCACGGCCGGGGCGCAGTATCCGGACGTAGCGGTGCGGGCGCTGTATGTGGTGGCCATGAAGGATGGCGTGGTGCAGGACAAGATCAGTCCGTGTGGCGGCTGTCGGCAGGTGATCTCGGAGGTGGAGCATCGCTACGGGCAATCCATCCGTATCTACCTCTGCGGACGGACGGAGTATTGCTGCGTGGAGTCGGCCGAGGCGCTGCTTCCGCTGTCGTTCGGGAGTAAGGATCTGTGAGTAGAGGATAGAGGGTAGAGGGTAGAGGGTAGAGGGTGGAGGATAGAACAGAGGCTTCTTGTCGGTCGTGTATGGCTGATGGGGAGCCTTTTTTCTGTGTCTCTCGCTTGGGAATGTATGCTGCCCGGTGCAAAAAGGGCTTGTCGCTTGGATGAGATAGGCCTGTAATCCGGAATTCCAGCGTATTTCTTCCTAGAAACAGGCCCGTAATCCTGAATTACGGCGTGTTTCTTCTTAGCAATGGGCCTAAATCGGGAATTACGGGGCGTTTCTCTACCTGCTTTTCTTCCCTTGATGAAAGAAAAGCAGCAAAAGAAGATCAAGGCCTCACCGAGGTCGGGGAAGTTGGCCGGATACCTGACCAATTTCCTTGGCTCGGTGAGACTGCCTCGGTGAGGCCGCCCGATCGATGCACCTTTGCACGCCTAACACGTATCATAACACAGAGAATGAGACTTTGCATTGCGGAGAAGCCGAGCGTGGCTCTGGAGATTGCGCGTGTGCTGGGGGCAAACACGCGGCGAGATGGGTTTTATGAGGGCAACGGCTACGTGGTCTCATGGACCTACGGCCACCTCTGCACGCTGAAGGATCCGGGCGACTACACGCCGGCGTGGAAACGCTGGGATATGCGCTGCCTACCGATGATCCCGCCACGATTCGGCATCAAGCTGATCGAGGAGGAGCATTGCATGCGGCAGTTTCGCGTGCTGGAGGCTCTCATCGCGAAGGCTGACGAGGTGATCAACTGCGGCGACGCGGGTCAGGAGGGGGAACTGATTCAGCGTTGGGTAATGCAGAAGGCGCGTTGCCAGTGCCCCGTGAAACGGCTCTGGATCTCATCGCTCACGGAGGAGGCCATCCGCGAGGGCTTCCACCGACTCAAGGACGCCTCGGCCTACCAACGACTCTACGAGGCGGGTCTGGCGCGCGCCATCGGCGACTGGCTCCTGGGCATGAATGCCACACGACTCTACAGCCTACGCTTCGGTGGGCCCGGACGCGTGCTCTCCATCGGACGGGTGCAGACGCCCACGCTGGCCCTGATCGTCCGTCGGCAGCGCGAGATCGAGGCATTCCGGCCGGAGCCGTTTTGGGAGCTGAAGACCGTCTATCGCGATGTCACCTTCACGGCCTCCCGCGGACGGTTCGCAAAGAAGGAGGAGGGCGAGGCGCTGCTGCGTGCCATCGAGGGGCAGCCGTTCACCGTGACCGATGTCACGAAAAAGAAGGGCCGTGAGGCGCCCCCGAAGCTCTTCGACCTGACCTCGCTGCAGGTGGAGTGCAACCGCCGTTTCTCGCTCTCAGCCGAGGAGACACTGCGCCTGATCCAATCTCTCTATGAGAAGAAGGTGACCACCTACCCGCGCGTGGACACGACGTACCTCAGCGAAGATCTTCACCCGAAGGTGTCCGGAATATTGAAAGGGATGACCGATTACGCCGCCCTGACCGCACCACTCACCGCTGCACCGATCGCGAAGAATAAGCGGGTGTTCGACAACAAGAAGGTGACGGATCACCACGCCATCATCCCCACCGGTACGGCCGCACCAGCAGGGCTTTCGGCCGATGAGCGACGGGTGTACGACATTGTGGCACGACGTTTCATTGCCGCTTTTTATCCCGACTGTGAGGTCGCAACAACGACCGTCACGGGCGCCTCTGCCGAGGTCGATTTCCGAGCCACCGGTCGGCAGATTCTGAAGCCAGGATGGCGCACCGTCTTCGAGCGGGAGGGCAGCAAGAAGGAAGAGAAGGCGGAGGAGGAAGAGGCGGAAGAATCCGTGCTGCCAGCCTTCCGAAAAGGCGAGAGCGGGCCACATCGGCCATCGCTCGTAGAGAAACAGACCACCCCGCCAAAGCCCTACACCGAGGCCACGCTGCTCCGGGCCATGGAGACGGCCGGCCGTTTCGTGGACGACGAGGCACTCCGTGAAGCAATGAAGGAGAATGGCATCGGCCGACCCTCCACGCGTGCGAACATCATCAAGACACTGCTCAAGCGCGATTATATCCGCCGTGAGCGGAAGCATTTGGTGGCCACCCCGACGGGTGTCAGCCTGATCGACACCATCCACGAGGAGCTGCTGAAGAGCCCCGAGCTGACGGGCCAATGGGAGCGTAAGCTCCGCGGCATCGAGCAAGGCAGCTACGAAGCCTCGGCCTTCCTCACGGAGCTCAAGGAGATGGTAGCAAGAATTGTGCGGTAGTCAACTTGGCCAGCATCCCTGAGGTCCTGAAGTACCAGGCCAACTTGGCTGGCGTCCCTAAGGTCTTGAAGTACCAAGAAAACTTGGCTGGCGTCCCTGACGCCTTGATCTTCTTTTGCTTCTTTTCTTCTATCAAGGGAAGAAAAGAAGGTAATGAGACAGTGAGACAATGAGACACCACACAAAAAGGTCCTGCCGGACGCGAGAAAAAAGGATCTGATTCCCCCTCTCCCACTGTCCGGCAGGACTGTTCTCACTTTTCGTTATTACAAGGTTCAGTTCTCTTCGATCTTCGTCTTGAGCGCCTGACGGGCAAAGAAGATGCGACTCTTGACCGTCCCCAAGGGGATGCCCAGCGCATCGGCAATCTCGTTATAGCGATAGCCACTGACGTACATGGTGAAGGGCACACGCAGCTCGTCGTTCAGCTCGCCGATAGCCTTCGTGATCTCCTGCAGTCGACAAGCACTCTCGGGCGTCTCGATGCTCGATTCGGTAGTGGCCTCGAGGTGATAGAGGTCGATGTCCTGCTCCACAACCGTCTGCGAGCGCAGCACACGGCGGTAGTTATTGATGAAGATGTTCCGCATCACGGTCAACACCCAGCCCTTGAAGTTGCGGTTGTCCGTGTACTTCTCCAGGTTGTCCAAGACACGGAGCGACGTCTCCTGCGTCAGATCCATCGCATCTTCGCGATCGGCCGTGAGGGTGAGCGCAAAGTTCATCATGTAGTCCTGCAGACCCAATAACTTATTCCGGAAATAAGAGGTATCCATCTTGAAATCGTTGTATTACTCGTTGCGGGCGCAAACATAGAAAATCGAAGATCAAAGCAGCATCCTAGGGGCCAGATCTTTTGACGCATGTGGCCTGTCTGGGACTCCAAAAACCGTTTAGAAGCCAAAACCATCGAAGATTCCTACCAAACGAAAAGCCGGGTACCGGACGGAGCGCTCCGAACCAGTACCCGGCTTCATTCTTTGCTTTTTTGCTTCTTAGTCCGCGTACACCTTCTCGGCCGTGTCGCCCACTTGGACGATGTGGTAGCCAGCCTTCAGGCGGAGGGTGGAGGAGCCAGCGGGAGCGCTGAACGTCTGCAACAGTCGACCGCTAACGTCGAAGATGCGGACAAGCTCCGGCTGCGGAAGCGTGAGGTAAAGCACTCTGTCGGTGGTGTAGATCTGGCGACCGTCCACCTCGGCGTTGGCCACGGTGCCGATCTTCAGGAACTCGTTCCAGACGGGCATCGAGCGATACGTCGACTCTGTTCCCCGAGGAACATTCAGCTGCACGTTGGCTACGGGTACGGACGGGAAGATCGGATAACGCGGCATAGGCGGAACGGTCCACCCTACGGTCACGCTGCGCAGGCCTGTACACCCACCGAAGGCACCACTCTTAATCTCCGTCACACTGGCGGGGATAGAGACATTCGTCAAGGATGTGCAACCCCAGAAGGCGTTCTTATCGATCTCACGCAGGCCGAGCGGGAGCGTGGCGGCCTTCAGGGCCGTACAGCCGTAGAAGGCGCCCTCGTCAATGTCCGTGAGGCCAGCCGCGGGGAAAGAGACGGAGGCCAAGGAGGTACAGCCCGAGAAAGCACCCTTTTCAATCTCACGCAGGCCGAGGGGCAGCGTGATGGAGGGCAGGGAGGTACAGTTCGCAAAGGCGCCGTCGCCCACCTTCTGCATACCCTGCGGCAGCGTAACGGAACGCAGCGAGGAGCAATTGAGGAAGACTCCTTCTTCGATTTTAGTCACGCCAATCGGCAGCGTAATGGCAGGCAGGGCAGAGCAATTCGCAAAGGCGTAATCCTCGATTTGCGTCACGCCAGCGGGGATCTGCACCGAGGTCAGGGTGCTACTCCCTGCAAAAGCGTACTCGCCGATGCTTGTGATACCGCTCCCGATAACGATCGATTTGATCTCGGCCCGGTGCTTGGCCCACGGTGCGGGCTGAAGGTTGGAATAGTCCGGGATGCGGCCATAACCCGTGAGGGTCAAGGTGCGCGTGGCGGTCTCATACTTCCAATTTATCGAGCTATTCCCATAACCACCGCCGGGTAGGGGGCCATATTGTGCCTTCAGGGTGGCACTTCCCAGTGTCGCCGCAAGGGCCATGCATAAGCATGTAATCAACTTTTTCATCTTCTTCTCTTTTGTCTAATGGTTATATATCTATTGTGTGATCTATAATCTCTTGCGAATGTCTTGTACGAGGCTGCTGGCGCCGATGCGGAAGGTGTCTTTATGCACCCATTCGGCTCCAAGCAACTCCCGGACGAGGGTGTAATACTTCACCGCGTCCTCGGCCGTGCGTACGCCTCCGGAGACCTTCAGGCCAGCGCGTCGCCCACTGATCTTTTGGTATTGCTTCAGCACACGGCAGATGGTGTAGACGGCTTCAGGCGTGGCACCAGGATAGCCCTTGCCCGTAGACGTCTTGACGAAGTCAGCGCCCGAATAGAGGGCCAAGATGGTAGCTCGGTGGATCTCCTCGGCCGACGCCAAAGCGCCCGTCTCAAGGATCACCTTCAGCCGTGCACCGCGACAGCTCTCTTTGATCTCCTGCAATTCGTCGGTCAGCTCCTCGTAGGCTTCTTCCTTGAAAAGCCCCAGGTTCATGACCACATCAATCTCGTCTGCACCGGCCAGGACGGCCATACCGACCTCCGCAATCTTGACCTCCGGGAAGGTCTGCGAGGCGGGGAATCCGGCCGCTACGGCAGCTATCGAAACGTCCTTGACTTGTAAGGCCTGCCGAACGGTTTCGGTGAAATTGGGGTACGTACACACGGCCGCCACATGGGGTACATCCGGGCGGGTGCCCTCCCACTGATTGACCTCCCTATCGACCATCTGCCAGACGGAATCCTTCGTATCCAAGGTGGTCAGCGTGGTGAGGTCGATCAGGCCATGGAGCTGCTTCAGCGTGTCGTCCGTGAAGTACTTAGGCGCCTTTTCAGCCAGCAATTGGGCTGTCTTTTCGGCCACCTCCGCGTCTGTCAGAGCGGGCTGAAAGCGGTTGAAGCATTCGTGATACTTATCCGCCATCTCCTCCTCATCGTGGTGATGATGGCAGTCGCAGTCGTGGTGATGTTCGTGTTCGTTTCTGTTCATCCTATTGTAGTTTTTGATTGTGTAAATGCCTCTCGTTGTCACGTTCGGTTTTCTTCTTCAGGTTCCTCTCGAAAGCCTCGGTCAGGTCGACGCCCGTCTGGTTAGCCAGACAGACCAAAACCCACAGCACATCGGCCATCTCGTCGGCCAAATCATGCTTCGCATCGCTGGCTTTAAACGATTGTTCGCCATATCGACGGGCCATGATACGCGCCACCTCTCCCACTTCTTCGGTAAGGATGGCCATGTTCGTCAGCTCACTGAAGTAGCGTACGCCGTAGGTCTTGATCCAGTCGTCGACGCGGCGTTGCACGTCTCTTATCGTCAGATTTTCCATCTCGTTCATTCCTTATGCTTCGTGTCTATAACAATCGTCACGGGGCCGTCGTTCACAAGCGACACCTTCATATCGGCGCCGAAGATGCCCGTCTTTACCCGTTTTCCCAAGTATTGGCTCATCGTTTCGCAAAACGATTCATAGAGCGGAATGGCAATATCCGGCTTCGAGGCGCGGATATACGAGGGCCGATTGCCCTTCTTTACAGAGGCGTAAAGCGTGAACTGACTAACGACGAGCAGCTCGCCCTCCACATCCTTCACGGAGCGATTCATCACGCCCTCTGCGTCGTCGAAAATGCGCAGGTTGGCCACCTTTTGGGCCGTCCACTCCAAGTCGTCCGGCGTGTCCGCATCCTCGAAACCCACCAAAAGCAGCATCCCCTGCCCTATCTCAGCCACACACTTTGCGTCTACGACCACGGAGGCCTCTCGTACGCGTTGCACTATGGTTCTCATCTTCTCTCTTCTATTATTATGATCGTCTAATACATTCTTCCCGTTAAAATCCTTAACAGATCACTCATTGACTGTTGTCAATGGCATGCAAAACGCGTTTTAGATGCCTCTGACTAATGTCAATGGGATAAAAAACGCGTTTTAGATGCCTCTGACTGCTGTCAATGGGGTGAAAAATGCGTTTTAGGTGCCTCTGACTGCTGTCAATGGGATAAAAAACGCATTTTAGATGCCTCTGACTGCTGTCAATGGGCAGAAAACTCGGGGGAGCAACCCATTGACAACCGTCAACGCACTTCCATACCTAATCCCTCGGCTACCAACGCGGCCTTTTTCTTTCCGATCAGCTCTTCGAGCTCCGCGGACGGTGCCTCTCGAATACGCTTCACGCTTTTGTATTTCTTCAGCAGCGCCTCTTTCGTCTTCTCCCCGATGCCTTTTATCGTATCCAGTTCGGAGACGATCTGCCCCTTGCTGCGCATATGCCGGTGAAAAGTGATGCCAAAGCGGTGCGCCTCGTCGCGCAAATGCTGGATCACTTTCAGCGTTTCAGACGTCTTGTCGAGCACGAGCGGAAACGGATCGCCGGGGTAAAAGATTTCCTCAAGCCGCTTAGCCAACCCAACAATGGTGATCTTGCCTAACAGATTCAGCTCACGAAGCACCTCCGTAGCCGCATTCAACTGCCCCTTGCCCCCGTCGATAATGATCAACTGCGGTAGCGGTGCCTTCTCCTCCAGAAGTCGTGTATAGCGCCGTGTGACGATCTCTCGCATCGAAGCAAAGTCGTCAGGCCCCACGACGGTTTTGATATGGAAATGGCGGTAATCCTTCTTCGACGGCTTCGCCTTCTTGAACACTACACAAGCAGCCACGGGGTTCGTCCCCTGGATATTCGAGTTGTCGAAACACTCTATTTGCATCGGTAAAACGGGCAAATGCAAATCCTTTTGGATCGTAGTCAACAGACGTGTCGCACGTTGCTCCGGGTTGAATTTCTCCGATCGCTTCAGTTTATCCACCTTATACTGCTTCGCATTTTGAAGTGAAAGCTCGAGCAACTTCCGCTTATCCCCCCTTTGCGGAACGGTAAAGCTGATCCCTTCCGGGAAGACGCCTTCAGGAATAAACGGCACAATAATCTCGTTTGCATGGCTCCGAAAGCGCTCACGCATCTCTACAATACCCAGCCCCAGGACGTATTCTTTCTGTTCATCGTCGAGTTTCTTTTGATACTCGATCGTGTAGACCTGAACGATTGCACCGCTCCCAACATGCATGTAATTGATGAAAAAGGACGTCTCGTTTTCGTCCAACGAGAACACGTCCACGTTGTGAAGCATCGGCACAACGGTAGATTTCAGCCTGAAACTTTCCACCAAATCATACTGTCGCTTTACCTCTTGCGCCTCTTCAAAACGCATCTCTTCAGCAAGCACCTTCATTCGTTCGAGCAACAGTTCGCTCACCTTGGAGCTGTTTCCCTTCAGGATCTCCTTGATGTCGGCGATGTTCCTGTTGTATTCCTCCGCCAACTGCATCCCCACACATGGCGCCTTACAACGCTTGATATGGTACTGCAAGCAGACTTTATACTTACCTGCGTGGATTGCCTCGGGCGTCAGTGCATGTTTACAATTACGAATAGGGTAAAGCTCTTTGATCAGGTGTAATAGCGTGCGGATAAAATGCACAGATGAATAGGGACCGTAATACAGCGAGCCGTCGCGAATAATATTGCGCGTTTGGAAGATTCGCGGGAAGGGCTCGTTCTTGATGACGATCGAAGGATACGTCTTATCGTCCTTCAATAATACATTGTATCGCGGACGATACTGCTTGATTAGGTTATTCTCTAACAGTAACGCATCCGCCTCCGAATCGACAACGATGTATCGAAGGTCGTAGATCTGCTTCACCAACACGCGCGTCTTCCTGTTCTCGTGCTCCTTTTGGAAGTACGAGGAGATACGCTTGCGTAGATTCTTAGCCTTACCCACATAGATCACCGTACCCTTCGCGTCGTAATACTGATAGCATCCGGGCTTCTCGGGTATGGTGGAGAGTAGGGATGTGATGTAATTCAATCGATCGTTCATAGTCCATGTTTCCTGTTTCACGTGAAACAAATCAAGGTTTCACCGACCGAGCAATACAAGCAACACATTGATGTCATTCGGTGAAACACCTGGAATTCGCCCCGCCTGAGCGAGTGTTTCTGGATTGATCCGGGCGAGCTTCTGTCGTGCCTCAATGGTGAGCGATTGTATGGACGCATAATCGAAACGCCCCTTGATCCGTATATTTTCCAGTCGAGAGATTTTATCGGCCACTAATCGCTCGCGTTTGATGTAGCCCCCATACTTTACATCGATCTCCACAGCCTCCAAAACTTCATTTCTATAATTCGCGGAAATGGCGTCAATGATTTCTCTGAACTCAAATATGCCATTCATTGCATCTGTGAATTTGACCTGTGGACGAGACAATACATCGACCAACTTGCATGCATGCTCCAGCGGCGATGTGCCCAAACGCAGCAGTAAATCATTCACCCGTTCGGGCGTGACAGAAAAAGATCGAATGAAGTTTGTCACATCCTCGCACGCTTGCTTCTTACTCAAGAATAATCGATAGCGATAGTCGTCTGCCAAACCCAAACGATAGGCACGCTCGGTCAGACGCATATCTGCATTATCCTGACGCAATAGGATGCGATACTCCGCGCGGGAGGTGAACATGCGATACGGCTCGTCGACACCCTTCGTTACTAAGTCGTCGATCAGTACACCGATATAAGCCTCGTCACGCCGTAAGACAAACGTCTCCTCCTCCGAATGGCAACGTAAGTGCGCATTGATACCCGCTATTAACCCTTGTCCTGCTGCCTCCTCATAGCCGGTTGTCCCGTTGATCTGTCCGGCAAAGAATAGACGCGAGATACGTTTCGTCTCAAGCGTGTGGAGTAATTCCGTCGGGTCGAAGAAGTCGTATTCAATGGCGTAACCAGGGCGATAGAGATGAATATCGCGAAAGGCGGGGAGCTGTTGTAGCGCCCGAAGCTGCACATCGAACGGAAGCGACGAGGAGAAGCCATTCAAGTAGTATTCGTTCGTCCGCTCGCCCTCGGGCTCGAGAAAGAGCTGGTGTTGCGTTTTATCGGCAAAGAGCATGATTTTCGTTTCGATGCTGGGACAGTAACGGGGACCAATACTCTTGATACTACCGTTGTAAAGTGGTGACTCGGAAAGTCCGCTACGCAACACTTCGTGGCAGGCCGGATTGGTGTAGAGCGTCCAGCAACTCAACTGCTTCAGATCGCTTCGTACATTGTCCAAATAGGAGAATCGAGATGGATCAAGATCTCCTGCTTGCTCTGTAAGTTCCTCGAAATGAACGCTTCGACCATCAATTCGGACCGGCGTACCCGTCTTCATACGGTCGGCAGTGAAGCCGAGCGAGACAAGCTGCTCCGTGAGATCTGTAACGGCTGGCTCAGCCATACGACCGCCCGAAAACCGAACACTCCCTACGTGCATCAGACCATTCAGGAACGTACCGTTAGTCAGCACGACACAACGAGCGTGAAATTCAACGCCCAATTGCGTCCGAACACCGCAAACCTCTTGCCCATCGAGCAGAAGCTGGTTCACGGTGTCTTGCCAGAGATAGAGGTTCGGGATTCCCTCGATTGTTTCACGCCAAACACGCACGAACTGAGCGCGATCACACTGCGCACGCGGACTCCACATAGCTGGTCCCTTGCTCCGATTCAGCATACGGAACTGAATCGTCGTGCGATCTGTCACACGGCCCATCCATCCCCCCAAGGCATCGATCTCACGAACGATCTGCCCCTTGGCAATGCCCCCCACAGCGGGGTTGCAACTCATCTGAGCCATGTTATTCATGTCGCGGGTGATGAGCAGTGTCTTCGAACCCAGTCCAGCTGCCGCTGCTGCCGCTTCGCAGCCGGCATGACCCGCACCCACCACGATCACGTCGTAATCAAACTTCATCTTGCTTGTAACTCCTACTTATAACGATTACAAAGGTACGCCCGCGGCCAAATCCCTGCAAAATAGCGCCTCAACGGCCTCTCTATCCGGTTGAAAACCTGCTTATAACTTCGTTTACAACTACTGAAAAGGATATTTGGAGAAATCAAGATGCGCTATAAGAGGAGCTGTTTCCCGTTTTGCCAAAGAAATTTCCAACAAATCGTACCCATACTCTCCACGTGAAAATCCACCGAGAAAGAGGTTTTCCACAGTCCGATTTAATCCCCTCAAAAAGTTATTCGCAGGGTGTTTATAACTTAGATGAAGTCGCTTCCGGAGCACATTTAGGCCGTTCATATCTGTTTGAAAATGTACGCTCAAGCGCTCATAACCCGGATACCCAAATAATCGATGAAAAAAGAATCAACGCTTTCCACTGGTTATCATCCCCACTATAGAGAATCAAAAAAACAGAAATGACAAAATGAAGTTGTGCATGATGATTGCCGGTGGAAAAAGTCTTTACCAGGGGAGCGGAGGAGTGCTCACCAAAGACATCGAGTTGAGCTCCGCTTTCGTAGATGAACCGCCTCGGTTGAAGTGAAACATCTTTGCTCCTAACCGAACCCCTTCCGCAGGTGTGTATAACCCCGTGGATTCTCCTGGGATAGCCTCGTTAAGAACTGCTCATAAATAGATTTGGAAGATTCAGTGCCTTGCATAAGCTCACAGACTTCTCATAACGCCAAACAAACTTTGGAAGAATCTTCCGCACATTCTCCACCTGTCGTTCCACCGCTCTCTCCCCTCTCCCACCCCCATTTTTAATTCCCTAAGAGCGTTTTCCGCCGCTTGTTCATAACCCCGATAAGCCCGCTTGCAATCGCATTTCTATGGCGTTTATATCCATTTGAAAAGCTCTCGGCCGACGCTCATAAGCCATACCGCCAAACAAAAGCACCCAAAAACAATCAACGGTTTCCACCGCCTATATTTCCCTTCATAGGAGATTTCAAAAGAGAAGAGATGAATAAGATGGAGTGAGGTTCGATGGGTAATGATCGTCGGTGGAAAAAGGTGTCGGCCGGAGAATTGGACTCTTATTCAGCGATGGGCTGGGTATAAAGCAACGGCGGCGACAAGGAACTGCTCCCCATCGCCGCCGTGACTGTACGTATAAAGGTGTGTGCCCCCCTGTGCCTATTCCTTGGATTCCTCTCGGTCGTAGTCTTCGCCTTGTACGCCTAACTCTCCTAAGCTCGTCGCACGGGCTATATCCAACTTCAGCGCCTCGTCATAGTCTTCGCCGGCCATGAAAGCATACATCATGCGAAGCAACAAGTCAGAACTGATATGCGAGGCCGCGATGTGATAAATGATCGATTCAAACTGCTTCATGAAGACACATGCGTTCCAATAACGTTCGTTCTTATGCAGGAAGTAGGCCCCCAAGGTCAGTGCGATACGCTTGTTGCCATCCGTGAAGTAATGCCTTGAACAGAAGGTGAAGACAAGGTAGGACAGCTTATCCGTGAACGTGGGGTAATAGTCATCATTCCGTACGAACTCCAACGTGGCTCGAATTCCACCCTCGTCGCGCACACCGGAGAATCCGCCGTCGCTGGCTGAGATCATCTTACGATAGACTACCAACGTCTCGTCATAATCGATATACCGGATCGCCTCATTCATCCTCCGCCTGCTTCAAACGTTTGAGTACGTCTTTATTCTCGGCCAGGATCCGATCGAAATCAACCGACTGATCGCCGATGAATCGCTCGAACTCCTCCGGTGTGACGGCCCGCAGATAGTCTGCTATATTCCCGTGATAGGCATCGCGGAAACTATAATCGCGAGAGGCCATCTTCGTTCTGGCGTCATGGATATAGGGCTTTTGCATGGGGTGCTCGGACAGTTCGTCAATAAGCTCCGCCACGTCTTCGATGGTAAGTGGGACGCTGCCATTCTTCTTAAAACGTGCTTCTATGTATGCAGCCAGTCCGTTTTCAAACGATGAAATGACGAGCAGCACCTCTGCATACAACGTCTGCCGGACATTGTCTTTCGGTGCTAAGCGAAGAATCTTACGATACTCCTTGGCCTTCTCTCTGAATACGGCTTCATAGATGAGATCCGTCACCTGAGCATACTTGTAGGTCGGATGCCCGAACACATATTGGTTGATGGCCGAGGTCAGGTTCTTGCGATAATTCTCTTCCGTAATGGCCGCGGTCAGGTAATTCACATCCCTTCGGTTGATGTATTTCGTCCCGCCTCCCGTCCTTTCGTTGATGGTGGCGATGACCACATCCAAGATCAGGCTCCGAACTGCTTTGGCCTTCTCGCTCTCGGCCAGCAGCATGCCCATGTTCAGGAAGGCACGGAAATTAAAGAGTCCGAGTCGTCTGGTTTTGATCGCCTCATTTGTGAGGTGATCAAATTGTAACTTGAACGCTTCAAGCGATTTACCTTGACATAAAACATATCCATTGCGCTTCAGCTCATCGCCGTACGCGGTCAAGTATCGGTCTATTGTCGAGACGTCCACGCCGTAGAAATCTGCGATCATCTTTTTCGTGAATCGGTATTCTCCTTCAAAGAGCATACCCTCTATCCCAAGCTGTCGTTGCATTTCATCGACAGCGAAACGGTTGTTGAGCACGTTTTGGCGCTCAATGTCTGATGTAGTCAGATCTTTCATATTTCACTTTCTTATTTGAGTTATTCCTCTTCATCCAAATACTCCTCCTTGAAGATGTTGACCAGCAGGAAGAACATCGAGATCAGCAGTGGGCCGAAGATGATGCCCCAGAAGCCGAATAGGGACAGGCCGAGGATGACACCGAAGACGGTGATCAGTGGGTGAGTGTCGGCCAGACGTTTCTGGAGGATGAAGCGCACCACGTTGTCGATGTTGATCAGTATGATGGAGCAGTAGGCCGCCAGACCCGCCGCATCGACCCATCGGCCAAGGATCAGCAGGTAGACAACGAGCGGTACCCACACGATGCTCGTCCCGATGATCGGAATAATCGTCGCAAAGCACGTCAGGACGGCAAAGAGCAGTGCACTCGGCAGGTCGAAGAAAAGGTATGCCGCGTAGGCCACCAGTCCCTGCACGATGGCCAGCAATGGGATTCCCACGGCATTCGACCGCACCATCCGGTAGATCTCGTTAACCACCCGCAGCCGGTGCTCCTCCTTGAACGGCAGCAGCTCGTAGACATAGCGCTCGATGCGACGGAAGTCCACCAGAATGAAATAGAGGAAGAAGACGAGCACGACGAGTGTCACCGCCATGCTGCTCACCTGCCCGATCACGTACTGCACGCCGCGACTCATGTATCCCGTGGCCATCGTCAGATTGTCGAACGTGAAGAGGTCGTAGCCGAAGCGCCGCTTGATCTGCCGGTCAATGTCGTCCACCATCTGCTGCAGACCCGAAATGTCCATGTTGATATGCTGCACCCGTTCGACCGTCATCCAGCCAATCAGCGTCAGCGGCCCCAGGATCATCACGGCTACCTCAATAAGCACCACCACCGTGGCCAAGACCCGCGGCCAGTGCCACCGCTCTGTCAGCGTGATCATCTGCCCACGTACGAGCACAAAAATCGTGAACGCTCCCAGCAGTCCGCTGACAAACGCCCACAGTTCACCCACAATCAGCGCCCCCAGCCCCAAAATGAGCGTGACGAGCGAATACTTCCAATACTTCTCTTTCGTTGACATTGATTCTTCCTTTTGATAGGCCCATTCTACATGGCCCGCACATTATATAACGTATAAAAATCGCCTGTTTGCAGCCCAAAAGTAGCCCAAACCGAGGCTCCGCTGCATTTCTTTTTGTCCAAAAGCCCCATCTGTGCTTGACGACAAGACTTTTGGGCGAAAAGGACGTCTGCCCGTGCCTCGTGGCAATACTTCTGGAAAAAAAGGAGGCCTGTCGATGCCTTGAGACAGGAGTTCTTGGAAAAAAAGAAGCCGATCTTCTGGTTCTGATCCTATCATATTTCGAGATATGGTAGAGATTGAGACCTTGTTTTATACTTCATCTTAGGATATATAGGTGTATGAAATCAGGTTTGAAGTGTATCTCAAAATATATGTCCGTATGAGGGTATGTAGATACTTCATTTTGAAATACGCTATAAGATGGGTGTTCGAATTGAACTGCATTTTTTTATGAGATAGAATATGAATCACGTATTTGATACGTATTTTGGAATGAGATAGTAGCGTATGATCGGATTAGATCTTATTTTGAGATGAGCTATTGGCGGAATATAGGATAGATACGTATCTCAAAATGAATAATCAATCTATGCTTCATTTTGCACCATATTTCCAGATATAGAACAATATGAACAAGGTTTCGAGGTTCCTTTTTTTATAGACCTATTGTCGCGAGGTGCTGGCGGGCCTCCTTTTTCTCCAGAGGTACTGTCATGAGGCATTGACGGATCTCCTTTTTTCCCAGAGGTGCTGCCACGAGGTGTTGGCTGGTCTTCTTTTTCTCCAGAGGTACTGTCACGAGGCGGTTTCAGGGCTTTGGTGCTACAAAAGTTAGGATAAGTATGCCGTTTCGATAAGATTTTGCCGGATAGAAGCAGGATAAAAGGACGGAATTACCCCGCTGGTCTTTGTTCTTGAGATAAACCGAATAGGAAATTGAA
Organism: Tannerella serpentiformis; assembly: GCF_003033925.1. NCBI lineage: Bacteria > Pseudomonadati > Bacteroidota > Bacteroidia > Bacteroidales > Tannerellaceae > Tannerella > Tannerella serpentiformis. The sequence goes on from NZ_CP028365.1 coordinate 1,425,123, forward strand.
TCCGCCGCTTACCTTTGCCCGCACATTAACATTATTCACTAATAAAGCAAAGTCACAATGGAAATTACCCACATCGAACATCTCGGCATCGCCGTGAAGAGCATCGAGGAACAGCTGCCTTACTACGAGGAAGTATTGGGCGCTAAGTGTTACAACATCGAGGTTGTGGAAGACCAGAAGGTTAAGACCGCCTTCTTCAAGTTTGGCCAGACGAAGATCGAGCTTCTGGAGCCTACCAGCCCTGAGAGCACCATCGCCAAGTTCATCGAGAAGCGCGGCGAAGGCATCCATCACATCGCCTTTGCTACGCCCGACGTACAGGCCGCCCTTGACGAAGCCGCATCGAAAGGTGTGCAGCTGATCGACAAGAAGCCGCGCCCAGGCGCTGAAGGCCTCCACATCGCCTTCCTGCATCCCAAATCCACACACGGAGTCCTCACCGAACTCTGTATGAAATGAGAACCCTTTAAACAGATAAGAAGGAAATGAGCAATCAACTTGAAAAGGTAAAAGAACTCATCGCCCAGCGTGAGAAAGCCCGCCTGGGTGGCGGCGAAAAGGCCATCGCTAAGCAGCACGAGCGCGGTAAATACACCGCCCGTGAGCGCATCAACATGTTGCTCGACGAAGGCAGCTTCGAAGAGATGGACATGTTCGTAGAGCACCGCTGCACGAACTTCGGACAGGACAAGAAGAAGATCCTTGGCGACGGCGTAGTGACCGGTAGCGGTACGATCGACGGACGCTTGGTGTACGTCTTTGCGCAAGACTTCACCGTCTTCGGCGGTTCGCTCTCCGAGACCATGGCGCAGAAGATCTGCAAGGTCATGGACAAGGCCATGATGATGGGTGCACCCTGCATCGGCATTAACGACTCGGGTGGCGCACGTATTCAGGAAGGCGTCAACGCCCTGGCCGGATACTCGGAAATCTTCCAGCGTAACATCCTGGCGTCGGGTGTCATCCCGCAGATCTCGGGCATCTTCGGCCCCTGCGCAGGTGGCGCTGTGTACTCTCCGGCCCTGACCGACTTCACGCTTATGACCGAGGGCACATCCTACATGTTCCTCACCGGCCCCAAGGTGGTTAAGACCGTGACGGGCGAAGACGTGACGCAGGAAGACCTCGGCGGTGCCAGCGTACACTCCACCAAGTCTGGCGTGACTCACTTCACAGCTAAGACCGAAGAAGAAGGTCTGGCCACCATCCGCCAGCTGCTCAGCTACATTCCGCAGAACAACCTCGAGGAGGCTCCGCTGAAGGAATGCAACGACCCGATCGACCGTCTGGACGACAACCTGAACGAGATTGTTCCCGACAACCCCAACCGGGCCTACAACATGTACGAGGTGATCAATACCATCGTCGACGATCACGAGTTCTTCGAGATTCAGCCCAACTACGCCAAGAACATCATCATCGGTTTCGCCCGCTTCAACGGCCAGTCCGTCGGTGTAGTGGCCAACCAGCCGAAGTTCATGGCCGGAGTGCTCGACTGCAATGCTTCGCGTAAGGGTGCCCGCTTCGTTCGCTTCTGCGACGCCTTCAACATCCCCATCATCACGCTCGTTGACGTGCCGGGCTTCCTCCCCGGAACGGGTCAGGAGTACAACGCCGTTATCCTGCACGGAGCCAAGCTGCTCTACGCTTACGGCGAGGCTACAGTGCCCAAGATCACGGTTACGCTGCGTAAGTCGTACGGTGGATCGCACATCGTCATGAGCTGTAAGCAGCTCCGTGGCGACTTGAACTACGCTTGGCCGACGGCCGAGATCGCCGTAATGGGCGGATCGGGCGCAGCCGAGGTGCTCTACGCCAAGGAACTGAAGGAGGCTGCCGATCCTGCTGCGCTGATGGCTGAGAAGGTGAACGAGTACAACAAGCTCTTCGCTAACCCCTACAACGCCGCACGTTATGGCTACATCGACGATGTGATCGAGCCGCGTAACACGCGCTTCCGCATCATCCGCGCCCTGCAACAGCTTCAGACCAAGAAGCTGACTAACCCGGCTAAGAAGCACGGAAATATCCCCTTGTAACCTCTTGTAGAACCAAAGCAACCGTTTGGTCTTATGAAAACAAAGGGAATGTTTTTGGCCATGGTACTGCTCGTTTGCAGCCTCGCTGCAAGCGGGCAGTCCGCTTCTTCTATCCGCCTGAACGAGGTGCTGGTCATCAACGTCGACAACTTCGTCGATGATTATGGATCAAGGAGCGGATGGATCGAACTCTTCAACAACTCGCCCGGAACGATCGACCTGAAAGGGTGTTACCTGACAAACGACGTCAACAACCCCCGTAAATACATGATCCCCAAAGGCGACGTCAAGACCAAGATCCCACCTCGCCAGCATGCACTATTCTGGGCCGACAACAAGGCCTCACGCGGAACATTTCATTTGAACTTTACGTTGGATCCCGAGCGTGAAAACACGATTTTCATCTTCGATTCTGACGGGAAAACGCTGATCGATAAAGTCACCGTCCCCGTTGGACAAAAGCCCGACGTGAGTTATGGCCTGACACTCGACGGGGGTGACACCTGGGCAACACTCGAAAAAGTAACCCCGGACACGAACAACAAAGTGTTGGACTCAAATGAAAAGATCGAGAACTTTCAGACGAACGACCCCTGGGGCATAGGCATGACCTTAACGGCAATGGCCGTCGTCTTTGCGGGGCTGATCGTACTCTACTTCCTCTTCAAACAAGTCGGACGCATCGCTATCCATGCCAGTCGTCGACGCTCCGAGAAGGCCGGTATGACCGGTGTCGCCGTCAAGAGCAGCGGACAGGAGTCGGGCGAAATTTTTGCCGCTATTGCATTGGCACTCTACGAAGTGTCTGAGGATACCCACGATATTGAGAGCACGGTGCTTACCATGAGTAAGGTGGCGCGTCGATACTCTCCGTGGAACTCTAAAATCTATGGATTAAGGAACCTCCCCGCGAGGCGATAACTCACAGGTTAGTCATCGCATCTGCGGTACACATACACCACTTTTATCATCCTCTCAAATGAAACAATTCAAGTATATCATCAATGGCAACATCTACAACGTCTCCGTCAACCAAGTGGAGGACACCACGGCCGAGGTCGAAGTGAACGGCACTCCCTACAAGGTGAAGATGGATAAGCCAGCCAAGAAAGAATTTGTCACCATCAAGCGTCCTGCACAAGCACCCACCACAACCACAGGCGCACCCGTAGTCAACCGACACGCTGCCGAAACCTCGGCCGCCGCCCTCAAGTCGCCACTACCGGGCGTTATCCTGACCGTCGACTGTAAGGTGGGCGACACCGTCAAGCGTGGGCAAAAGCTCTTCGTGCTCGAAGCTATGAAGATGGAAAACATCATCCCCTCCGATCGTGACGGCCAAATCGTAGAGATCAAGGTTGGCAAGGGCGACTCCGTCCTGGAGGGCGCCGATCTGGTAATCATCAAATAATACAGCGGCACAATGCATGAGAATTTCTTGACATTCTTGGGAGAGAACATGCAGACGTTCCTCTCCTTCACCGGATTCGCCAACGCCACCTGGGGCCATATCATCATGCTCCTCGTTGGCTTGGTCTTCATCTTTCTGGCCATCAAGTACGAGTTCGAGCCGATGCTACTTATCCCCATCGGATTCGGCATTTTGATCGGCAATATCCCCTTCAAAGACGCCGGATTGCAGATCGGTATCTATGAGGAAGGCTCCGTGCTCAACATCCTCTACCAGGGTGTCAAGCAGGGCTGGTATCCGCCGCTCATCTTCCTCGGTATCGGGGCCATGACCGACTTCTCGGCGCTGATCTCCAACCCCAAGCTGATCCTCATCGGGGCCGCCGCACAGTTCGGCATCTTCGGCGCCTATATTGTCGCCCTACAGTTCGGTTTTGATCCCAGCCAGGCCGGTGCCATCGGTATCATCGGCGGAGCAGACGGCCCCACGGCCATCTTCCTCTCCTCTAAGCTCGCCCCTAACCTCATGGGCGCCATCGCCGTTTCGGCTTACTCCTATATGGCCCTCGTGCCCATTATCCAGCCTCCCTTCATGCGCCTCTTCACCACGAAGAAGGAGCGCGTGATCCGTATGAAGCCGCCCCGCGTGGTGTCGCAAACGGAAAAGATCGTCTTCCCCATCATCGGCCTCTTGCTGACGGCATTCCTTGTACCCTCGGGGCTACCCCTGCTCGGTATGCTCTTCTTCGGCAACCTGCTGAAGGAAAGTGGCGTCACCCGCCGCTTGGCTGAGGCGGCTCGTGGACCGATCATCGACATCGTCACCATCCTGCTCGGTGTCACCGTCGGAGCCTCCACGCAGGCTACGGAGTTCCTCCGCTTCCAGTCGGTGCAGATCTTCATCCTGGGCGCCTTCTCGTTTATGGTAGCCACCAGCGCCGGTGTACTCTTCGTGAAGTTCTTCAACCTCTTCCTCAAGGAAGGCAACAAGATCAACCCCCTGATCGGTAACGCTGGCGTGTCGGCCGTGCCTGACTCTGCACGCATCTCGCAAAACCTCGGTCTGGAATACGATCCGGGCAACTATCTGCTCATGCACGCCATGGGTCCGAACGTAGCCGGAGTGATCGGATCGGCCGTGGCCGCAGGCGTACTGTTAGGCTTCCTCGGTGCGAGTTGAAAGGAGGCCGTTTCTACGCGATCATAACCAGTCTTTGTTCATAGCATCTTGGGCTAAGAAGCTGTTTTGAATTAAACTCCTTGGGAGCCGGACGTTGACAAACGCCCGGCTCTTTTCATAGCCCATTTATCATCTTACCCCTAATCATTTCACACAAATGGCAACAAACATCCAATGCATCGGCGTCTTGACCTCTGGCGGTGACGCTCCGGGCATGAACGCCGCCATCCGGGCCGTCACCCGTACGGCTATCGCCAACGGCATCATCGTAAAAGGCATCTACCGCGGCTATCGCGGACTGATCACGAACGAGATCACCTCGCTCGAAACCCAAAGCGTCAGCAACATCATCCAGCGTGGTGGCACCATCCTCAAGACCGCCCGCTGCGACGAGTTCCGTACCCCCGAGGGCCGACGTCAGGCCCACGACGTGATCGTCGAACACGGCATCGAAGCCCTCGTCGTCATCGGTGGCGACGGCAGCCTGCATGGCGCTCGCGATTTCGCTCAGGAGCACAACTTCCCCATCATCGGCCTGCCCGGTACGATCGACAACGACCTCTCCGGCACCGACGTCACCATCGGTTACGATACGGCTCTGAACACCATCATGGAGTGCGTCGACAAGATCCGTGACACGGCCTCCTCGCACGAGCGACTCTTCTTCGTCGAGGTCATGGGACGCGACGCCGGCTTCCTCGCCCTCAACGGTGCCCTGGCCACCGGCTCCGAAGCCGCCATCATCCCCGAGATCTCGCTCGAGAAAGACCAGCTGGCCGAGATGATTGAGCAGGGTTTCCGCAAGTCGAAGAACAGCAGCATCGTGCTCGTGGCCGAAAGCGAGGTAACGGGTGGCGCCATGGGCGTGGCCGAACGCGTCAAGAAGGAGTATCCGCAGTTCGACGTCCGCGTCTCCATCCTTGGCCACCTGCAACGCGGTGGCTCCCCTTCGGCGCAAGACCGTATCCTGGCCACCCGCATGGGCGAAGCCGCCATCGAGGCCCTACTCGAGGGGCAGCGCAACGTCATGGTCGGCCTTCAGAACGACGAGCTTGTCCTCGTGCCCTTCGCCAAGGCCATCAAGAAGGATAAGCCCATCGACCGCCACCTGCTCGACGTCCTCCGCATCGTCTCCCGATAGCGCGTCCCGCCCCACCCCATCGACGACCGAACAATGAAGCACGTCCCGAACCTCCTTTCCGCCCTGCGCATTCTTCTCTCGCCCGTCCTCATAGCCACAGCCGATCGGCCCCCGCTACTGGCCGCCCTGATGCTGCTGGCCGGAGCTACCGACGCCGTCGACGGGATCATTGCGCGTCGCTTCGACTGTCAGACGCGGCTTGGCGCCCGCCTCGACTCGGTGGCCGACTGGACGTTCTTCCTCGCCCTGGGGTGGGTCTTCTGCACGCGCTACGAGTCCGTGGTGCGCTCCTGCCTGACGGAGCTCGTCGTGGTTCTTGCCCTGCGACTGGCTGCGATCGTCGTCGGGTGGCTGCGCTTCCGCCGACTGCTCTCCGTCCACACCCTGGGCAATAAGATCAGCGCCGTGATCGCCTTCGTCCTACTCGTGCGCATCGTCTGGTGCGGCCCCGTATCGGCGACAGCCCTGCGCATTGCACTCCTCTTCGCCGCCCTGACCGCCCTCGAAGAGCTACTCATCATCGTCCGCAGTCGCACCCCCGACCCCAATCAGCGCAGCCTCTTCGGGAGACGCTAAAGACAAGACGCAAAAAAGGCGAAGCCCCGCCGGCAGGAGATGCATCGTGCACCCCTCCCACCAGCAGGACTTCGCCTTTTTCGCCTTCTGCTTTTGTGCTTCACATCGCCTTTTCCGGCACACGCAGCGCCGATCTCAGTTGCTCCATGCGCTTCGGGCTCGGCTTCCTGATCCCGTAGAGATACTTCTCCAGTAGACTCTCATCTACGCCCATATGCTGGGCCACGTCTTGCACCTTCAGCCCGGGGAATCGCATAAACAGCATCGCCACCTCATTGTTAGGCTCCGGTTCCGCCACCTCATAGAAGCTCGAGATGTGAATATCCTCATCCATCTCCTTCCATCTGAGCGCCTGGCCCCGCATTTCGATGGTGTAGGCCTTGCGTTGCTCTTCCGTAGCCCTTTTCAGCCTCGGGAACGCCTCTAACGGCCTACTGTGCACCCTTCCCTGATCCGTGCGCACGAAGATGCGCCCATCTGCAAACCAAACTTCCTTGATTTTCTCCATGATTTATCTCTCCCTTCATTCATCGTGATACTTATACCAGACCTCTACGATCTCCTTCTTATACATCTCGGCCAGTTTCAGGGCGCGCTTCACGTCCTTCACCTTCATCCCATGATTGTAAACCAACTGAGAAGCTGTTTTGAATTTATTGGATGCTTGTTTTATGGAGTTGTTTGGGCGGATCTTTCTCATTTCTATTTCGGGTCTATCGAGGCCTGTTTCTGCCCTTTTGTTCCATCATTAATCCTCACATAGCTTGCTATGCTCGTCTAATGATGAAACAAAATCATCAGAAACATACTCCCGATAGCCTCCGAAATAAATTCAAAATAGCTTCTCAATTTTCGGCTCTATGGCGATTTTGATGTCATCGCCACCCTTTGTCACATGTACATGGATAGGCTTATGATCATCGGCGAAGAAGAAGAATCGCAGCCCGAAAATCTCGAATATCGTAGGCATATCATTCTCATTGTTATGGCTTCACAAAGGTAGGATTCCCTTCCTATCGACAGGATCACCCTCAAACGCCCCGCCTCTGCCATTCCCCTAGCCCGTCCGACTCCCAAACAGGCCACGTCTGCCATTCCTCTACCCCGTCTCACCCTCAAACGCCCCGCCTTTTCCATTCCTCCACCCCGTCCCAGCCTCAAACGCCCCGCCTCTGCCATTCCCCCAGCCCGTCCGACTCCCAAACAGCCCGCCTCCACCATTCCCCCACCCCGTCCGACTCCCAAACAGCCCGCCTCCACCATTCCCCCACCCCGCTCCGCCCCCAAACAGGCCACGTATCTCATTCCCCCAGCCCGTCGGACTCCCAAACAGGCCACGTATCCCATTCCCCCGGGCCGTCGGGTAGTTATTTCGCGTGCAAATCGGATTCTTTCGTACTGAAAGCCTATGATGTGCAGTGCATATGTGATTCTCACGCATTAGAAACCTACTGTATGCGTTGCAGATAGGATTCTTCTACTCTAAAAGCCTATTTCATGCGTCGCATGAGATATATTCCCAGTATAAAAACCTAAGAAGTGCAGCGCAGATAGGATCTTTCCGAGTTAAAAGAATCGCTTATGTGGCGCAGATAGAATCTTCCTGAGTCGAAAGCATACCTTATGCAGTGCATGAGGTAGGCTTTTAATGTAGGAATATGCCTTATGCGACGCATGAGGTAGGCTTCTACATGAGGAACATACTATCCGCATCGCATAGGAATGGCTTCTATAGTAAGAGATAGCGTTATGCAGTGCATAAGGAAGGCTTTCAGTCTAAGAGAAGCCGATTTGCACGCGGAATGACTGCCCGACGGCCCGGGGGAATGCCTGACGAGCCCCGTTTGGGAGTCAGACGGGCCGGAGGAATGGCAGAGGCGGACTGTTTGGGAGTCGGACGGGGTGAGGGAATGCCTGACGGGATGTGTTTGGAGGTGATCGAGGGTGGGGGAATGGCGGACGGGGAGCGTTTGGAAGTGATCGAGGGTGGAGGAAGGATGGACGGGGGGCGTTTCGGATGGGCCGAGGGGCGGGGAACGAGAGGCGTGGCAGGGGGCGGGAAGCGCTGATTTTGCGGGGCTTTCTGATTAGCCATACTTTTGTCTCACTTAAAAGAAAGGAAGAAACCACTGTGGCAAAATCCGTCGAAACCCCCTTGATGAAGCAGTATTTTGGCATTAAGGCCAAGCATCCAGAGGCCATTCTGCTCTTTCGCGTGGGCGACTTCTATGAAATGTATGGGCAGGACGCTGTCGATGGGGCTGAGACGCTCGGCATTGTGCTGACGAAGCGCTCTAACGGTGCGGCGCAGGATGTGCCAATGGCGGGCTTCCCTTATCACGCGCTCGATGCCTACCTGCCGAAGCTGGTGAAATCGGGCTGGCGGGTGGCGGTATGCGACCAGCTGGAGGATCCGAAAATGGCCAAGAAACTGGTCAAGCGAGGGATCACGGAGCTGGTCACCCCCGGCGTTTCGATGGATGACAATGTGCTGGAACGGAGGGAGAATAACTTTCTGGCTGCGGTGCATTTTGGGCGGTCCAAATGCGGGGTGGCTTTTCTGGATATTTCGACGGGCGAGTTCCTCACGGCTGAGGGCACGGTGGAGACGGTGGACAAGTGGCTGGCGGACTTTGCGCCTAAGGAGGTGCTGGTCTGCCACGGTCTGCGCGACCGCTTCGGATGCACCTTCGGGCCTGTGGGCAGTGTGTTCGAGATGGAGGATTGGGTCTTCATGCCCGACACGGCTCGCGATCGGCTCCAGCGCCACTTTGAGACGGTTGGGCTGAAAGGCTTCGGCGTCGAGGATCTGGAGGACGGCATCGTGGCCGCAGGCGCCATCCTCGTTTATTTGGATCGCACGAAGCATACGCAGGTGGGACACATCACGTCGCTCCTGCGCATCGAGGAGGAGGGTTACGTCAGGCTCGACAAATTCACCGTCCACAGCCTTGAGCTTGTGCGATCGATGAGCGAAGGCGGCCGCTCCCTTCTGGAAACGATCGACGAGACCACCTCGCCCATGGGCGCACGACTGCTGAAGCGCTGGCTGCTCTTCCCACTCCGCGACGAGGCCGAGATCAGTCGCCGACAGGACGCCGTGGCCTTGCTTGCGGACGACGCCTTACTGCGTGAGGCACTGATCGGGCAGCTGGCCGAAGTGGGCGACGTGGAGCGGATCATTTCTAAGGTGGCCGTGGGGCGGGTATCGCCGCGCGAGGTGGTGCAGCTCAAGCGTGCCCTGGAAGCCATCGGACGGATACGCACGCGCTCGATGGCGTCGGATAACGCGGTGCTCCGGGCTTGGGGTGAGGCACTCGATCCCTGTTCGGAGATGAGCGAACGCATCGGACGCGAGTTGGTCAGTGAGCCACCCGTCACGATAGCCAAAGGAGGGCTTATCGCCGAGGGGGTAAACCAGGAGCTTGACGAGCTGCGCCAGCTGGCCTATTCGGGCAAGGACTACCTGACGAAGGTGCAGCAGCGCGAAAGTGAGCGGACGGGCATTCCGAGCCTCAAGATCGCCTTCAACAACGTGTTCGGATACTATATCGAGGTCCGCAATGCGCACAAAGACAAGGTGCCCACGGAGTGGATCCGCAAGCAGACCCTGGTCAATGCCGAGCGATACATCACGGAGGAGCTGAAGGAATACGAGGAGAAGATCCTCGGCGCCGAAGAGCGTATCGTGGCCTTGGAGGCGGAGCTGTTCAACCGACTGACGGCCGATCTGACGCACCTCGTCCGCCCCATCCAGCGTGACGCGCAAATCGTGGCCCAGCTGGACTGCGTCGTCTCCTTCGCCCGCACGGCCTCCAGCCAGCGTTATGTGCGGCCGGTGGTAGACGACTCCGATGTGATCGACATTCGAGGTGGGCGCCACCCCGTCATCGAGCGACAACTGCCCTCGGACGAGCCTTATGTAGCCAACGACGTCTATCTCGATCGTCGTGAACAGCAGATCCTCATTATCACTGGGCCAAACATGGCCGGTAAGTCGGCGCTGCTTCGCCAGACAGCCCTCATCGCCCTGCTGGCCCAGGTGGGCAGCTTCGTGCCCGCCGAGAGCGCGCGTATCGGTTGGGTGGACAAGATCTTCACGCGTGTCGGAGCGTCGGACAACATCTCCGCAGGCGAATCCACCTTCATGGTCGAGATGAACGAGGCGGCGAACATCCTCAACAACCTCTCTGCGCGCAGTCTTGTGCTCTTCGATGAGTTAGGACGCGGCACGAGCACCTATGACGGCATCTCCATTGCCTGGGCCATCGTCGAGTATATCCATGAGCACCCGACGGCGTCGGCCCGCACGCTCTTTGCCACCCATTACCACGAGCTGAACGAGATGGCCCGCAGCTTTCCGCGTATCCGCAACTTCAACGTCTCGGTGCGCGAGTCGGGCAATCGGGTCATCTTCCTCCGCAAGCTCGTATCCGGGGGCAGTGAGCACAGCTTCGGTATCCACGTGGCGCGTATGGCGGGCATGCCGCGGAGCATCATCGAGCGGTCGGGCGAGATCCTCGCTCGTCTGGAGCGAGGCGGGGCGCAAGCCAAGCCCGTAGTGGTCGATGTGCCCAAATCAGCGAAGGGCCAGGCCTATCAGCTGAGCTTTTTCCAGTTAGACGATCCGGTGCTCAGTCAGGTGCGCGACGAGATCTGCAACCTCGACCTAAACAATCTCACGCCGCTCGAAGCGTTGAATAAGCTGAGTGAGATCAAACGAATTATTCAAGTCAAATAGAGGGCGGAGAGGAAAGAATGATGCTACCGATGCGGTTCTTACTGCTACTCCCTACTGAATCAAAACAGCTTCTAAGTATGATACGTGGCATGAAGTCGATCATCAAGTCCACCCGCGGGCTGCTGCTCCTTGTGGCGGCCAGTGCGGTGCTGCTCACCCTCGCCAACTCCTGTTCGGAGGTGAGGCACATGAGCGCCGAGGTGGCTTACCGGACAGAAGCCCAGCTGGGCGAAGGCGCCATCTGGCACCCCGATCGTGGCTCCCTCTTTTGGGTAGACATCGAGAAGCGCACGCTCTATGAGTTTATGCCGGAGAAGAAGAAATGCCGCTCGTGGCAGTTCGATCGGAAGGTGACGACCGTCGTTCCCGAGACGGATCACACCGTCATCGTGGCGCTTGAGAACAGCATCGTCCGCTTCGATCTAAACACTCAGCAGAAGCAAGAGATCACCCCCGTCGACACCAAAGGCGGTCGGCTGCGCTGCAACGACGGCAAATGCTCGCCTAACGGTTGGCTGTGGGTGGGCACGATGAGCATCGACGAAAAGTCGAACGACGCAACGCTCTATTGCGTCCGTCCCAGTGGGCGCATCGACGCCATGATCCGCGGCGTGACGATCTCCAACGGCATCGTCTGGTCGCGCAACAACAAGTACATCTATTATAACGATACGCCTACGGGTAAGATCCGCCGCTATCGCTACCACCAGCATTCGGGTGACATCATCAAGAACGGTATCGCTGTCGATATATCCGAGGGTACCGGACTGCCCGACGGTATGACCATCGACCGCAACGACAACCTCTGGGTGGCCCAGTGGGGCGGCTTTGGCGTCTATTGCTACAATGCCTACACCGGCGAGCTGATCGCCAAGGTGGAAGTGCCTGCCCCGAACGTCACCTCGTGTGCTTTTGGTGGCAAAAACATGGACATCCTCTACATCACCACGGCCCGCGAGGGCCTCACACCGGACGAGCTGGCAGCCTACCCCTTGAGTGGCTGCATTTTCTCGTGTAAACCGGGAGCCATAGGCGTATCCCCGAACTATTTCGGGCAAGAGAATAAGTAAGCAGAATGAAGATTACACGTAAAAAGAAGCCCACGTCGGCGGGCAAGCAAAGTCGACGAAACGACAGGGACACGCGAGGCAACAAGAAGAAAAAAGCCACCCAGTCCGCCCATCACGGCAAGCGCATCCTCAAAAAAGACGCTCTCACACGGGCCATCTTGGATACGTTCCAGCTCAATCCTCGCACGATTTATAACTACAAGCAGATCGCTAAGGCTATCGGCGTCGAGGCACAGGTGCAGAAGCTCCAAACGGCCGAAATACTGCGCAGTTTGGCGGACGACGATGTGCTCACGGAGACCGAACCTGGGCGTTATCGCTTGAATCGCATCGGCGAGTCCGTTACCGGAATCTTTCGGCGCCGTAGCAACGGCCGACATGCCTTTATTCCGGACACTCCCGCTACGAACAATGCGGACGGTGACGCACCGACGCCAGAACCCATCAATGTGGACGATCGCAACACGGCCCACGCGCTGGATGGCGATCGTGTGCGTGTGCAGCTCTTCAAACGTCGTCGGGGCGAGCCTGAGGCGGAGGTGATGGAGGTCTTGGAGCGTGCGCCACACACCTATGTGGGTCGGCTGGAGGTTTCCAAGAATTACGCCTTCCTTGTTACCGAAGATCGCACGCTCTCCAACGACATCTTTATCCCCAAAGCAGCGCTTCAGGGCGGTCGCACGGGCGATAAAGCCATCGTGCGTATCGTCGAGTGGCCCGAACACGCGTCGAATCCGACGGGCGAAGTCGTCGAGGTGCTCGGTCGTGCGGGGGATAACGACACGGAAATGCACGCCATCTTGGCCGAGTACGGTTTACCGACGCGTTATCCGGAAAATGTCGAGAAAGCTGCGCGGCGCATCCCACGTGAGATTACGGCGGAGGATTTGGTCGAGCGTGAGGACTTCCGCGAGGTGACAACCTTCACGATCGACCCCAAAGACGCCAAAGACTTTGACGATGCACTCTCGATCCGTCGCCTGACGGACGGCCGCTGGGAGGTGGGCGTCCATATTGCCGACGTAACGCACTATGTGAAGCCGGGCAGCATCATCGACAAGGAAGCCTACGAGCGCGCAACCTCCGTCTATCTTGTCGACCGAACGATTCCTATGCTGCCGGAATGTTTGTCAAACGACCTCTGCTCGTTAAGGCCGGATGAGGAGAAGCTGACCTTTTCCGTCGTCTTTGAGATGAACGAGGATGCCGACATCCTCGCCTCACGCATCGTGCGGACGGTGATCCGTAGTGACCGCCGTTTCACTTACGACGAGGCACAGGAGGCGATAGAGACCGGCCACGGAGATTTTTGCGAAGAGATCAACACGCTGAACCGTTTGGCTAAAAAACTCCGCGAGCGACGGTTTGCGCAGGGTGCCATCGACTTTGATCGTTACGAGGTGAAGTTCGAGATCGACGACAAGGGTCGTCCCTTGAGCGTGTATTTCAAGGAGTCGAAGGACGCCAACAAATTGATCGAGGAGTTTATGCTCATCGCCAATCGCACGGTGGCGGAATCTGTCGGGAAACGTTCGGACAGTCGAGGGGCGAAAAAAACGTTCGTCTACCGCATTCATGAGCAACCCGACGCAGAAAAAATGGAGACGTTCGCCACGTTTGTCCGACGGTTTGGATATAAACTGAAGACGGACGGCAGTAAAAACGAAATCACCCGCAGTATCAATCGCCTGTTAGACGATGCGAAGGGTCGGCCGGAGGAAAATCTGATCGAAACATTGGCCGTACGATCCATGCAGAAGGCCCGCTACTCGACGGAAAACATCGGGCACTATGGCTTGGCCTTTGCCTACTATTCGCATTTCACCTCGCCCATCCGCCGCTATCCCGATATGATGGCGCACAGGCTCTTGGTGCGTTACGCGAACGGCGGTCGGAGCGTTCCTAAGGACGCGTGCGAAGAAGAGTGCGATCATTGCTCGCAAATGGAACAGTTGGCGGCTAACGCGGAACGTGCTTCGATCAAATACAAGCAGGTGGAGTTTATGAGCGACAAAATCGGGCAAGTTTTTGATGGCGTGATATCTGGCGTCACCGAATGGGGACTGTATGTGGAGTTGAACGACAATAAATGCGAAGGTCTCGTGCCCATGCGAGACTTGGACGATGATTTTTACGACTTTGATGAAGCCAATTATGCCTTGGTCGGTCGTCGTCGACACCGTACTTATCGTTTAGGAGACCCGATCACAATCACAGTAGAGCATGCCAACCTGGAACGTAAGCAGCTCGATTTCCGGCTGGCGTAACCGCCAGAAAAAACAGGTTCCGCCAACCTACGCGGAACATTTTTCGATACGTACCGAATAAATACGTGATTCCCCGAATCATTCTGAGATACATACGGGGGATATGCACTTCTGCATAACAAAAAACCAAGCCCCGATTCCTTGCTTGCGAAGGGACCGGGGCTTTTTATTGAGGTAAAAACGTGTCCTGCGGATCTGCATAGATCCTTATTTGTAACAGATAAGCCCTGTGCACATTGGCAGAGCCTGAGCACAGGGTTTATTTTATTCACTTACAAAGTGAAGCTGCTGATCTAGAATGAAGGGGCATATATTTGCAGATGAAATGAATGCGAAAAAATCATGGACACCATAGAATTAAAAGAGACGACCTCTATCCGTATCAATAAATCCTTATTGGAGAGAATGAGAGCCAAGGCTAAGGCTGGCAATCGCACGTTTAGCAATCTTGTTGAGGCTCTCCTGTATGAATTTGATGATGCAGAGGATGACAGCTTGATGACCGAAAAAGAATATTTCGATCGGATAGATGCCGCGAAGAAAAGTATTGAGGAGGGACGGTTTGTGGAAGTTCGCAACAAAGAAGAACTTCATCAATACTTAGACAGTTTGTGATGTACAGACTTCAAATTTCAGAAGAAGCCGATCATGACTTATCACGGCTGAAAAAGAGTGAGCCACAAGCGTTCAAAAAGGCTTTGCAACTGTTGGATGAGCTTGTAGAACATCCCCAAACAGGAACGGGGCATCCAGAACTCTTAAAAAGAGATAGACCCGGACAATGGTCTCGTAGAATAAACAAGAAGCATAGGCTTGTTTACGAGATACGAGAAGAAATAGTGCTTGTTCTTGTCCTTCAAGCATATGGGCACTATGATGATAAATGAAAGGTATCCTATAGATCCAGCCTTCCCCATAAAAACAAACGGTCAAAAACGTTCCCCGCTGACTCTTTTCGGAAAAAACCAAGCCCCGATTCCTTGCTTGCGAAGGGACCGGGGCTTTTCTATGATCAAAAAACGGCTGATGCTTATTTGCCGAAGATGTGTATGAAGGAGAGATTGCCTACTGTGCTCAGTGAGAGGCCTGCCTTGCCCGTAGCCGGGTTATAGGTAAAGAGGCCCGCCTGTTTTTCGCCGAAGGCACCGAGGAGTACCAAATTGCCTTGGGTCTCAATCGCTGTACTATGGCCATCCGTCATGGGGACTCCCTCAATTCTTTTGATTGTTTTGGCCTTGAGATCCATGATTACGGCCATTGCGCTCTTAGACGTGTATGGATTCGTTCCGTTCAGCTCCAGAATGGCCACGAAAGCCACCACTTTACCATTGCCCAGGTATTTACAGTTCAGGATCGCGGATGATTTGTATTGCGAGCCTTCAATCGTTACGCCAGAAATCTCCCACGTACGCGACGCGTCAAATTCATCCTTGCCAGCAGGGATGCAGACAAACCCATTCTCCCGATATTTCGGGTTATAACCGAAGTATCCAGCGCACGCGATATAAATATCGCCCTGTTCGTCGGTAAAGATCATGTCTTTATACAACGGTCTGGTCGGAAAGGCGATCTTTTTGCTGTTCTCGGTGATCACTTTCAGCACTTTGTCGGTCTTCGGGTCGATCACAGCCACTTCCACCTGCCTACGCTCTTCATACGGCATGTAATTACTGCCGATTTGGTCCAGAGTGAGGAAATACCGATCGCCACGAAGGATGCCCAGACTGGGCTCGGGGCTTGCATCTTTGTACGCATACTGCTTCAGGTCGATCTCGCCTGTTTTCTGTAGCGTGGTCGGATTCATCACCCAAACGTTACCCAAGGAATAGTTCGGCATATACATTTTGTCGGCAGAGACCTTCTGGACATTGTACGGCGTAGCTCCAGCGGGCACATCGATGGTCTTGAGGTTTCCCATCGTCTGTGTTTTCGGGTCATACGTGTAGCGGCGGACCTTAAACTCTGCATCTTTTCCCATACCGGTGGGCAGGACAAAGATGTAGTTGTCAATCACGGAGATCATGCCAGCAAAAGCAATCTGAATGCCCTTCGAATTGTCGATGGAGCCGTTCGGGTTGTTCGTCAGCTGCAAATAAGACGAGCCGCTCATACCGTCGGGATTCTTCACGGTCGTCTCTATGAGACACATTTGCCCGCTGTTCAGCACAATCTTCTCTCCAATCTGAGGAGCAGGCTCCGGATCAGGTGTCACGGTCTTTGTCGTGTCTGGTCCGGGTTGGGGCTTGGGTTCCGGGGGAGTGTCTTTTCCACATCCGGTGGTCATCACAAGGGCAACGAGGCATGCTGCCCACATCATTTTCTTGTTCATCATCTCAATACGTTTTGTCGGTTAAAAAATAGGGGTTATGGGCTTTCGCCCGAAAAAAATTCAATCGGAAAAGGGGACGGTGAGGCGTTGCAAGACGCTGCATCGGGCGGAAAAAAGGTTCACGAACGTATGCAGCTGTCTGTCTTTTGCTCTAAATAGGTTCTGGACAAATGTCGGGGCCAAATTTTTAGCGACTGATTTGCTTATGCAGGTACCCGGCAAACTTCGCAGGGGGCCGCAGCCCCTGAAACGTTTCACTTGAACACATATCTCACCTTGACGCCGAAGCTGCGACCTGGCAGGGGGCGATTAAATTCGCTGAGGACGCGCGCGTCGGTCAGATTCTTGATCTTGGCCGAGAGAAAAAGGCTGTTGTTGAAAAAGCTATGCTCCAAACCAAGGTCGACGGTTGTGCTGCGGGGTATCCGCCGTTGATCTGCCGCCATTTCGAAGTCGTAGAGATATTCCTCCACAAAAGATAGATCGCTAAAAAGACGCGTGTTCTGTCCGCGGCCGCCAAAAAGATTCTCTTTGTGGAATTCCAATCCTGCATTGCCCATTAAATAGGGAATGTTGGGCATGCGCAGACCCTTCGTAGGATTAGGTAGCGAACTTCCTTCATCATGCTCACGTACATCACGAAGATCTTGGAACGTAGCGTTCGCATACCCATAGAGCCAAGGCGTTATGTCGGCTTTCACCTCTGCTTCGACACCCATCGTACGCATCTCGCCAAAATTTTGATACTGTGCGCCGAGGATTCCCTTCGTATAGCGGATCATATGTTGCAGATACATATAGAAGGCATTGACTTCGATCTGAAGATTACTTGCTGCCCGACCCGTCAGGTCGTACAAGAAGCCCACATTGAGGCTCGTGTTTCGCTCCGGCATTAGATTTTCGGCCGGAGAGACCGTGTAGCCATCGCCCAAGAGTTCCGTTTCCGAGGGGATACGCACGTCATACCCCGCGGACAATTTCGCCATCAAATCTGGCAAGATGCGGAACCGCAGGGCATCATTAACGCCCACAGCGCTCTTGTTGACGTCCACATCATGTACCTCACCGATGCCAAAAATGTCCGCCTGACGTGTCTTCATCGTGTATAGGTAGTAACGCACGGTTAGGGAGTTCAGCAGGCGGTCTTTCGGCGTGCGAAAATCGTACGTTAAGCCTGCCGACCAACTCCTCATGCGCGAATTGAAGACCGCTTCTCTTCCTATGCTCAATTCTCGCAGCGAATCTTTGGGGAAACCGTTTGCCAGGGTAAAAAGTGAGTTGAAATTGAGCGAGTGCTGTTTATGCAGCAAGTATTCTAAGTTCAATTTGTGGCTGATGGTAAACTTCTTATCCGAAGAATGCGACGCATAACGATTGCCCAATTCTCCGCCATAAATAGATGGCGAGGGATAGGCCCGTCCGTCCCAGTCGTACCATTGCTTGGCCGTATCCACGAGCCCGTAAGACGTAATGGCCGCTGCCAGGTGCATATCGAAGTCCAAGCCAGGCGTCAGGAAGTTTTTTTTCTCCAATTTATTGGCCAGGGCAAAGAGCATGGAGTGCGTTTCCGCCTTACGGATATCCTTTTCGATGCCCTGTATCTCATGATTCGTCAAAGCGAAAGCCGGTTCAATCTCCACCTTGTCAAACCACCATTTGTAGGCCTTCAGGGAGCCGCCTAGGATCAATTTTCGGAATCCATCGTGGTCGCGGCGGATCTTCAGGCCGTCCACATAGGGCGAAAGCATGGTGTAGTTGTTGTCCGAGTACGTATATCCGCCGCCGATGCCGAACACGAGGCCCTGATTGTGTAAATTTCGCTTCAAAACGGTTTGCACTTTGTGCGTATTGAACGATTCCAGCGTGTAACTAAAGTCCGCGTAACGTGCCGGATACTCTTTCAGCACCAAATTGACGGCCCCGCCCATTGCCGAGCCTCCAAATTTGGCCGGAACGACACCCTTGTAAATCTCAATGCGATCAATCATGTCGATAGGGATGTCGTTGATGTCGATAAAGTCCGAATTATCGTTCATGGGCGTCTCGTCGATAAAGAACCCGATCCTTTTTCCCTCCAAGCCGCGCACGGACAGTCTTGTAGCGCCTCCCACTCCGCCAGACGAGCGCAATGTAACTCCGACCGTCTTCGACAAGATGTCCGCAATGCCTGCCACCGTTCCGCTCAACTGATTCATGGATATGACAGAGATAGGCATCGCTTGTTCGCGCAATTGTCGGGCCTCACTTTTGGCTGTTACCACTACTTCGCTGAGCGATTTCGACTCCGATTGCAGTTGTACCTTTATGCGGCGCACCTCCCCTTCGCGTATCGTGACCCGTTCCGAATGGCTTTCGTAGCCCATGTAATCAAATCGGACCGTGTAGGTGCCCGGGGATAAATTTTGGATCGAAAAGTTGCCCTTGGCGTCTGTCACCTCTCCCGTTTTCAGTTGTTCGATAAAGGCGCTGGCTCCGATGAGCGGTTCGTTGTTCGCAGCGTCGGTCACGACGCCCGTAATGCGTGCCGTTTGCGCCGTGGACGTACTCCAGGCGATCGTCAGCAGGCACGCGAAAAGCATCCATAGGGTGTTTCTCTTCTTCATGTTCTTATGATACAATATAAAATACATTCTGCACTTAAACAAATACGGCTGCAAAAGTAGAACGTAGAGAATGCTGTTCACAATCCCCAATAATGGGGATAATAAGGAGGAAATGCGAAAACGCATAACGAAAAACGAACAACGAAAAACACTCATGCGAATCTGCATGAACCATTCATGTCCCCGTGTAGGGGCGTATTGAATACGCCCTACAAACGTTTTCAGTAGAAAACGAATACCGTGTATTTGCATCATCCATTTTTGGATGTGTGCAAGATTCATGCGGTTTTACGCTATCCGTTCCCGATTAGGTAAAACGTTCATACAGAAACCCCCAACAAAAAACATTCAACAAAAAACACTCATGCCGATCCGCATGTCGTTCATTTTCGGAAAAACGAACCCCATGAAAAATGCCGGGCACATACATAGGCGAACCTATGCTGCACCCGGCATAACTACCGATGATTCATCATTAAAAACGACGGTTTATTCTTCTGGCAGGGTAATATCTGGCCCGCTGCCTTGACTGCCTCCGGGTTGCTTGGGCTTCTCTCCTTCGCTTCCGGGAGTCTTGGGGTCTGGTTTCTTCGAATCTTTATCCTCAGGGAGATGGATGTCGGGTTTGCCGTCATCCTTTCCCGGCTTTTTGGGATTCGGTTCTTTCGGCTGCTTCGGATCTTTCGGCTTTTCGGGATCCTCGCCGTCTTTCTTCTTCTTCGATCCGATCACTTGCGTCTTGTTGCGATGGACCACCTTATTCATATGAATGATAAAGGGGGCCGTGTCGAGTGCGTCGTCAACCACCGCCAAGGCATTGACTACCCTGACGAGCCACTGGTAAGCCAAATCCGACTCATGACGGGCCGCGCGGAGTGAGCCGAGCGTTTGTGGCATGTTGTCGGAACGCTCGGTGAGCCACTTCTCGATTTTTTCGTTGGCCGCTTTCAACGAGTCGACATACGGCTTAACGCCCAGCGACGAAACGTCGGTCGCGTACGTTTTCTCGCAGTCTCCCACGAAGCTAATGATGGCCCCGGTCTCTCGCTCCAGCTGCATACGGGCGTCGAGACGATAGGCGGTCATCACCTTGAGGATCGTTGCGGCCGATCGAGCCTTGTCGGCTTCTGGATGCTCTGCAAAACCTTTCAATGTTTTGCGTAGGGCGTTCAGCATACGTCCCCTTTCCTGATCCGCTTTGTGGATGTCGACCGTAATGAGGCTTTTTTGCGACTTAGCGTAACAGTCGTCCTCTTTCTTGGTCGCCGCAGCGAGCAGATCGGCAGCCTTTTTGATCTTCGGGTGTGCCAAAAGGGCCGTTTCGGTGGCCATGCGGTCGCTCACGTTCTTCATAAACAAGAAGTGCGCACCGTTGGTCATCAGCGTGCAGTTAATTGTGTCGATTTCGACAGGCGGTACAATCCCCGCCGACGGATTTTGAGGAGCAGAAGGTGTCTCTGGCATTGTAAACTCTGTTTATTTGTGATGTGATACATGTCCGTCATCTTTCAAGACAAAAGATTGTGACGCGGCAAAGATGCGAAGATTTTTCATACCTCCAACATGCATGTAAAATACTAAACAACGCGCATGTTATTTAGTTGCTTCATCAGAGCAATTAAGAAACATTCTTGCGGCTTAATTGCTTCATCAGAGCAACTAAGAGACATTTTCTCGGCTTAATTGCTTCATCAGAGCAACTAAGAAACATTTTCTCGGCTTAATTGCTTCATCAGAGCAACTAAGAAACATTTTTGCGGCTTAATTGCTTCAACGGAGCAACTAAACAACATTCCCGTCATTTAATATTTTCCGCCCAAGCAATCCCCCTGCCACTCCGCACAAGCCCCTCCCAATCCCAAACGAGGACGTTGCAAAAAGGCAGGAGGGGTTTGTGGGGCTTAAAATGATGTATGCAGATTGGCGTGTGCCTTGTATGTCTGCGAAAAGGGGTGCTTTCGTTTGGCATGTGTCTCGTTTGTCTACAAAAATCTATGGGGGCTTTGTTCTCTGGTCCCTCATCTTCTTTTCTTTCCTTGATGAAAGAAAAGAAGGCAAAAGAAAATCAAGGCGATGATCGCCTTCTATTTTTCTGGGTACTGGATAGGTGGAATGAATCGTTGCTTCCGTTTGGCGGGATACTGGATAGGTGGAATGAATCGGTGTTGCCGTTTGACATGTGTCTCGTTTGTCTACAAAAATCTATGGGGGCTTTGTTCTCTGATCCCTCATCTTCTTTTCTTTCCTTGATGAAAGAAAAGAAGGCAAAAGAAAATCAAGGCGATGATCGCCTTCTATTTTTCCGGGTACTGGATCGGTGGAATGAATGGGTGGTGCCGTTTGGCGGGATGCTTAATCGGTAGAATGGATCGGTGCTTCCGTTTGGCATGTGTCTCGTCTGTCTACGAAAATCTATGGGGACTTTGTTCACTGGTCCTCTATCTTCTTTTCTTTCCTTGATGAAAGAAAAGAAGGCAAAAGAAAATCAAGGCGATGATCGCCTTCTGTTTTTCCGGGTACTGGATCGGTGGAATGAATCGGTGCTGCCGTTTGGCATATGCCTTGTATGTCTACAAAAATCTATGGGGACTTTGTTCTTCGATCTCTCATCTTCTTTTCTTTCCTTGATGAAAGAAAAGAAGGCAAAAGAAAATCAAGGCGATGATCGCCTTCTATTTTTCCGGGTACTGGATAGGTGGAATGAATCGGTGCTTCCGTTTGGCGGGATGTTTGATAGGTAGAATGAATCGTTGCTACCGTTTGGCATGTGTCTCGTCTGTCTACGAAATTCTATGAGGGCTTTGTTCTCTGATCCCTTATCTTCTTTTCTTTCCTTGATGAAAGAAAAGAAGGCAAAAGAAAATCAAGGCGATGATCGCCTTCTATTTTTCCGGGTACTGGATAGGTAGAATGAATCGGTGCTGCCATTTGGCGGGATATGTTTTTTCGGACGATGGGGATGTATGTCTTTCTGCCTCTCCCTCTTTTTCGGGAGATAAAAAAAGAGGTGGACCCGTCGCGGGTGCACCTCTTATCATAATGCAATGAAACCAAATAAAGGCCTTGTCAGGACCCAATCAAAACATATCCCATCTTACTGGGCGAATAAAAGACATATCGAAAGACTTTCTTATTCAAGATACTTTGTGATAGATCGCGGCAGGTAGAAGGTGTTGTTCTTGTCTACGTAGACAATCACGGTCGAAAGACGGATCTCGTCGTTTGCCTTCTTCCCTTTTCGGATGATGTTGGTGAAGGGCACAATCGTCAGCTGTTGTTTTTTGCCCTTAACAACGAGCGTGGGATTGTCCTTCTCCGTTTTCGCCGGCAAGATAGTGTATTTGTAGCCTTTCAACAATTCGGTATGGGGCACAAAATACTCCTGGGTGAGTTCGTCGGGCTTCCCTAAGAGGCCTACGGCGGAGGCCATGTAGCGATGGAGGTCGATATTCGTGTTTACACCTATGGGGAGGGTTCCCTGGGGGTGATATGCGGCCAAAATAACGTCCTCGCCGGTGTGCCCGCCCGTGGTAAAGCCAAAACAGGTCTTGGAGGTAAGTAGCTTAGCTACAAATCCGTAGAGAGAATTGCTGTAGAGGGCCGACAGGGACTCTTTTTCCGCGCGTTTATCCTCCGGGATGGGGCTGTTCTTATAATCTTTGCAGTTGTAAAGGGCCTGCAGCTCCTCGTCGGTCAACTCAAATCCAGCGTTTTCTTTGAAGATCTTTTGCACCTCTGTCGATGGCGCGGCGTTGAGCTTGTTGACAAAGCCCTGGGCCGTATTTTTTACGCCAGTGACAAAGCTGAAGAGCTGATCCTTGGTCAATTTGTCGTAACCTTTACAGTCGCGGCGCCCCAGACTAAAACCACTGTTGCCATGATCGGGCACGACAACCACGAGCGTCTGTCCGTCCTTCTTGGCAAAGTCAAGCGCCACGGCACAAGCCTTGTCAAAGGCCACATATTCGGTAAGCATACCCACGGGATCGTTGCCATGCGCCGCCCAGTCTACTTTACTTCCTTCAACCATCAAGAAAAAGCCATTTTCGTTTTTGGACAGTTTCTCGAGGGCCTTTCGTGTCATCTCTTCGAGGGCAGGCTGTTGGGCAGGATCGCGATCCAAGTCGTAATCCATCTCTTTCTTACCGAAGAGGGCCCACATTTTGCCATTGTTGTCAGCGCGCATACCGGCCAGATCGTCGCGATAGACGCTGTAACCCCGCGACCGAAGGTAAGCCTCGCCTTCTTTGTCCAAAAGAGAGACGCCACCACCGATCACAACGTCTACATCGTTGTGGACGATCTGCGGCGCAATCCAATCATAGCGTTTTCGGCTGTAACTATGTGCGGAGCAGTCTGCAGGAGTGGCATGTGTGAACTCGCAAGTGACAACCAAACCGGTAGCCTTGTTTTGTACCAGTCGCATGGCCTCCAGCAGAGTGATCATAGGCTGATAAGCGCGCGAGGGATCTACGGGGAAAATGTCATTGCCCGGATCAGCCGGCGGGTAAGTGGCGATGTAACCTGTACGGCTCGGATGTCCGGTCACATAACAGGAGGTCGTAGGTGCAGAATCGCCGATTGGGGCGTTGGAAGAGAAGGTCCGAACCGTACCACAGAGATACGGGTCGATGGCCAGGTGCTGCCGATTGGGATCTTTGTACCATTGGTACCAGCGAGCCGTGGACACGGTCGCAATAGACGTTCCATCGGGGATCAAGAGGATCAGGTTTTTGACCGGCTTCACATCGGCCGGATCAATCGCGCTCGCACGTCCGCACAGGGCCATCGCAACGAGCAACAAGAGCGTAGATGTTGTCTTTCTCATCTGATTAAACGGATTATAGGATGAATATAAATAGGATAAGTGTATTTTTTGAGCGTGCTAATTACTTGAAAAGTTACGGGAGAGCATTTTTTTGAGCGATATATTTCTTGAGAAGCGTCAGAGGTGTCTTTTTGGAGAAGGCACTTTCCCTGCAAAACGTCGGGGAGGCGTTTTTTCAGAAGGAACATCCCCTGAGAAGCGCCAGGGACGTATTTTTTGAGAAGGAACATATCCTGAGAAGGGACAGGGACGTATTTTTTCAGAAGGAACATCCCCTGAGAAGCGCCAGGGGCGTATTTTTTTGAGAAGGGTATATTCCGGAAAAAAGCAGGGGCGAAAAATGCTTCGCCCCTACCCTACTGGTGAATGTCTCGGGTCCTTTTTTGTATCACGATGGACACGTGCACCCGGACACGTTTCCTTTTTAGATGCTCATTTTCAGCGTTCCGCCTTACGTCAGCGAGATAATCTCCTCTTCGAAATGGGTGAGCTTTTCCGCGCCCGTCTCTGTGATGAGATAACTATTCTCGACACCTACCGCGCCCACCTCTGGGATCACAAATTTAGGCTCGAAGGCGATCACCATGCCCGGTTGCAGCGCATCTTTTGAGCGGGGAGTGAGCACGGGTGGCTCATTGATTTCCAAACCAATGCCGTGGCCTACAAACTTGGCCTGTTGACGCGTTCCCATGAAGCAGTCAGCCAGATTGGCCTTCTCTGCCATGCCAACAGCCATGCTGTAGAGTTCGCTGCATGCCAATCCGGGTCGCATAACGACCTCGGCAGCCGCCATGATGTCTCTTGCCGTGCCATGCGCACGGTAGGCCTTTTCGCTGAGCCTTCCTACGGAGAAAACGCGCGTCATGTCAGAGATGTAGGCCGTATAATTGCCCGCCATATCGACCATGATGGCCGTCCCGTCCGTCAATTTCGTGCCATTAGCACCGATGGGACATATCGGCGTTTGTCCTGCGCCGCCAAGAGCGAAGTCGAAAGGTGACGCGGCCTCTGCATTCTCGCCAGCCAGAAGGCTGCCCATGAAGATGTTCATATTTGGCCCGTAAGTACGGAAGATGCCAATCGACCCGTGAAGCCTCATCCGCCTTTCGATCTCGGCTTGAAGTTCCAGATCAGTCATTTCGGGGTGGAAACAGTCCGGGATTTCTGCATAGACCTCGGCGTGACGCTGGGAAGAGAGCCGCAATTGCTCCACCTCCCAGGGTGTCTTAATCATACGCACGCGCCGCATGGCAGCGGAGACGTTTCCAGCCTTTTCGGGTTGGAACAGGTTGTAAAGGCGCATGTAATCGCTATACGAGAGTGTATCGGCCTCGAACAGGAGGTGTTTGGGCCGTGATTGTCCCGGTGCATTGCTGAACCAGCCGAGCATGTCGTCCGGACGATGCACGCGAACCGCCTCGACCGGCAAATCGCAGTCAGCAGGACGCCTTACAAACGCAACAGGCGCACCTTCCGTCGGCAAATAGAGCCAACCATTGAAGACGCGCCCGGTAAGGTAAAAGAGATGGACGTCCGAAGCGAAAAGGGCCCCGTCCGCCGCAGCGTCGGCCAGTGCACTTTGTACACGGCAGCGCCTCAGGAGAAGATCATCGAGAAAAGCATTCATTTCTTTCTACTTAGTTTAATATGTTCACTTGTTAGGGGCTGCAGAGGTACATTTTTCGGCTTTTATTCGGTCGTTTCGCTGCCCGCGTGGCTCGTTTGGGTCCGAAATATGGTCGTGCCATGTCTCGCGACCCCATCCTGCGGAAGAGCAGAGATCCTTCCGAATGGCGCCCATCAAGAAAAGCCTCGAAAGATTTCGATGTCCTTCTGCGGCTTCCCCTTTAATCTATCCTAAACAGCCATTCATTGGATGGCAAAGGTAGGACAATTTGTAAGGGACGAATTTGCATTCTGCACCTTACAAAAATGCAGATTGTAAAAAGACAAGAATCGTGCGTAACTCATTTTCTTCTATCTATTTGCCTCCTTTGATGTTTAAGAAAGGGTTTTATCTTTGCCGCCGTCCCCGTGCTAAATTCCATGAGGGAAATCATGGCCGAGGGATGATTGAAGTCATTCTTTTTTATCCACTTAAAAAATCGATAAAGTATGGAAGAAGTAAATGTTACGCCCGATCCGAACGATGTGCAGAGTAACAAAGTGATGGCCATCCTGGCCTATTTCGGAATTTTGTTTCTGATCCCTCTCTTGGCTGCAAAAGAGTCGGCTTATGCACGCTATCACACCAACCAAGGGCTTATTTTGTTCCTGTTTGTATTCGTGTGCGGTATCTTGGGAGTCATTCCGAAGATTGGCTGGCTTATCACCACCGTCGGATACCTTGCTGGATTCGTATTTTTCATCATCGGTGTCATCAACGCAGCTGGTGGGAAGATGAAACCCCTGCCGCTGATTGGCAACTTCACGCTGATCAAGTAAGCAGCCATCCTGCGAAATTCGTCTGACGGATTTCTCCACACCAATCGCCAAAACGGGCGCCTCTTTCACGTATGAAGGGGGCGCCCGATGTTTTTACAAAGGCCCACGAGTCCTTCTTTTAGATCAAAAACGGCTGTGCACTTATTCCTCGTCCAAATATCGACGCGTGAGGGGGCCAAACGCATCGATCCGACGGTCGCGTAGGAAAGGCCACCAGCGGCGCACATGTTCACTACGCTGCAAATCGACCGAAATCACACGGATAGCCTCCGCATCGGTCGGTAATTCGGTCAAGATTTCCCCCTGCGGACCTGAGGCAAAGCTGTTTCCCCAGAATTGTATGCCGGCAGTTTGCCCAGAGGGGTCTATTTCGTGCCCGACACGGTTAACCGTAATGACGGGTAGGCCGTTGGCCACAGCATGGCCACGCTGCACGGTTCGCCAAGCGTCGAGTTGACGACTTTGCTCCTCCGGCCGATCGGAACGTTCCCAGCCAATAGCCGTGGGATAGATAAGCAGATCTGCACCACGAAGGGCCATCAGTCGAGCGGCCTCCGGGTACCACTGATCCCAGCAAACCAGTACGCCAAGACGACCCACGGAGGTCGGTATGGGCCGGAAGTCGAGGTCGCCGGGCGTGAAGTAGAACTTCTCGTAGTACGCCGGATCGTCCGGGATATGCATTTTGCGGTACCGCCCTGCTATCGTTCCGTCTTTTTCGATCACGACGGCCGTATTGTGGTAAATCCCCGGTGCACGTCGCTCAAAGAGAGATAGCACGAGCACCACACCACACGCACGCGCCACCTCGCCAAAGTGCGCGGTCGAGGGTCCGGGGATCGATTCGGCCATGTCGAAGACGGCGGTGTCCTCCGTCTGACAGAAATAGAGGCCGTTGTGCAGCTCCTGAAGCACCACGAGCTCGGCACCTTCGGCGGCACACGTCCGGATAGCGTCCGTAAGGCGGGCGATGTTGTCGGCCATGTCGGCCTTGTTATGCTGTTGAATGAGTCCAATTTTCATCGTTCAAATAGGGATTAAAGAGGGGAATATTCGTCCGACTCCGCGTCATCGTCGTCGGTATAGACGTTGAGCACGCCCGCAGGATACTGCATGGTGGCGCAATGGATGGCACCGCCTTGCTGGATGAGTGGCAGGCAGTCCACACTGATGATTTCGCGGTCGGGGAAAGCTGTTTGGAGAACCTCTCGAGCCTGTTCGTCCAGCTCGTCGTTACCGTAGGCAGGCACCAGCACGGCACCGTTTAGGATGAGGAAGTTCGCATACGTGGCTGGCAGCTGATAGCCGTCCTCGTCAAAGACAGGCTCAGCCATTGGCAGCGAAATGAGGCGGTAGGGCTTCCCCTCGGCCGTGCGTAGGGCGAGGAGTTCGCGCTCCATGGCCAGTAGCTCGTCGAAATGGCTGTCGTCTGGGTCGGTGCACTGTACATAGGCGATCGTTTCCGGGTCGCAGAAACGCGCCAAGGTGTCCACGTGGCCGTCCGTGTCGTCACCTTCGAGGTATCCGTTCTCCAGAATAAGAATACGGTCAGCATCGAATATGCCCTTTATGATGCCCATGATCGTATCTTTTGACAGGCGCTCGTTGCGGTTCTTAGAAAAGATGCAGCTGGCGGTGGTAAGCACTGTGCCACATCCATCGGACTCAATGCTGCCGCCCTCCAGCACGAAGGGAGGACTAAAGACTTTGATACCGGGGGCGAAGGCCTGGCCGCTTTCCATCTCGGAGACGATCTGGTTGTCGTAGTTGGCTGGATACTTCATCCCCCAGCCGTTAAAGATGAAATTGAAGACCGCGGGTTTGTCGTTGTTTGTGACAGTGATGCCGCCATGATCGCGCGCCCAGGTGTCGTTGGTGCCCCTGACTTCACAGATGTGAATGCGATCCTGATCGAGGTCTTCGATGTAGGGATGGACGATGTCGGCACTCGGGGTGACAATCATCACGGGCTCGAAGCGGATGATTTCGCGGACAATGCGGGCGTAGCATTGTGAGATCTCGTCGAGCATAGGCTCCCAGTCGGTGCCGCTGTGCGGCCACGTGAGCTGTATGCCGCTTTGGGGCTCCCATTCGGCGGGGAGGACGACAAGCGGCAGATTCTCCTCGTCTGATTCAGGCGTTGAGTTGGCTTTCGGTTCTTTCTGATTGTTCATTGGATGAGGGGTTTTGCGACTCTGGTCGGATGCTGAACTCGCATCCGCAGTAGTTCTGGTTATAAAAGTTGTATTCCTTGATCAGTGCGTTGCGGCGATCGCTGAGGCCACCCTTGCGCCAGTTCTGCGCCCAGAAGGTGAGCCCCGGATAGCGCGCTGCAGCCGCTTCACCGGCCGCGGTGATCTGCTCGAGGCTCTTCCAACGCGACGAGGCGAGGGTGGTGGTGAAGACGGGGAAGTCGTGTTCGTGTGCGTAGCGGGCCACGGTCTCGAGCCGCACCGCGAAGCACATCTGACAGCGGGCGCCGCGCTCCGGTTCGTGCTCCAAGCCACGGACGCGCTGGCGCCAAGCCGCGTGGTCATAGTCTGCATCGGTGAAGGGGACACCGAGGCGCAGGGCGTGGCGCTGGAGCTCGGCCTTGCGTTTGGTGTACTCCTCGAGGGGGAAGATGTTCGGGTTGCAAAAGATCAGCGTCGGGTGCAGCCCGTGGGCCAGCATCCACTCCAAGATGGCGCTGGAGCAGGGTGCACAGCAGGCGTGGAGCAGCACGCGGTCGGCACCGTCGGGGACGATAAAGGGGGATTTCTTCTGTTTCATGTTCTGGGGTGGGGACGAGTTATTCCGAGCCACTTCTTAATGCGGGTGCGGCGTAAGCGATGGGTCGATGGAGGGGGTATGATAGTCGCGGCAGAATGTCTGCCGACGCCTTCATGGGGTATGATAGCCTCGGCAGAATGTCTGCCGGCATACTCATGGGGTGTGATAGCCTCGGCAGAATGTCTGCCGGCACACTCATGGGGTATGATAGTCGCGGCAGAATGTCTGCCGACGCCTTCATGGGGTATGATAGCCCCGGCAGAATGTCTGCCGGCACACTCATGGGGTATGATAGCCTCGGCAGAATGTCTGCCGGCACACTCATGGGGTATGATAGCCCCGGCGACAGTGTCGCCGGCACACTCATGGGGTATGATAGCCCCGGCGACAGTGTCGCCAGCATGCTCATGGGGTGTGGTAGCCCCGGCGACAGTGTCGCCAGCACGATCATGGGGTGTGGTAGCCCCGGCGACAGTGTCGCCAGCATACTCATGGGGTGTGGTAGCCTCGGCGACAGTGTCGCCAGCATACTCATGGGGTGTGATAGCCCCGGCGACAGTGTCGCCAGCACGCTCATGGGGTGTGATAGCCCCGGCGACAGTGTCGCCAGCATACTCATGGGGTGTGATAGCCCCGGCGACAGTGTCGCCGGCATGCTCATGGGGTGTGGTAGCCCCGGCGACAGTGTCGCCTGCGTATGATTCATCGATACCCGATCCACTTTACGATCTCCTTCAGGTTCGGTTTCTTGCCATAAAGCAGGATGCCGACGCGGTAAATGCGGCCCGAGAGCCAGACCACGCCCAGGGCTGTGGCGTAGAGCAGGGCGATGGATAGCAGGGGCTGCCAGAGGGGAATGTCGAACGGCAGGCGCATCATCATCACCACGGGCGAGGTCAGCGGGATGAGGGAGCACCAGAAGGCCAGCGGGCCGTCGGGGTTGTCGAGGCTGTAAATGCCGGCGTAGAGGGCGAAGATGAGCACCATCATCACGGGCATCATGAACTGCTGAGCGTCCTCGGGGTGATCGATCACGGAGCCAATGGCGGCGAAGAGGGAGGCGTAGAGCAAGTATCCGCCCACGAAGTAGGCCGCGAAGGAGAGCAGGAGCAACGGCAGGTTGAAGGAGCTGAGCGCCGCCATCCATTCGGCCGTCTGGGCCACGTCGGCGGGCGCTGCGGCGGTGTCGGTCGGGGTGACTGCGGCGCCGGTGAGGGCTGTGATGGCCCCGACGCCGACCAGGGTCAGCACGCCCCAGAGTAGGAGCTGGGTGAGTCCGACGAGTCCGATGCCGATGATCTTACCCGCCATCAGGTCGAAGGGCCGCACGGAGGAGACCATCAGCTCGACGATGCGGTTCGTCTTCTCTTCCGACACGCCCTGCATGACCATCGACCCGTAGAGGGTGATGAACATGTAGACGGCCAGGGTGAAGACGATGCCGATGATGTAGGCCAGTTGGGTGGAGGAGGTGCTCTCGGAGCCGTCGTCGTTCAGCTTGACGGTGCGGATCTGGTAATCCACGCGGCTGTCACGGACGATCTGCTCAAGGTTGGGGATGCCATAGGCGGCCATCTTGTCGTGCTCCATGCGCTGGCGGAGCGTCTCGTTGACTAAGCGCGAGAGGTCGGCGGGGATTTGCTGGCGGGAATAGAGCGTGGCGGCCGAGGAGTCGCGGAGCAGGTCGTCGGTGACTTCCAACGTGGCGAAGGGGTCGTCGGTCCGCGTGGTGACGAAGCGATAGCCATCGGTGTCGGTGAAGAGCGGTGCGTAGCGTCCGGTGTGGTCGATGACGGCCACGGTGCGCACGTCATCGGCTCGGAACGAGGCCAGCCAGAGTGGCACGAAGATCATACCGATCATCAGCAGGGGCGTGAGTAGCGTGAGCAGCAGGAAGGATTTCTTGCGTACGCGGAAGAGGTACTCGCGGCGGATGATCAGGGGGAGGGTAGAGGGTAGAGGATAGAGGGTAGAGGGTAGAGGGTAGAGGGTAGACATATTGAATAGGGGGTTAGAGGGTAGAGGGTGGAGAGTAGAGGGTAGAGGGTGGAGGGTAGAGGGTAGACATATTGAATAGGGGGTTAGAGGGTAGAGGGTGGAGAGTAGAGGGTAGAGGGTAGAGGGTGGAGGATAGAGGGTGGAGGATAGAGGGTGGAGGGTAGAGGGTAGAGGGTGGAGGATAGAGGGTGGAGTCAATAGTATTTGGATAGCGTTTTGATCATGCTGCTGATCATGCGTCCTACTTCTGTTGAGAGTTCGATGTGTTGTCTCAGATGTGCCTCGGTGATATATCCGACTCGATAGCAGATTTCGACTTGGGTCTCTAATTCGACGCGTGATCCTTGGGCGTATTGTAGGAAGTGCACCATTTCTTTTGGGCCTCGTGCATTCCCTTCGGCGATATTGGAGGGAATAGATACCGCAGAGCGCCTCATCTGATCTCCGATTGCGAATTTCTCTTCTCGAGGAAGAAGCAGGGTAAGGCGATAGGCATACACCGCCAGTTGCATTGCCCTTTCCCAAACGATTAATTCTCGGAAACTCTTTCCAGCCATATCCTGTGTCTGTCGTCTTGTGATCTCAAACGTAGAAGGCGCATCTCTCTACCCTCTACCCTCTACTCTCTACCCTCTACCCTCTACCCTCTACCCTCTACAGTCTTGATAAATATCTCATTCATGGAGGGCAGCACCTCGCGGAAGGCACGCAACTCACCTTGGGCGCTCAGGGAGGTGAGCAGTTCGGCGTTGCTTACGGTCGGCGACTTACGGATTCGGATCGCAGTACCGCCGCCTGAGGGCGCGGCGCTGATCAGGGTGTATCGCGTGGGGTCGGGTTGGAGGGTGATGGCGCCGACATATTCCACCTCGAAGAGGTGCTCCTTATATCGCTCCCGCACCTCGTGCACATTGCCCGAGAGCACCACCCGGGAGTGGTCGATGAGTGCGATCTCGTCGCAAACCTCCTCCACCGAGGCCATGTTGTGCGTAGAGAAAATCAGCGTCCGCCCCTCGGCCTTGAGGCGGAGCATTTCGCACTTGAGCTGCTCGGCATTGACGGGGTCGAAGCCGCTAAAGGGTTCGTCGAAGATGAGCAGTGCAGGCCGATGTACGACGGTGATGATGAACTGTACCTTCTGCTGCATGCCCTTCGAGAGCTCCTCCAAGCGCCGGTTCCACCAAGCCATGATGTCGAACCGTTCGAACCACTCCGTCAGGCTCGCCCGAGCATCGGTGGCACTCATCCCCTTGAGCCGTGCGAAATAAAGCGCCTGCTCGCCGACCTTCATTTTCTTGTACAGGCCGCGCTCCTCGGGCAGATAGCCAATGTGGCGGACGTCGTCCGGTTGCGACGGGTGTCCGTCGAAGCGAATGGAGCCACTGTCCGGGGCCGTAATACGGTTGATAATACGTATGAGCGTCGTCTTTCCGGCGCCATTAGGCCCCAATAGTCCGAAGATCTTCCCCTCCGGGACACGCAGGCTTACCCCATCGAGGGCACGATGGTTAGCGTATTGCTTGACGATGTTGTCAGCTTCTATAAAATACATGGTGTTCGTGTTGCATAATGAGGGCGGCAAAAGTACAGGCCGATCCGCCCCCTTCCAAGCCGTGCGCCCATCCCCGCCCCTGGTAAAGCCGCTACCTGTAAATGAGTGACGATGTGCCGGGTATAAGTAAGCCCCCGACCATCCCATAGAAAGCGGGGCAGCCGAGGGCTTGGGTGTGATATGGGGGGGCGGTCAGTGCTCTATATGATCATGCACAAACGGCTCCTTCACACGGCCCAGCGTGTCGATCTTTCCCCAACGGCCGGACTTTCGCACCCACACCGTACCGTCTTCATCAAAGGCCGGGGAGGCTTCCTCATATTCGCAAGGAATGACGATCTGCCCCGTCTTGTTTATGTAGCCGTATAAACCGTCAAAGTGGACGGAGTCATTGGCAAGGTCGATGCTTGTGCCGTCGTTGACCATCATTAAGCCGAAGGTGACCGCAGGATAGATCGCGACATAGGAAGGCGGCAGGACAACCTCCCCACGTTCATTGATAATCCCGGTCTGCCCACCAGAGAGATAGAACTTTCGCTCTGGATCGACGTGCCCAACCTTTACCAGATATTGATCGGCAAATCCGGCCTCTCCTTTTTCGGAGATCCAATCATAGACGAAGGGATGCACCGTATTCCCTTGCTCGTCTATAAGGCCCCACTTGCCATCGAGCACAGCAACAGCCTGCCCGTCGACAAAGACGCCATCTCCGCCGGTGTAATGGTAGGGGAGCAGATAGGTCTTACTCCCTACCTCATATTGATATTGCCCTTGCTCATTCTTGAAAATGGCCGCCTTCTTGTTCGAGCAAGAAAGAAGCGCCATGCAGCATGCGTAGAGCAGGAGGGTGTATACAAGAATGTTTTTGTTCATAGGATTTACATCTTCAAAATGATCCGGTCGCCCAACTCACGGCTGAGCGCCACTTTAATTTCGTTCAGCTGTTTTTGCTCCTTCATCAGTTCGATGGCCTCATCGAGGCGTCCCTCGGTCTGAAGCTCCTTGATGCGGCTGTTGATGGCCGATATACGTTGCAGCAGGTAGGCCCCCTTGAGTGCGAAGAGGTCATGCACAATGGCTTTTTCAAGCTCCTTGAGGCGCTTTTGGGCGATCTCTTGTCGCTCATCGTCTGTCATTCGGTTGTTGTCGTCCGGTTCCTCTTCGATCGTTCGGTAGCGGTCGTCCATGAGGTACATGGCCACGCGCGACACGCCCTCGTCGGGGTGCGAGAGGAAATGACTTTCGGCGCGGAATCCCGGTTCAGAGACGTGTGCAACGGCTTCATCCAAGATGGATTGGAAGATAGGCACGGAGAGCGAAAGCCCATCGCGCTGCAATTCGGAGAGGATATACTCCGCGATGTGGATGACGACGTGCTCGCCCGATTCCTCGTCGGTGTAGTCATAGAGCGTCTCTTCGCCATGGAGCACGACGTAGCGCATGAGCGCCTCCTCGGCCGCGCGATAAGGGGAACGCACCGTGCGGGATGTGGGTGTTGGAGTGGGACGAGGCGGTTCAGGCGTCGGCGTGGTGGGCGTCGGTGCGGGGTCAGCAGACGATTCATTGGGCGATGGCTCCGGACGGGGCTCAGCTGGTGCCGACGTAGTAGCGGACACGGGCACTGCCTGTGGCGGTGGCGCAGCGGGACGAACAAGTGGGGGCGCTGATCGACGCGTGGCACGGATCTTATTCAGCTCGGCCAGGAGTATGGCTTCTTTGATCTCCATCATCCGACTGCATTCCTGTAGGTAAACCGAGCGCTTGATGGCGTCTGGGATCAAGGCCACGGATTGCAGAATGTCCGTGATCAGCGCGGCCCGTCGGATGGGGTCGCCCTCGGCCTCGCGGAGCAGAAGCTGTGTCTTGAAGCGGATGAAGTCCGTTTCGTGGTTGTTGAGGTAGACCGACAGATCGAAGGCATTGCGCGAGCGGGCGAAAGAGTCTGGGTCTTCACCCTCGGGCAGCAGTAATACTTTCACGTTCATGCCCGCCTCGAGTAGCAGGTCGATCCCTCGAATGGCGGCTTTGATGCCCGCTGCGTCGCCGTCGTAGAGCACGGTGATGTTATTCGTCATGCGGTGGATCAGGTGGATCTGCCCCTGGGTGAGGGCGGTGCCTGACGAGGATACGGCGTTCTCGATGCCCGACTGATGCATGGATATGACGTCCGTATATCCCTCCACCAAGTAGCATTTATCGGCCTTGGCGATGGCTTGCTTGGCGAAATAGAGTCCGTAAAGCTCGTTGCTTTTGTGGTAGATCTCGCTCTCTGGCGAGTTGAGATACTTGCCCACTTTCTTGGTGGAGTCCAAAATGCGCCCGCCGAAGCCGGCCACCTTTCCGCTGATGGTATGAATGGGGAAAATCACTCGCCCTCGGAAGCGATCGGCCACCATGCCGTTTTCGTAGAAGCTGGAGAGGCCGGTCTTTTCGAGGTATTCCCGCTTGAAACCCTTGGCCATGGCGGCGCGGTAGAGTGCATCGCGCGCCTCCAGACCGTAGCCCAGCTGGAATTTGCGGATCGTCTCTTCGCGAAATCCGCGCTGCGCGAAGTAGGAGAGGCCGATGGTGCGTCCCTCTTCGTGCTCCATGAGGCAGCTGGTGAAGTATTTCTGCGCCCAATTGTTGAGGATAAACATGCTTTCGCGGTCGCTCTGGGCGCGCAGCTCGTCGTCCGTAAGCTCGCGTTCGCGGATTTCGATGTGATACTTCTTGGCCAGGTAGCGGAGGGCGTCGGGATAGCTCAGCTGCTCGTGCTTCATAATGAAGTAGACGGGCGAACCGCCCTCGCCACAGGCGAAGCATTTGCAGAGGTTCTTGGCGGGCGAGACGTAGAACGAGGGGTTCTTGTCGGCATGGAAGGGGCAAAGGCCGACGTAGTTGACGCCGCGCTTCCTCAGCGTGACAAACTCGGAGACGACATCGACAATCTGTGCCGCCTCGAGGATGCGGTCTTTCGTTGCGGAGTCGATCATAGGGGGGGAGGGCTTTGGTAGGGGCGGTTATTGCGGGTAACGGTTAGATGTATCGCCCGGTGATGCTCTCCGGATTACTGGCCACGTCATGGGGGCGGCCTGTAGCCACCATGCGTCCGCCGGCATATCCGCCGCCCGGGCCCATATCCATAACGTAGTCCGCTCGACGAATGACATCCAAGTCGTGTTCGATAACAATGACCGTTGCTCCTTGGTCAGTCAGGTGCTCAAAGACTTTCATGAGCGTTTGCACATCAAGCGGATGTAGGCCGATCGTAGGCTCGTCGAAGACAAACACTGCATCGCCCTGCCCTCGGCCCATCTCACTGGCCAACTTCAGGCGTTGCGCTTCGCCACCGGACAGTCCCGGTGTGGCTTCGCCCAGTGTGAGGTAGCCCAGACCGAGGTCGTGAAGCACTTGCAGCCGGCTGTTGATCACGGGCAAATCGTCGCAGTCGGTCAGGGCTTCATCTACGCTCATGGCCATCAGTTCGGGGAGGGAGCGACCGGCTCCTGCATGCTTCCTTGTGCGATGGACGGAGTAGGCCGCCCGGGCGTAGCGCGATCCGCGACAGTCGGGGCAAGGGATGTCGACGTCGGGCAGGAATTGCACATCGAGACTGATGCTGCCTGTGCCGTCGCATGTGGGGCAACGCAGCCGGCCTGTATTGTAGGAGAAGTCCCCGGCCTTGTATCCACCGGTTTTAGCCTCTTCGCTGCGGGCGTAGACTTTGCGCAGATCGTCGTGCACATTGCAATAGGTGGCTACTGTGGAGCGGACATTTGCGCCGATGGGTGCGGCGTCGATCAGTTGCACTCGGCGTATCCCTTCTGCCTCAACGGCTGCTACCTGCGTGGGCAGCTCTTTCCCCTCGATGGACGCCTTGAGTCCGGGGATAAGGCACTCTAAGACCAGGGTCGTCTTGCCTGATCCGGATACACCTGTCACTACGGTGAGCCGGCCTTTGGGGATGCGCACATCTAAAGGTTGCACGGTGTGGATGGCGCGGGTGACAAGGCGAATGGTGCCGAGGTCGAAGAGGGGTGGGGCTGGCGTGGGGTGGTGCGTTGGTTTGGGGGTTAGGAAGGGCCCGATGCGTGACGATGGGTTGGCGCAGAGCATCACCGCCGTGCCCTCTGCGATGATTTGCCCCCCGCCTGCGCCCGCCGCAGGCCCCAGCTCGATGAGGTGGTCGGCATGACGCAGCACTTGGGTGTCATGGTCTACGAGCACTACTGAATTGCCATCCGCCACGAGGTCGTTCATTACACCGATCAGGCCCTCGAGGTTGGACGGGTGTAGGCCGATGGAAGGTTCGTCGAGTACGTAGAGCACCCCGGTGGTTCGATTGCGTACGGCGCGCGCCAGTTGCACGCGTTGCCGTTCCCCTGTGGAGAGGGTCGCGCCGGCTCGATCGAGGGTGAGGTAAGAGAGGCCCAGCTCCATCAGTCGGCGAGCCGTGTCATAAAAGGCCTCACAAATGCGTTCAGCCATTGGTTGCATTTCTTCGGGCAAGGATGCGGGTACGCCTGCGACCCACTCTACTAACTCTCCGAGTGTCATCCGGCAGGCGTCGGCCAGTGAGATGCCTCGCAGGAGGGGTGCCCGGGCGGCGTCGCTGAGCCTTGTGCCGCCGCAGGCTGCACAGACGTCTTGCCGCAGGAACTTCTCCACGCGCTTCATGCCCTTTTCGTCCGTCACTTTGGCCAAGGCGTTCTCCACCGTATAGACGGCGTTGTAGTAGGTAAAATCCATTTCGCCGGCGACGTTGGAGGTCTTGGACTTATACAGGATGTGCTTTTTCACGGCCGGCCCATGGTAGACGATCTCGCGTTCTTTGTCTGTCAGCTCTTTGAAGGGCACGTCGGTGCGCACGCCCATTGCGCGGCAGACGTCGGTCATAAGCGAGAACATGAGTGTCTGCCACGGTGCCACGGCACCCTCGTCAATGGTGAGCGATTCGTCGGGCACGAGCGTAGATTCATCCACATGGCTTACGAGGCCCGTGCCGTCGCATGTGGGGCAGGCGCCCTGGCTGTTGAAGGCCAGTTCTTCGGCGCCGGGGGCATAGAAGTGGGCGCCGCATTCGGGGCAGATCAGCTCGCGTTCGGCGGCTACGTTGATCGAGGGCGGGAGGTAATGCCCGTTGGGGCAACGGTGGCTGGAGAGTCTCGAATACATTAGCCGCAAGCTGTTGAGCAGCTCTGTGGATGTGCCGAAGGTGGAGCGTATGCCGGGCACGGCGGGGCGTTGGTGGAGGGCCAGCGCGGCGGGGACGTATCGCACGTCGTCGACTTGTGCGCGTGCGGCCTGGGTCATCCGTCTGCGGGTGTAGGTGGAGAGTGATTCTAAGTAGCGACGCGATCCTTCGGCATAAAGTACGCCCAATGCGAGTGATGATTTGCCTGAACCTGATACGCCGGCGATGCCTACGATCTTGTTGAGTGGTATGTCCACGTCGATGTGCTTGAGGTTATGTGCGTGTGCACCTCGGATCTCGATTTGCTGGGGGGATGTCCTATGCTTATTCATATGATGGGGTGTTGTGTAAAAGTGAGGGGGACGGCGTTCGTCCGTGCGATGTGTTATTGTCTAATAGAAATGAATGGCGGGTAGAGGAAGGTGGTTTTACCCCATGCCAGGCGTTCGATCCGTCAGAATCCGTAGGGATTGAGGCCAAACAGACCTCTGTTTTGGGCCGCGCACACTGCGCGAAGCCAATCGAGTACTTGTTCGGGTCTGCGCAGGCCTCTGCCGAGGCCGGAAAGTTTGCTCGGGTTCAAAATGTATTTCGAGCGCATTTCCGATAACGCTGAAGCGGCTTGTCCGTGCCTTTCTGTGCGACGATGCATGTCAGTACGCCTCGCGATACTTGTTGCCGTCGGCGTCTTCCAAGATGTTCAGGTAGCTGCGGTAACGCGACGATGCGATGTTTCCACACTCCATCTCGCGACGTACGGCGCACCCGGGTTCATTCGTGTGGGTGCAGTTGTTGAAGCGGCAGTCGGCCGATGCGCGGAAGATTTCGGGGAAGTAGTGGGCTACCTCCGGGCCTTGCATTTCGATCGTCCCGAAGCCCTTGATGCCCGGTGTGTCGATCAGGTAACCCGAACCGTCGGCGAGGGGGAGCATTTCGGAGAAGGTCGTTGTGTGGACGCCCGTGCGGTGGTACTCCGAGATCTCTTGCGTGCGCAGATCGGCGTGTGGCAGGAGGCGGTTGATGAGCGTCGACTTGCCTGTGCCCGAATGGCCGGAGAGGAGCGTGATTCGCCCCTGCAGACGCTCGGCCAAGGCCTCGACACCCTCGCCCGTGAGCGCGCTGATGGGGAGGCAGTCATAGCCGATGGCGGTGTATAGGGCGACGTATTCGTCGAGCGTACGGCGGGCATCGGCGTCGTAGCGGTCGATCTTGTTGAACACTAACAGGGCGGGAATAGAGTAGGCCTCAGCGGTGGCCAGGAAACGGTCGATGAAGGTGAGGGTGGTGGCCGGGAAATCGATGGTGGCGACTAGTAGGGCGAGGTCGATGTTGGCGGCCAGGATGTGTGACTCTTTGGAGAGGTTCGAGGCGCGGCGGATCATGTAGTTGCGGCGCGGTGCGATGGCGGTGATGTAGGCCGTGTCCGCTTCGTTGGCGGGCACTTCGACCGTGACGCGGTCGCCGATGGCCACGGGGTTGGTGGTGCGGATGCCTTTGATGCGAAAGGCTCCCTTGATCTTACAATCGAAACACCGGCCGCCGTCGATACAAACTGTATAACGACTGCCGGTGTTTTTAATGACTAATCCGTGCATGGGGATAGGGAGGGGGTTCAGACCGTCATGATCTCCTTTTCCTTGGCGGCGTAGAGGTCGTCTACCTTCTTGACATACTTGTCGTGGATCTTCTGCGCTTCGGCCTCGGCGTCTTTACCGAGATCCTCGGGCGTACCGTCCTTGACGGCTTTCTTGATCACGTCGATCGTGTCGCGGCGGGCGTTGCGGATGCTGACCTTGGCGGCTTCGGCCTGTTGCTTGGCGTTCTTGGCCAGGCTACGGCGACGATCCTCGGTGAGCGGGGGGATGCCCAGGCGGATGGTCTCGCCATTGTTCTCGGGCGTGATGCCGACCTCGGAGGCGAGGATGGCCTTTTCGATCTCCTTCAGCAGGGATTTCTCCCACGGGGTGATGAGGATCGTCTTGGCGTCAGGGGTGGTGACGGAGGCTACGTTCGAGAGCGGCGCGAGGTCGCCGTAGTAAGTCACGCGGACGTTGTCGAGGATGCGTGCACTGGCTTTGCCGGCGCGGATGCGTGCCAGCTCGTCGTCTAAATGCTGGACGGCGGCGTTCATCTTCGCTTCGGCGTCCTTGATGATTTGTTTGGTGTCTGTTGCTGCCATATGATGAGGGGTTCTAAAGTTGTTCAGAGGGTGACGCGTGTGCCGATGTTCTCGCCGGAGAGCACGCGCTTGAGATTGCCGGGGGTATCCATGTCGAAGACGACGAGGGGGAGGTTGTTCTCCTTGCACATCGTCGTTGCGGTGAGGTCCATCACGCGGAGGTTGCGGGAGTAGATCTCGTCGAAGGTGATCTCGTCGAACTTCACGGCCGTGGGGTCTTTCTCCGGGTCGGCGGTGTATATGCCGTCCACGCGGGTGCCTTTGAGCAAGACGTCGGCACCGATCTCAATGCCGCGCAGCGCGGCGGCGGTGTCGGTGGTGAAGAAGGGATTGCCCGTGCCGCCGGCCATGAGTACGACGTGGCCGTCGCGAAGCAGTTCGGCGGCGCGTGATGGGCTGTAATACGTCCCCACCGGCTCCATACGCACAGCCGTCAGTACGTCGGCCTCTACGCCGAAAGCCTCGAGGGCTGAGCTGAGCGCAAGACTGTTGATGACGGTGGCCAGCATACCCATCTGGTCGCCCTTGACGCGGTCGAAGCCTTTGGCGGCGCCGGCGAGCCCGCGGAAGATGTTGCCTCCGCCAATGACGATGCCGATTTGTATGCCTTGATCGGAGATCTCTTTAATCTGTTTGGCGTATTCGCCGAGGCGCACCTCGTCGATGCCGTAGGCGCGGCCGCCCATGAGTGACTCGCCGCTTAGCTTGAGTAGGATTCGTTTGTAGATCATATGTATGGGGGATTTTTTCGGCGGACAAACGTACGCGTAAAAGAGAAAAAGGGGAAAGGCCCCTACCGGGGCGGGGAGGTTTGCCCGTCTTCAAGCATGTACAGCAGGGATAGGCCCGATGAGCAATCCGCAATCTGTTAAATCTTTTAAGAGATGCCCCATTGACAACAGTCAGAGGCATGCAAACTCGGGTTTTCTGGTCATTGACAACAGTCAGAGGGTAGAAAACTTGCGGATTCTGATCGTTGACAATCGTCGAAGGACAGAAAACCCGGGTTTTTCGGCCATTGTCAATGGACAACGGGTAGAAAACTCGGGTTTTCTAGTCATTGACAACAGTCAGAGGGCAGAAAACTCACCGGAGCATGCCTCTGACAGTTGTCAACGGGTACGGGGGGGCGTTTGGCCTACACCTTGATCGCGTCGAAGCCTTCGCCGTAGACGCCGCGGACGGTGCTCTGCGAGATGAAGGCCTGGCTGTCGATCATCTTAATGAGGCGGAAGATGTTTGTCCGCTCGCGGTTGCGGGCCACGAGCACGATCACCTTGATCGGCTTGTGTGAATAGCCGCCCTCGCCCTCGAGGATGGTGCAGCCGCGTTGCAGACGGTGGATGATGGCATCAGCGATCTCGTCGTATTTGCGCGAGAAGATCATGAACTGCACCGACTGTGTGTTGGCGTTCATCACGCGGTCGAGCATGTAGGAGTTGACGCCCATCTCGATGAGTCCGAGCACGATCTTATCCACGTTGGCAAAGAGGAAGTAGGAGCTGCTGACGATCAGGAAGTCGAGCAACACCATGCCCATGCCGATGGAGATGTCCTTGTACTTGTTGATGATGGCCACGATGATGTCCGTTCCGCCCGTGCTGCCGCCGGCGTAGAAGACGAGCCCCAGGCCCGAACCGCAGATCATGGCGCCGATGATGACGGACATGAAGACTTCTTGCAGCTGCATGAGCGGTTGGCCGGCGAACACAAGCTCGAAGAACCAGAACCAGAACGAGAGCGAGACGACGCCAAGGATGGTCTTGACAAGGAATTTGAGCCCGAGGATCTTGAAGGCGATGCCAAGCAGGACGACGTTGATCGCGAAATAGGAGACGGAGACGGGCAGCTTGGTGGCGAAGAAGATCAATCCGCAGATACCGCTCAGGCCGCCGGTGACGATCTCGTTGGAGAGGATGAAGGCGTTATAACCAAAGCCGTAGAGGGCGGTGCCGAGGATGATGAGGAGGTAATCCTTCACCGGGTAGTAGACTTTGAGTAGAGAATCTTTCATAGAACGATGTTGATGATTTTGTTGGGTACGATGATGATTTTCTTAGGGGTCTTGTCACCGATCCACTTCGCGGCGGCGTCGTGGCCGAGGGCGGCGCGCTCGATGGACGCACGGTCGAGGTCGGCGGGCAGCTCCAGGTTGAAACGCGTCTTGCCATTGAAGGAGACGGCGTAGCGCACGGTGGTTTCGATGAGGTATTGTTCGTTGTAGTCGGGCCATGCGGCGTCGCAGATGGTCGTGGTGTGGCCCAGCGCGTGCCACAGCTCCTCGGCGATATGCGGGGCGAAGGGCGCGAGCACAATCAGCAGCGGCTCCAGCACAGCGCGCTTGCGGCAGCGCAGTGTGGTGAGCTCGTTGAGGCAGATCATGAAGGCGCTCACGGAGGTGTTGTACGAGAAGTGTTCGATGTCGTGCGTCACCTTCTTGATCAGCTTGTGGAGCGCCTTCAGCTCGTCGGCCGTAGGCTCGTCGTCGACGACGCCCCACGCGCCGTCCGGGCCGGAGTAATAGGTGGCCCAGAGCTTCTTCAGGAAGCGGAAGACACCGTCGATGCCGTTCGTATCCCACGGCTTGGATTGCTCCAGGGGGCCGAGGAACATCTCATAGAGGCGGAGCGTGTCGGCGCCGTACTTCTCGACGATTGTGTCCGGATTGACGACGTTGTACATCGACTTCGACATCTTCTCCACCGCCCATCCGCAGATGTATCGCCCATCCTCGAGCACGAACTCAGCGTCGCGATACTCCGGGTTCCAAGCGCGGAAGGCGTCCAGATCGAGCACATCGTTGCTGACGATGTTCACATCCACGTGGATCGGCGTCACGTCATAGTCGCCCTTCAGGCCGTACGACACGAAGCGGTTCGTGCCCACGATGCGATAGACGAAGTTCGATCGGCCTTGGATCATGCCTTGGTTGATCAGTTTGCGGAAGGGCTCTTCCTCGCACGAGGTGCCGACGTCGAAGAGGAACTTGTTCCAGAAGCGGCTATAGATCAGGTGACCCGTGGCGTGCTCCGTGCCGCCGATGTAGAGGTCCACGTTGCGCCAATAGGCGTCGGCTTCGGGCGATACGAGTGCGCGGTCGTTGTGCGGATCCATGTAGCGCAGGTAGTAGGCTGACGAGCCGGCGAATCCGGGCATGGTGCAAAGCTCAAGCGGGAAGATGGTCTGGTTATCGATGCGACTGTTGTCCGTCACTTCACGCTTCGCGCTGTCCCACGCCCAATGCGTAGCGCGACCCAGCGGCGGCTCACCCGTTTCGGTCGGCAAGAACTTGTCCACCTCCGGCAGTCGCAGCGGCAGGCACTCTTCGGGCAACGGACGCGGCATACCGTCGGCGTCGTAATAGATCGGGAACGGTTCGCCCCAGTAGCGCTGGCGGCTGAAGATGGCGTCGCGCAGGCGGTAGTTCA
Organism: Tannerella serpentiformis; assembly: GCF_003033925.1. NCBI lineage: Bacteria > Pseudomonadati > Bacteroidota > Bacteroidia > Bacteroidales > Tannerellaceae > Tannerella > Tannerella serpentiformis. The sequence continues at coordinate 1,468,857 of NZ_CP028365.1, forward strand.
CCTTGATCCGACCCAGCCCTTCGGCTGTGATGTAGCGCTTCGTTGCGGCGATGGCTTCGGGCACATCCATGCCGTTCAGCACGAGTCCGCCCGCGCGTTCCCGGCCAACCATCGGCGAGTTGATCATGCGGCCCTCTTTGGCGTCGAAGCTCTCCTCGGAGACGTCGCAACCCTCGATCAGCGGAACGATGGGGAGGTTGAAATGGCGGGCGAAGGCATAGTCGCGACTGTCGTGCGCGGGGACGGCCATGATGGCGCCCGTGCCGTAGCCAGCCAACACGTAGTCGCTGATCCAGATCGGGATCTGTTCGCCCGTCAGCGGGTTGATGGCGTACGAGCCACTGAAGACGCCCGTCACCTTATGGTCGGCAATGCGTTCGCGCTCCGTGCGCCGCTTGACCGCTTCGAGATACGCCTCCACGTCGGCCCGTTGCGCGTCGGTTGTGAGTCGCCCGACGTACTCGCTCTCAGGCGCCAGCACCATAAAGGTGACGCCGAAGACGGTGTCTGCCCGCGTGGTGAAGATCTTCAGCGACTCCGACCCGTCGGCCAGCGGGAAGAGCATCTCGGCGCCCTCGCTACGGCCGATCCAGTTGCGTTGCGTCTCTTTGAGCGAATCGCTCCAGTCGACCGTGTCGAGCCCGTCTAAGAGGCGTTGCGCATAGGCCGACACGCGCAGACACCACTGCCGCATCACCTTCTGCTCCACCGGATAGCCTCCGCGGATCGATAGGCCTTCGCTCACCTCATCGTTAGCCAGCACGGTGCCAAGCTGCGGACACCAGTTCACCATCGTGTCGCCGAGGTAAGCCAGGCGATAATTCATCAGCGTCTGCTGACGTTCGCGTTCGCTCATCGCCTGCCATTCAGCCGCGGTGAACGACAGCTCTTCGGTGCATGCTGCGTTGACGCCCTCCGTGCCGTTAGCCTCGAAGGCTGCGATCAACTTCTCGATCGGCTGCGCATGCTGCCCGATGTGGCAATAGTAGCTGCCGAACATGCGCAGGAAGGCCCACTGCGTCCAGTGGTAATACGTTGGCTCGCAGGTGCGCACCTCGCGGCTCCAGTCGAACGAGAAGCCAATCTTATCTAACTGTTCGCGATAGCGATTGATGTTGTTCACCGTCGTCACCTCCGGGTGCTGACCCGTTTGGATGGCGTACTGCTCGGCCGGCAGACCGTAGGCGTCGTAACCCATCGGGTGGAGCACATTGAAGCCACAGAGGCGTTTGTAGCGGGCGTAGATGTCGGAGGCGATGTAGCCCAGCGGATGGCCAACGTGTAGCCCTGCACCGGAAGGGTAGGGGAACATGTCGAGCACGTAGTATTTCGGGCGTGCATTATCCTCATGCACCTCGTAGGTCTTGTCGGCGATCCAGCGTTCACGCCATTTCTTTTCGATTTCTCTGAAGGTATAGTCCATTGTGTGATAAGAGTAGTCAGGGGTAGTTATGCGCCTAACGGCGCGGTAGTCAGAAGTAGTTATGCGCCTAACGGCGCAGTAGTCAGGGGGTAGTTATGCGCCTAATGGCGCGGTAGTCAGGGGTAGTTAGAAGAATACGTACCCGGTTAGTTTGGCCAGGCCGTATCTATCAGGCGTTCAGCGATGCGTTCAGCACCTCGTCTGGAAGCACATAATTCGTCAAGTCGCCGGCCAGGTATTGATCGTAAGCCGTCATGTCGATCAGCCCGTGGCCCGAGAGGTTGAAGAGGATCGTGCGTGCCTTGCCTTCCTCCTTCGCCTCCTTCGCCTCACGGATGGTGGCGGCGATGGCGTGGGCCGACTCAGGCGCGGGGATGATGCCCTCCGTTGCGGCGAAGAGTCGGGCGGCGTCGAACGTCTCAAGCTGCGGAATGTCTACGGCGTCCATCAGCCCATCCTTCTTCAGCTGGCTGACGATGGCGCCCGCGCCGTGGTAACGCAGTCCGCCGGCGTGGATATGTGCCGGAGCGAATGTGTGGCCGAGCGTGTACATGGGGATGAGCGGCGTGTGACCCGCCTCATCGCCGAAGTCGTATTGGAAGCGACCGCGCGTCAGCTTTGGGCAAGAGGCCGGTTCGGCGGCTACGACACGCAGCGTGCGACCCTCGGTCAACTTATGCCGTAGGAAGGGGAACGACAGTCCGGAGAAGTTCGATCCGCCGCCGAAGCAGGCAATCACTACGTCCGGATATTCGCCCGCCATCTCCATCTGCTTCTCCGCCTCCAGCCCGATTACTGTCTGGTGGAGCGCCACATGGTTGAGCACACTGCCCAGCACATACTTGCAATTTGGCGTCTGCATGGCCAGCTCTACGGCCTCCGAGATAGCCGTCCCGAGGCTGCCCTGATACGTCGGGTGATCCGTCAAGATCTTCCTCCCCGCCTTCGTGCTCATGCTCGGCGAGGCGATGACTTGCGCGCCGAATGTTTGCATGATGGAGCGTCGGTAAGGCTTCTGGTTGTAGCTCACCTTGACCATGTAGACGGCCAGCTCCAGCCCGAAGGCCTGCGCAGCGTACGACATGGCGGCGCCCCATTGACCTGCGCCCGTCTCGGTGGTGATGTTCGTCACGCCCTCCTTCCGACAGAAGTAGGCCTGCGGGATGGCTGAGTTCAGCTTGTGCGACCCGACGGGGCTGACGCTCTCGTTCTTGAAGTAGATATGTGCCGGCGTGTCCAGCGCGCGCTCCAGCCCGTAGGCCCGGACGAGCGGTGTGGGGCGCCAGTTCTTGTAGAGGTCGCGCACCTCTTCGGGGATCTCGATCCATGTATCTGTCGTGTTCAGCTCTTGCTCCGCCAGGCTGCGGGCGAAGAGCGGGTAGAGGTCTTCGGCCTTCAGTGGCTCCTTTGTGCCCGGGTTCAACATCGGTTGCGGTTTGGTGGCCATGTCAGCCACGATGTTGTACCATGCTGTGGGAATATCCTGCTCCTGCAGTAAGAATTTCTTCGTCTTCATTTCTGCTTGCTGTTTATGTGTCGTTTATATACCGTTAAAATCGACTGCAAAGGAAGGGGGCAGCGGGGGAAACGAAAAACGGAAGGCGAAAAACGGCTGAGTCGGATAGAGCGGGGGGACGATGCTCCATCCCATGCCCGTCCGTATTGAGTTGTTCGTCTTTAGTTCTTCGCTTCCTCCTTCGCCTTTCGTGCGGACCGATGTTTGGCCAAGATCGTGCGCCGTGTAGCCAGCTTAGTGTGCGCATGCGAGATCTCTCCGGCGAGGCTCGCCGTGAACGCTTGATATGGCGCCTCACCATTAACCAAGATCAGCGCATTGACTGTTTCCACCAGCGTGTGATAAGCCGCATCGGTCGCCATCCGCTTCGCACGCAAGAGTCCCTTGACGCGTGCCCCCCGTGCCATGGCTCGCCGCTCGGTAGCCGCAAAATGCACCTCATTCTCCTGCTCCAACTTCTCCAGAAACGGTGTCAGACGCGCCTTTTCCAGCGCCTCCGCCCCCAGATTGCGTAGCGTGTCCGTCAAGTTTTTCATCCGCCCCGATCGACCCGTCTCCGACTTCTGCGGCATATTGCCATAAGCCTTGAAGAGGTCGGCTGCCCGTCGGGCCACTTCCGCCACCTTCTCGTCAGGAAAGGCCATCGACGCCCGCACGAAAGCCCGCATCTCGCGCCAGGTACGCACCCGCTGTCGGTCGATTTTCTTCGCCACCGCAGCCGGAGTCGGTCCGCTCGTGGCGTTCACGGCGTCATCCCATTCTTGGAAGACCGTCTTGAACGCCTGCGCCGCCTGCTTCAATCCCGGAGTGTATCCCACGGCCCCGTCACTGAGAGGCAAATCCGAAAGATGCCTTATCACGGCCCCATGAAACCCGAAATCCTCCATCATATGCAGTGACGCCACACTCAAATGCCCGATTTTCATCTCTAAATCCCTTCTCGTTACAAGGTTCTACTTCATTTTGTCGCACAAAAGTAGTGTCAAATGCTTCAGTTGATATTATATCTTGAAATAAGAAGGAAAATGAAGCCGCAGTCGGCATCTTATTTTTCCATACGCAGCAATCATGCTCCATTTTAGGAGCATATTTTGAAATACGTAATGATCCGATATACCATCGCTATCTCATCTCAAAATTTGATACCAATCATATTCTCTATTAGGAGTACATCTCGAAATATATAATAATCTGACCTTACACCGCTATTTCATCTCGAAATTCGATATGATATCATGCTTCATATTGTATTGTATTTTTAGATGCGCAAGAAAAAGATGCTTGTCTTGATCTATATTTTGAGATGAAGTATCCAGTGTGTATTGAATAGTATCATATTTCGAGATATGATATAAGAAGAACCATCATACGAATAGATATTTCGAAATGAGATGTTTGCATAGAAGATAATAGTACCATATTTTGAGATACACTATAAATGGATAGGATGCTAATGATGTATCAGAAAATATAGAGGTGATTCATGGTTCAGATTATACGATATTTTTAGATGAGATATAGAATGAACCAGGTGATAGCACTTCTGGAAGAAAAAAGAGGTTGTCACGCGGTGAATCGTACCCTCCTTTTTGCTGAGAAAGGCTGTCATGCGTCGAGGAGCGTGCTTCTGAGGAAAGAGAGAGGCTGTCATGCGGTGGATCGTGTCCTTTGGGACAAGAAAAAGCATGGGAAACGGTCGTGGATGGCTCTTTGGAACGTCGCAAAAGGCGGTCTGCACAGTGTGACGCCGTTTGTGCGATATGGAAAAAGGTCTACATTTGCCGCCGCATCGGAGAGATAGACGATGCATCGATTCGCTAGCTCAGCAGGTAGAGCACATCCCTTTTAAGGATGGGGTCCTGGGTTCGAGCCCCAGGCGAATCACCGGTATTCAGATGAATAAAAAAGCGAAGGCCTTCCACTCGTGGACTGATCCACAGTGGAAGGCCTTTTTTCGTGTCTTCTCTTTCATGTCTTCCTTTTCTTGCCTTGATGCAAGAAAAGGAAGCGAAAAGAAGATCAAGGCCTCACCGAGGCCGGGGAAGTTTGGCCGGGTACCAGGCAAACTTGGCTGGCGTCCCTGACGCCCCTTGATGCAAGAAAAGGAAGCGAAAAGAAAATCAAGGCCTCACCGAGGCCGGGGAAGTTTGGCCGGGTACCAGGCAAACTTGGCTGGCGTCCCTGACGCCTCTTGATGCAAGGAAAGGAAGCGAAAAGAAGATCAAGGCCTCTGCCGAGGCCGGGGAAGTTTGGCCGGGTACCAGGCAAACTTGGCTGGCGTCCCTGACGCCCCCGAGGGTTAGTCGTCTCGCTTGCGATTTTGAAGGAACTTACGGAGGAACTCGGCCTCGGCTTGCTGGTATTTGGAGAGCTTCTCGACGGAGAGGATCTTCTTGAAACGCTCGATGTATTCCTTCTCTAACTGGGCCTCTTTGAGGCGTGTCTCGGTGAGGCAGTCGGAGAGTTCGCGGCGCTCGCGATCGGTGAGGCCTTGATGTGAACGGTTCTTACGGGCTAGCTTACGGCACTCGCGGCCGACTTCCATCTTGCGGCGCTGGAGCTCGTTTTCGAGCGGGATAAAGGCTGCGGCCTCGTCGGCGGTGAGGCCGGCTTCGGCGGTGATGTAGGCGTTGCGTCGGGCGAAGAAGGCTTCGCGGTCGATGTGCTTCTGCGGGTCTCCCTTTTGCGCCGCGGATGGTGTGGGCGCCATGAGGGTGAACATGAGGGTAAGGAGTAGTAGGAGTGTCTTCATCTGTCGTTGTTGTTATTCCCATTCATTGATGTCGTCGGAGAAAAAGAGGTCGGCGTATTGCGCCTCGAGATAGTCCAGAAAGTCGGCCTCGTCGTCGGCCGCGGCGGAGGGTGTGGTGGCGTGCTGCACATAGAGCGGCTGCTCGGTGGTGCGATCGGCTGGGCGGAGGGCGGAGAGTCCTTTGAACAGGAGCACCATGCCCAGAAAGGCAGCTGCCAGGTAGATCAGCGGTTTGACCTTCTCCATGAGGGAGACCGTAGGCGGTTGTGGGGCGTCGGCTGGAGGGGCGTCGGCTGGAGGGTCGGGCAGGGCGGAGAGGATGTGGTTCGTGAGGCCTTCAAAGTAGCCGTCGGGCACACGAAACGGTTCGGTGTCACGGCTGGGAAAGTCCGGGGTGAGGGGTTCTTCTTTTGTCTTCATCAGATCTGTTTTTGGGGGTAAAGCGGCCGTAGGACGGAGGCTGCGTGAACGGGTTTAATCGTTGCCGCTGGTCATGTAGGCCGTGATTTTCTTGACCGCGTGGTGATAGGAGGCTTTGAGGGCGCCCTCGGAGGTGCCCAGGGCCTCGGACATGTCTTCGTATTTCATATCGTTGTAATAACGCAGGTTGAAGACGAGTCGCTGTTTGGGGGGCAGCTGCAAAACAGCCGTCTGGAAGCGGGTTTGGACCGCATCGCCATCGAAGAACTCGTCGCCACGAAGGGTCTCCACCAGGTAGCTGTCGGCGTCATCGAGCGAGAGGTGGCGGCGCAGGCGCTGCTTCTCTAAATGGGTGAGGCATTCGTTGGTGGCGATCTTGTAGAGCCAAGTGGAGATGCGGGCTTCACCGCGGAAAGTGTCCAGGTTGGCCCAAGCCTTGAGGAAGGTGTTTTGGAGCAGGTCGTTGGCGTCTTCGTGCGAGATGACCATGCGTCGGATCAGCCAGTAAAGTCGCTGACTGAAGGCCTCGACCGCCTCAGCGAAAGCGGCACGTCGGGTGGAGGGATCTTGCAGTCGGCTGTGCCACTGGGCGAAATCGGGTTCGGGTTGTAAGGGGGTCTCTTTCACGGCGCAAAAGTGTAGAAATCGAGGTGGACAGCCGTCGTAGGCAGGCGAATGGCCTCACGGAGCGGCATCATGGCGTTGATGAGTAGCAGCTCGTCGTAGGTCGGGAGGTCATGGAGGCGAACAGGCTCCATGTGGACGACGCCCTCGCGGAGCAGCCGTCGGCGACAGGTGCCGTCGAGCAAGAAGGTGTCGGGGGTGACGAGTTCGCGGCCACGACGGAGGACGAGGTTGGTGTACGACGTATCTGTCAGGTAACCGTCTCGGATGAAGAGCAGTTCGTCAGTCTCGGCAAGGGAGATCTGCGGCCGGGCCAGCGGCGCACGGTCGGCGTACTTGAAGGCGTACGTCGTGGTACCTGCATCCACAGCGAAGAGTCGCTCGATGTGCCGCCGACGGTAGGGCGTGAAGGTGACCTCGCGCAATGTGTGGTCATACAACACGCGACAGCGGACAGTGCCCGTGCGCAGGTCCGTCGGGAGGCGCGCTTCCAGATCTTGAGGCAACGTGGGTGCCGTGAAGCCGAAGTGGTCGGCGGTGCGGCGCATGCGGTCGGTGTGGTCGCTGAGGTGACACACGTGGCCGTCTTGAATGCGTATAGTTTCTATGAACATGGGGGGAGTATAGGGTAGTTAAAGGGTAGTCAGAGGGTAGTATAAGGTAGTTAGGGGGTAGTTAGAAGTAGAGAGAGAGAAGGGTTGTGGCACTACATCAGACTACCCTTTAACTACCCTCTGACTACCCCTGACTACCTTCTATTATTAGAAGGGGAGATAGACCTTTTGGATGACCTCCTCGTACTCGTCGTGCATGCGACTGCGGGCGGTGATGCCGCCGCCGCTCTGGTAGGTGAAGGGGTCGGTCGTGAGGTCGATGAAGCGGATGAAGACGGCCGAGTCGAGCGTGTGCCCATCGAAGAGTCCGAAGACGCCGGTGTAGAATCCGCGCGGCGTCTGCTCGGCCTGGCGAATGAGTCGCACGGTGGCGTCTTTCGGTGCGCCGGAGACGGAGCCCGCGGGTAACAGTCGGGCGATCACGTCGCCCACATGGCTGCGCCAATCTGTGGCCAGACGCCCCACGATCTCGGAGCTGACTTGCAGGATGGGCCCGGCCGACGTCTCGAGTCGGTCGATGTATCGAAAGCGTCGCACATGCACCCCTTCAGCCACCATCGAGAGGTCGTTACGGATCAGGTCGACGATCGTGTTGTGTTCGGCCGTCTCCTTGGGGTCGGATAGGATGCGCTCACGGGCTTCGGGCAGTCGGGCGTCGATGGTGCCCTTCATCGGGTTCGACGCGATGGTGCCGTCGGCATCGATCCGCACGAAGCGCTCGGGCGAGAAGCAGACGAAGGCCCCCGGGTAGTACATTTTATAGAGGGCTCGGGCGCGGCGGTAGATGGCGTCGGGGGCGAGGTCGGTGCGGATGGGCGTGCGGACGGTGAGGTTGGTCAGGAAGGAGTCGCCGCGGAGCAGTCCCGCACGGACGATGTCGAAACGGTGCGCATAGATCGCCTCAGGCTCGGGCATCCGCTCGAAGGTGTAAGGCACTTCGGAGCCGTCGTCCGACGCGTTGCTGACGCCGCGCAGGTTGAATCGCACCTCCGTCTGGTGGAGGGGGTCGGGGATAAAGAAGGCGTGCGTCAGCTCGAAGTCGAAGCCGAAAAGGAAGGGTCGGCCCGCCGCTCCGGCCCGGTTCATGTCGCGCACTACATCAGATGCATTTCTCATGGCCGCAAAAGTATCCATCCGCCCCTCCCCCATGATATGGGCACCCTCGGACGGGCGTAGGTGGCCCTAATGGCTTCTGTTTATTAAGTCGCAAGTGATTTCATTTAATAGGAAGAATCTTCCTATTAAGTCGCATGTGCTTTCATTTAGCAGGAAGAATCTGCTTATTAAATCACAGGCGAATTGACTTATTAGGAAGAATCTGCTTATTAAGTTGTAAGTGATTTGATTTAATAATCAGCATATGTTTTTGCCCCTAAAAGTACTCGGAGGTTCCCAAGCAGAACCTGTTTTTGCCCTTAAAAGCACCCGGAGGTTCCCAAGCAGAACCTGTTTTTGCCCCTGAAAGCCATCCGGGGGGCGCGGATTTCTTGGGATGGGTATACAAAATCCATTCGCACCTCGTTCTACTTTTGTGTTTAGAACCAACCCCCATACGATATGAGTAAGACAATCATTGTGACAGGCGGCACAGGCTACATCGGATCGCACACCACGGTAGAGCTGATCGAGGCCGGATACGACGTCGTCGCCATCGACAACCTTTCGAACTCCACCGCCGACGTGCCCGACGGCATTGCGCGCATCACCGGCCGGCGCCCCACCTTCTACGAGGCCGACTGCAACGACCGCGAGGCGATGGATCGCATCTTCGCCCAGCACGCCCCCGTCAGCGGCATCATCCACTTTGCCGCCAGCAAAGCCGTTGGCGAGTCTGTCCACAAGCCGCTGCTTTATTACCGCAACAACATCGTCTCCCTCCTCAACCTGCTCGAGCTCATGCCTCGGCACGGCGTCGAGGGCATCGTCTTCTCCTCCTCCTGCACCGTCTACGGCCAGCCTGCGCCCTCCGATCTGCCCGTCACCGAGGACGCGCCCATTCGGCCCGCCACCTCGCCCTATGGCAACACCAAGCAGATCAACGAGGAGATCATCCGTGACACCATCCATGCCGACGCGCCCTTCCGCGCCATCCTCCTCCGCTACTTTAACCCCATCGGCGCGCACCCATCGGCCGAGATCGGCGAACGCCCCGCGGGCACACCGCAGAACCTTGTGCCTTACCTCACTCAGACGGCCGCCGGGATCCGCCCCGAGCTACGTGTCTTTGGCGACGACTACGACACGCCCGACGGCTCCTGTATCCGCGACTATATCGACATCGTCGATCTGGCCCGTGCGCATGTGGAGGCCGTCCGTCGACTCGTCGATGGGCAGGCCACAGAGCCGCTCGAGGTCTTCAATCTCGGCACAGGCCGCGGCGTGTCCGTCTTGGAGCTGATCCGCACGTTCGAGGAAGCCACCGGTGTCCGTGTACCGTATCAGATCGTAGGCCGGCGCGAGGGCGACATCGAGCAGGTCTGGGCCGACCCCACGCGCGCAAACCGTGTCCTCGGCTGGACGGCCCGCACCCCCCTCTCCGACACCCTCCGCAACGCCTGGAAGTGGCAGCAGCGGCAGGAGTAGATCCCGCACACATTTTAATTACACACGCATATGAAAACGACTATTACACTCATCGCAGCCGTGCTCCTGCTACTTACCACGGGCGAGGACGCACTCCGGGCACAGACGGATGTGCCCCCTGCCGGCGCACGCTACGGTGTCAAGTCAGCTATCATCAAGAAGTCCTTCTATGGCCCGGGAGGAGACCGTGAGATCACCATCTATATAGATGATTACGGGGCCAGGGAGGCCGAAGAGGATAGAATGGGCAAGCATCAATCGCTGAGAATCCGCAATGAAAAAGACAAGACAGAGGTCGTAGTGGATTTCAGCGAGCGTACCGTCAATATCGGTGGGTGGGAGTCGAAGCGTCAGATCAACTATCGCCACCTCAAGCTCGGGGAATTGGAACGCTATGGCCTGACGGAGGCCGGTACGAAGGTGTTGTTAGGCAAGACCTGTCGGGTGTACAAGCAAAATACGTGGTTGAAGAGCTACATGGTAACGGTCACGCACTACGTTTGGGAGGGTATCAATCTGAAGTCAGATCTCAAGTATGATGAAGTCCCCGGGTGGGAAGAGCGAGAAGAAGTGAAGTCGATCCAGGTGAATGTTGACGTCCCACAAGAGAAATTCCAAATCCCCCGGGGCTTTAAGGTCAAAGATTGGAGAGGTAGGTAGCTGGGAAATGAAGGACTAACAACAGTCAGATACATGTGTGGCGTGTCAAGGCCGTAGATACTCCGCCTCGTTTTTAGCTTTTCGTTTTTAGCTTTTCATTTGCCACCCTCATTTTATACGATAAACGATATGAAGACAACACTTTTGATTCTTGCGTCGCTCTTGCTTACGGGCACGCTCTCGGCGCAACTCGATCCTACCGCTGGCCATCGCTACGGCATCCGTTCGGCCATCATTAAGAAAGAAACGAAGTCCATGGCCGGCGCGATAGCCAACACGCTCTACTTCGACAACTTCGGCGACCGTGAGGCGACCGAGATGACGATGAAAATGGGCGAAGAGGAGAAGCACCTCCGTGTCGTGGCTGAGGACGGTGGCCGCATGAACGTCACCCTGGATCTCGACCAGAAGAAGGCCTTCCGCATGCCGGCCCCCGACCAGCCGCGCAACTTCCGCCAACTCTCACCCGAGGACATCGAGCGTTTCAAGATCAAAGAGGTGGGCACGGGCGACGTGGCCGGAAAGCCCTGCAAGAAGTACGAGATGGAACTCACCCAGTCCGGAGTCAAGCTCCAGGCTACGGTCTGGATCTGGGAGGGCATCATGCTTCGTTACGAGGCCCGCTATCAGGGCAACCTGATGGTAACCGACGAGGCCTCCGAGGTGGAGGAGAACGTGGATGTACCCGCCGATAAGTTTGCCATCCCCGCCGAGGTCAAGGTGGAAGCAGCCCCGTCGATGAACTAATAACGCACGTCTAAAGGCGAACGGACGGCCGGATACCGGATGGGGGCGAGTCTCCCTCCTGTACCCGGCTTTCGTTTGTAGTCGCCTGGACCGTTCCTCCCAACACCGTAACACTTAGACTCCCCCCTATGAACTGGCAACAACTGATTTCAGGCCGCCGACTCGGCATCGAATCCTATCACGAGCGCAAACATGAGCGCACCAACTTCCAGCGCGACTATGATCGGCTGATCTTCTCCGCCCCCTTCCGAAGGCTGCAAAACAAGACGCAGGTCTTCCCCCTGCCTGGCAGCATCTTCGTGCACAATCGGCTTACGCATAGCTTGGAGGTCTCATGCGTCGGACGTTCGTTAGGGGCCAACGTGGCTGCCCGCCTCGCCCCCCGACACGACGCCGACACGGCCGCCGCACTCCACGAAATGGGCGCCATCGTCTCTGCCGCCTGTCTGGCCCATGACATGGGCAACCCACCTTTTGGCCACTCTGGCGAGCGCGCCATCTCGGCCTTCTTCACCGACGGTGACGGTCGCACGTTGGAGACGGCCGTCCGTGCCGAAGGCAGCCGCTGGGAGGACTTCGTCTGCTTCGAAGGCAACGCCAACGCCATGCGCCTACTCACCCACCGTTTCGTGGGCCGTCGACAGGGCGGATTCGCGCTCACATACAGCACGCTCGCCTCGATCGTCAAGTATCCCTACGCCTCCACGCTGGCCGGCAGCCGCGGCAAGTTCGGCTTCTTCCAGAGCGAAGAGCCCACCTACCTCGGCATCGCCAACGAGCTGGGCATCCCCCACCTCGACGGCCGCTTCGCCCGCCACCCGCTCGTCTACCTGGTCGAGGCGGCGGACGACATCTGCTACCAAGTCATGGACATCGAGGACGCCCACAAGCTCCGCATCCTGTCCGCCGACGAGGCGATCGGCCTCCTCCTCGGCTTTTTCGAGGGCGAACAGCTGGAGCACGTCAGCCGCACGATGATGATCGTGGACGACACGAACGAACGTATCGCCTACCTCCGCTCCTCCGTCATCGGGCTGCTGGTAGATGAATGTACCCGTACGTTTGTCGACCACGAGGCCGAACTGCTCGAGGGCGCCTTCCCCGGCCCGCTCATCGAGGGCATCGGGGGTCACGCCGCTGCGGCCTACCAAGCCTGCTCCGAGGTGGCGCGTCGAAAAATTTATACCGCCGGCGAGGTCGTAGACATCGAGCTGGCCGGTCACCGGATCTTTAGCTACCTCCTGACGGCCGTCATCGACGCCGTCCTCCATCCCACCCACGCCTACAGTCGGCTTCTGCTCAGCCGCATCCCCAGCCAGTACGACACCGCGTCGCCGACCGTCTACGGCAAGATCCAGTGCGCCCTCGACTACATCTCAGGCATGACCGACGTCTACGCCCTCGACCTCTATCGCAAGATCACCGGCATGAGCCTTCCCGCGGTGTGAAGCGGGGGTGGCGGTCCCGTCAAGCGACTTTTTGGCGTCGCTGCGTGCCAGCGGCTCCGTCATGCGACATTCTGGCGTCGCTGCGTGCCAGCGGCCCCGTCAAGCGACTTTTTGGCGTCGCTTTCGACCCAGCGGCCCCGTCAAGCGAGTTTTTGGTGTCGCTGCGTGCCAGCGGCCCCGTCAAGCGACTTTTTAGCGTCGCTGCGTGCCAGCGGCCCCGTCAAGCGACTTTTTGGCGTCGCTGCGTGCCAGCGGCCCCGTCAAGCGACTTTTTGGCGTCGCTGCGTGCCAGCGGCCCCGTCAAGCGACTTTTTGGCGTCGCTGGGAGCCAGCGGCCCCGTCAAGCGACTTTTTGGCGTCGCTGGGAGCCAGCGGCCCCGTCAAGCGACTTTTTAGCGTCGCTTTCGACCCAGCGGGCCCGTCAAGCGACTTTTTGGCGTCGCTGCGTGCCAGCGGCTCCGTCATGCGACATTTTGGCGTCGCTGCGTGCCAGCGGCTCCGTCATGCGACATTTTGGCGTCGCTGCGTGCCAGCGGCGTCGCCCGAGCGACTTTTTGGCGTCGCTTTCGACCCAGCGGGCCTGTCAACTGACTTGCCGGCGGATGAGAAACAGAAATCCCTTAAATCCTGTGGCAGATCATCTCCCCGGGTCATCGTAGGCAACGATCAATTGACAATTCCCCCCTCCGCCTCTACCTTTGCCGCCTCAGAATAAATTCACGACAAACGAAATGGAGACTTTGAAGCATGAATGCGGCGTGGCAATGATCCGGTTGCTCCAACCGCTCGAGTATTATCATCGTAAATACGGCACCTGGATGTATGCCCTCAACAAACTCTACCTCCTCATGGAGAAGCAGCACAATCGCGGGCAGGACGGCGCGGGTTTCGCCTGCGTAAAGCTCAGCGCCACGCCCGGCGAGGAGTATATGTTTCGCGAGCGGGCCGCTGGGACGGGTGCCATCACGGAGATCTTCGAGACGGTCTACAGCCAATATCGCGACATCGCTCCCGAGCGCCTCGCCGATCCGGCTCACGCCGCGGCCAGTCTGCCCTTCGCCGGCGAACTCTACATGGGCCATCTGCGTTACAGCACCACCGGCCGGTCGGGCCTCGCTTACATCCACCCCTTCCTGCGCCGCAGCAATTGGCGCGCCTGCAACCTGGCCCTCTGCGGCAACTTCAACCTCACGAACACGGACGACATCTTCGCCGAGATCCGCACCTCCGGGCAGCACCCCCGCAAGTATGCCGACACGTATTTTATCCTCGAGCAAGTGGGCCATCTGCTCGACACGGAGGCCGACCGCCTGCGCCGACAGTTCGAAGTCGACGAGGGGCGTACGGGGCTGGAGGTGACGCGTGAGGTGGAGCGGCACATTGACCTTTCGCGCATCGTGCAGCCCGCTGCCCGGACCTGGGACGGCGGCTTTGTCATCTGTGGCGCCACCGGCAGCGGCGAGTCCTTCACCATCCGCGACCCGTGGGGCATCCGCACCGCCTTCTATTACGCCGACGACGAGATCGTGGTCATCGCCTCCGAGCGCCCCGTCATTCAGACCGTCATGAATGTGCAAGCCGCCGACGTCCGCGAGCTGGGCCGTGGCGAAGCGCTCTTCATCCGCCGCGACGGTACCTGGCGCACCGAGCAGCTCCTCGAACCCCGCGCCCTCAGCGCTTGCTCCTTCGAGCGCATCTATTTCTCCCGCGGCAGCGACCGCGACATCTATCGCGAGCGCAAGCAGCTGGGCGAAAACCTCGTCGCACCGATCCTCCGTAAGGTGGACGGCGACCTGGAGCACACCGTCTTCTCCTTCATCCCCAACACCGCCGAGATGGCCTACTTCGGTATGCTCGAAGGCCTACAGAAGCACCTCGATCGACGCATGGAGCAGCAGCTGGCCGAACCCGCAGTGCTCAGCGATCCCGAGGCCGTGCGCCGCATCTTGGCCCAACGCGTAAGGAGCGAGAAGGTCGTCTTGAAAGACATCAAGCTCCGCACCTTCATCGCCGAGGGCAACACCCGCAACGACCTCGCGGCGCACGTCTATGACATCACCTACGGCAGCATCGAGCCTTACGAAGACAATCTCGTGGTGATCGACGATAGCATCGTGCGCGGCACCACCCTTCGGCGCAGCATCATCAGCATCCTCGATCGGCTCCACCCGCGTCGCATCATCGTCGTCTCCTCCTCGCCGCAGATCCGCTACCCGGATTATTACGGCATCGACATGTCCAGCCTCGGCGAATTCATCGCCTTCCGCACGGCCATCGACCTGCTGAAAACGCGCGGCATGGCCCACGTCATCACGGACGCTTACGATCGTGCCCGCCGTCAGCAGGGTACGCCCGACGAGCTGCGCGTGAACTGCGTCAAAGCCATCTACGCGCCCTTCACTGACGAGGACATCTCTGATCACATGGCGCGTATGCTCACCGGATCCGACATCCACGCCGAAATCGGCATCGTCTTCCAGTCCCTCGAGGGTCTCCACCGTGCCTGTCCGCATCACCCCGGCGATTGGTACTTCTCGGGCGACTATCCCACGCCCGGTGGCACACGCTTAGTCAACCGTGCCTTCATTCAGTACATGGAACAGACCTATCGCCATCGCTCTTGAAGTCTCGTAAGGCAAACAGCTACTCCCCCCACTTTCGACACAATGAAACGCATTCGACTGACTGACCCCAGCCACCCGGACTTTGCTCGTGCCTGGCGGCTCTACAAAGAATCCTTCCCCGTCGACGAACGTCGGCGGCTGAACTCTCATCGCCGCATCATGCTCCGATCGATCTACCATTTTGATGTCGTGATGGATCACAATGTCTTTATCGGCATCCTGCTTTGGTGGGATTTTGAGAGCGTGCGCTACATCGAACACCTGGCCGTCGTCCCCACCCTGCGCGGCATGCAGCACGGCGAACGCATCCTCCGGCGCTTCCTCTCCGAATCCGACATGCCTGTCTGGCTGGAGGTGGAACCGCCGGACAACGACCTGCGCAACCGTCGCGTGGGCTTCTACCGTCGCGTGGGCTTCACCCTCAACGAGCATGACTACACGCAGCCGGCTTACGAGAAGAGCAGTCAGCCCGTCCCCCTGCTCGTCATGACCTATCCCGAAGCCATCACCGAACCGGACATCCGCTTCTTCTGCCGCCAGTATCATCCCCTGCTCACGGATTACAGTCTGGCGGGGGCCTAAGAAGCTGTTTTGCACGGAGGGAACAGCAAACTCTTGTCTGCGTGTGTAGTTTTGCCCGCGTTTTAACAATTGACTTCCCCCGCTGCTGATCAGCAGACACCGCATAAATGATGGATAGAGAAAGAAACGATTACCACGTCCCCGCCCTGCTCGACGAATGTTTGGAGGCGCTCAGCCTGTCGCCGGATGGCGTCTATGTAGACGTCACCTTCGGCGGCGGCGGCCATAGCCGTGCCATCCTCAGCCGACTGGGCCCCGACGGCCGACTCTTCGCTTTCGATCAAGACGCCGACGCCGAGGCCAACGCCCCGACCGACGATCCGCGGTTCATCTTTATCCGCAGCAACTTTCGCTATCTCGCCTCCTTCCTGCGCTATCACGGCGTCAGACAGGTGGACGGGGTGCTGGCCGACCTCGGCGTCTCGTCGCACCACTTCGATACGCCCCAGCGCGGCTTCTCCTTTCGCTTCGACGGCGAGGCCGATATGCGCATGAACAATCGTGCGGGGCGCACTGCGTCCGAGGTGGTGAATACGTACACCGAAGAGCAGCTCACCCGCCTACTACAGACCTACGGCGAGCTGACGAATGCACGCCGTGCCGCCGAGGCCATCGTCCGTGCGCGTGCCGAACGCCCCATCCGCACGACGGCCGAGCTGACCGCCATCCTGCAACCCATGGCCGGCCGACGAGATGCGTCGGGCTACTATGCGCAGGTCTTCCAGGCGCTACGGATCGAGGTGAACGACGAGATGGGCGCCCTGAGCGACCTGCTCCGTCAGGCGCTGCGTGTGATCCGGCCCGGCGGACGGCTGGCGGTCATCACCTACCACTCGCTGGAGGATCGGCCCGTGAAGCGCTTCATGCGCACCGGTCGCATCGACGGGCGGAGCGAGGAGGACGTCTATGGCAATCGCCTTTCGCCTATTCGCCCCGTGGGCCGTAAGCCCATCGTGCCGACGGCCGATGAGGTGGCGCGCAATCCGCGGGTGCGCAGCGCCAAATTGCGCGTGGGAGAAATCATAAACGAAGAGGAACAATGACGAACGAAACGAATACATCAAGCAAACCCAAAAGGCAGCTCACGCTGCTCTATATCCTGGGCGGAGGCGTGCTGAAGGAGGACTTCATCATTCGCCATACCCGCCTGATTGTGTTGGTGGTGGTGATGCTTTTCATCTTCATCAGCAACCGCTACACCTGCCTGCTGAAACTGCGCGAGATAGACCGTCTGCAGCGCGAGCTGAAGGACGTGAAGAATGAATCGCTGGCTGTGTCGGGACAGCTGACGGGCAGCAATCGCCTGTCGCAAATCGAGCTATTGGTCAAGGAGAAAGGCTTAGACATCGAGACGGCTCAGACGCCGCCTTACATCATTCGTAAATGACATGCCAGCGATGAAAGCCTTTTCTCATCCAGTGAGCAGCTCACTGGCCTCACGCTTTAGAAGCTGTAAATAGATATGTCAGAGCAAGAGAAAGACAGCGCCCGCGAGCAAGCCGCGCGCAAGGCAAAGGGCGGGCAGATACTGACGCGATACTTTATCATCGTCATGCTGCTTAGCCCCGTGGCAGCGGGCATCCTGTTTCTGGCCTTCAAGACGGCCATCTTAGAGAAAACGAAGTGGACCAAGGTGGCCGAGAGCCGCAAGAAGCCGAACCGACTCGTGAACCCCAGCCGCGGCAATATCTATTCGGCCGACGGCAAGCTGATGGCTACGAGCGTGCCGCGCTATTACCTCTACGTCGACTTTCAAGCCGCAGGCTTCCGCGCGCCCTCGCCCAAGGGGAAGAAGGTGGTGAACATCGACACCTTCATGCGGTCGCGCGAAAACGGCATTGACTCGCTCGCTTACTATTTAGCCCGTAAGCTGAAGAACCGCACCGCCGCGGGTTATCGCGCCTACCTACTGCGTGGGCTGAGACAGAAGAGCCGACAGTATCCACTCTACGAATACCGCCTCTCTTACGCCGACTATAAAGAGATCCGCGAGTTCCCCTTCTTCCGCCTCGGCCGCAACATTGGCGGGCTCTACGAGCGCGAGATGGTGCAGCGGCAGAAGCTGTTCGGATCCCTGGCCTCACGTACCATCGGCGACATTTATAATGAGATAGAGACCGGCGGACTGTCGAAGGGCAAGAATGGCTTGGAGCTGCGTTACGACACGCTGCTGCACGGCAAGCCGGGCTATAACTCCATCGTGCGCGTGGGCGGACGGTGGACGAACGTCGTCGAGGAGGAGCCGGTCGACGGTCTGGATATCCGCACGACGATCGACTTGCAGATTCAAGACCTCACCGAGAAGGCGCTGGTGGATAAGCTCCAGGAGGCTGACGCGGCGTCGGGCGTGGCAGTCGTTATGGAGGTGAAGACGGGCGAGGTGAAGGCCATATCGAATATGGAGCGCATCCGTCCGGGCGTCTATGCCGAGCTGCGCAACCATGCGCTGGCCGACGAGTTAGAGCCGGGCTCGACGTTCAAGATCGCCTCCATGATGGTGGCCCTCGAGGATGGCATCTGCACCCCCGAATCGCCCATCGATGTGGGTAACGGCACCTACAAATTCAACGGCCGCACCATCCGCGACCATAATGCCCAGAGCGGCGGCTACGGTACGATCACCGTGGCGCAGAGCATCTGGTACTCCTCCAACGTGAGCATCGCCAAGATCGTCCTCAAGGGCTACGGCAACAATCCGCGTAAGTTCATCGACGGTCTCCACCGCACGGGTATCGACGCTGATCTGAATCTCGACATCGCTGGTGCCGGTCACGCCAAGATCCGTCAGCCGGGCGATCCGCAATGGTCGCGCATGACGCTGCCGTGGATGTCGTTCGGCTACGAGGTGCAGATCCCGCCGATCAACACGCTGGCCTTCTTCAACGCCATCGCCAACAACGGCCGACTCATGCGTCCGATGTTCGTCAAGAGCATCCTCAAGAACGGCAAGGAGCTGCGCGTCTACGAGCCGGAAGTACTCATCCCCGAGATCTGCTCCAAGCGCACGCTTCGGGCGGTGCAAGAGATGATGTACAACGTGGTGAACTATCAAGATCCCGTGGGCCGACGTGACGGCACGGGCAAGCCCGCCCGATCGAACGTCGTCTCCATCGCCGGCAAGACGGGTACGGCGCAGATCGCTGCCTCTAAGGCCGCGCACAACCTGTCCTTCTGCGGCTATTTCCCTTACGAGAACCCCCAATACTCCTGCATTGTCGTCATCTCTCGGCCACGTCGGGGCATCGTCTCGGGCGGTATGATGGCCGGTACGGTGTTTAAGGAGATCGCTGAAAAGGTCTACTCCAACCAGATCCGTTACGACCTCAGCTCCATGAAGCCTGAAGCGGGTCGCACGCTCATGCCGCCGGTTAAGAATGGCGAGTCGCGTTCGGCACAGGCCGTAGTCAAATGGTTCGACATACGGACCACGCCTAAGCGTGTGGACGCCGACTTCTCGGCCTACTGGCGTAACGCTACGCGTGACACGCTCAACGTCCGCAAGCTGACGGTCCGCGAGGGCATGATGCCTTACGTGATCGGGATGGGGGCCAGAGACGCCGTCTATGCCCTCGAGCGATGCGGACTGCGCGTCAACTTGGCCGGTCATGGGCGTGTCATCTTGCAATCCGTCCCGTCGGGGCAAGCCGTGACGCGTGGGCAGACGATTGATATCATATTGAATTGAGGGAGGAGGGATTCTTTCGAAACAAGAAAAAGACAGCATACACACATGAATTTGACAGAACTGCTACACGATTTACAGATCACCCGCCGCGATGGTACATCTACCGACGGCGTCGACGTGACCGGCATCGCGGCCGACTCGCGTCGCGTCACCGACGGCATGCTCTTCGTCGCCGTCAAAGGCACAACCGTCGACGGGCACAACTATATCGCTTCGGCCATCGAACGCGGTGCCTCAGCCATTGTCTGCGAACGCATCCCGGAGGCGATCGATGAGGCCGTAAAGGCCCGCGTGCCGTTTATTGTCGTGCCGGATGCGGCCGCGGCGCTCGGTCAACTGCTCGACGCATGGCACGGCCACCCCTCCCGTCGTCTGACACTCGTCGGCGTGACGGGGACGAACGGCAAGACAACCGTTGCCACGCTCCTTTACGACCTCTTCCGCCGCTTGGGCTACCACGTGGGACTCATCTCCACCGTCTGCAACCGCATCGACGAGGAGACACTGCCCACCGACCACACGACGCCCGACCCCGTCACACTGCATGCGCTGATCGCTCGCATGGCCGAGGCCGGGTGTTCGCACGTCTTCATGGAGGTGAGCTCGCATGCAGTCGATCAGCAGCGCATCGCCGGATTGCACTACGCCGGCGGCGTCTTCACCAACCTCACCCGCGATCATTTGGACTATCACAAGACGGTCGAGAATTACCTCCGCGCTAAGAAGCGCTTCTTCGACGCCTTGCCCACCGAGGCCTTCGCATTGACTAACGCCGACGATAAGTCGGGTGCCGTCATGCTGCAAAACACGGCTGCCCGCAAGCTGACCTATTCGCTGCGCACCGTAGCCGACTTCAAGGGTAAGATCGTGGAGGCACACTTTGAGGGGACGGAGTTGCTCATCGATGGGCGCGACGTGACGGTGGCTTTCGTCGGCCGTTTCAATGCCTACAACCTGCTGGCCGTTTATGGCACAGCGGTGGCGTTAGGCGAGGATGCGGAGCGGGTGCTTGTGGCGCTGAGCAGCCTCCGGCCCGTAGCCGGACGGTTCGAGACGATCACTTCGCCCGAGGGCTTTACGGCCATCGTTGATTATGCCCACACGCCGGACGCGCTGGCTAACGTGCTGACGAGCATCCACGAGGTGCTGCGGGGCACGGGGCGCGTGATCACCGTGGTCGGCGCCGGTGGCAATCGGGATACGGGCAAGCGTCCGCTGATGGCCCGTGAGGCCGACCGACAGAGCGACCAGCTCATTCTTACGTCAGACAATCCCCGCTTTGAGGATCCAGACGCCATTATTCGCGAGATGGAGGCCGGGCTCGACACTGCCGCTCAGGTGCGTGTGCTCTGCATCACCGACCGACTGTCGGCCATCAAGACGGCCTGCCGACTGGCTCGCCGTGGCGACGTCGTGCTCGTGGCCGGTAAGGGGCATGAGGACTATCAGGAGGTGCGCGGCGTGAAGCACCCCTTTGACGATCGCGAGGTATTGCGCACCCTTTTCTCCACCTCTAAAGCATAATCGAAGGCCCCATGCTGTACGAACTGTTCAACTACTTGGATCAACTGGACGTCCCCGGTGCAGGCGTCTTCAAATATGTCTCCTTCCGTTCCGTGATGGCCTTCATCCTGGCCCTTTTCATCTCCACGGCCATCGGGCGTCGCATCATCGACCGCCTGCGCCGCCTCCAGATCGGCGAAACCGTCCGCGAACTGGGCCTTGAGGGTCAGCTGAGCAAGAAAGGCACGCCCACGATGGGCGGCATCATCATCATCATCGCCATCATCGTCCCCTTGCTCTTCTTCGCCCGGCTGAACAACATCTACCTGATCCTTATGCTCATCACCACCATCTGGTTGGGCACACTGGGCTTTGCAGACGACTATATCAAGGTCTTCAAGAAAGACAAGGAGGGGCTGCACGGGCGCTTCAAGATCATCGCCCAAGTAGGCCTCGGGCTGATTGTCGGCCTGACGCTCTATTTCAGTCCGGACGTCGTGATCCGCGAAAACATGGAGATCCGTCGTGCGGGGCAGGACACGATCGAGGAGGTGCGTATCCACCCCAGCGAAGTGAAGTCCACCAAGACGACCATCCCCTTTGTCAAGAACAACAACTTCGACTACTCCGTGCTGGCCGCTTGGGCCGGTCGCTATAAGACGGAAGTCACCTGGCTACTCTTTGTGCTGATGACCATCTTCGTCGTCACCGCCGTCTCGAACGGCACGAACCTCACCGACGGACTCGACGGACTGGCGGCGGGCAGCTCGGCCATCGTCGGCATCGCGCTCGGGGTGCTGGCCTACACCTCGTCACACTTCGAGTTTGCCTCCTTCCTCAACATCATGTTTATCCCCGGCGCCGAGGAGTTGGTGGTCTTCGCCTCGGCCTTCATCGGCGCCACGATCGGCTTCCTGTGGTACAACGCCTATCCTGCGCAAGTCTTCATGGGCGACACCGGCAGCCTGACCCTCGGCGGCATCATCGCCGTCTTCGCCATCATCATCCGCAAAGAACTGCTGGTGCCTATCCTCTGCGGCGTCTTCTTCGTCGAGGCGCTGTCGGTCATGCTGCAAGTCTTCTACTTCAAGTACACCAAAAAGAAGACCGGCACGGGGCGGCGCATCTTCAAGATGACCCCCCTGCATCACCACTTCCAGAAGCCCGGCAATGCAGGCATCGACGCCATCATCCAGAAGCCCTTCAACGTGGTGCCAGAGTCGAAGATCGTCGTCCGCTTCTGGTTGATCGGCATCATCCTCGCCGCCATCGCCATTATCACGTTGAAATTGCGATAGAGCCCCAATTCTTAGAAGCCAACGCATAATTGATCAAAGATCATGTACAACCACCCATCCTCCCTGATTCATACTCCCGGACACATCGCAGCCGGGCTTCAAACCCTCGTTTTGCCCCCGGATACACCCCGGACGACCTCCACCAAACGCGCGGAAGGCAAACAAGTGCCTGTTTGTTCAATAGATAATCTGCGACTTAATAGACAGGCGCCTGTTTATTCAATGCATGATTTGCGGCTTAATAGACAGGTGCCTGTTTATTCAATGAATGATCTGCAACTTAACAAACAGGCGCCTGTTTGCTCAATGAATAATCTGCGCCTTAATAAACAGGCGCCTGTTTACTCAATGCATGATCTGTGCCTTAATAAACAGGCGCCTGTTTGCCTCCGCCCGGCGTGCGGCGAACCAGACGGGTCGCAAGATGGCCTCCCGACACGCCACGCAAGCCGAATCGTCGTCCTGGGTGCAGGCGAGAGTGGCGTGGGAGCCGCGGTGTTGGCGTGGACGAAGGGCTACGACGTGTTCGTGTCCGATTGTGGCACGATCGCGGAGAAATACAAGGCGATGCTGCTCGATCGCGGTATCCTCTTTGAAGAGGGCCATCACACGGAGGCCCAGATCCTCAACGCCGACGAGATCGTCAAGAGCCCCGGCATACCCGACACGGCGCCCATCGTGCGCGCGGCCGTGGAGCGTGGTATCCCGATCCTCTCCGAGATCGAGCTGGCCGGACGATACACCGACGCGCAGATGGTCTGCATCACGGGCAGCAATGGCAAGACGACGACCACGTCGCTGACGTACCAAATCCTGCGCGAGGCCGGCATGGACGTTGGTCTGGCGGGCAACATCGGGCGCAGCTTGGCCCTGCAAGTGGCCGAGGATCCGCACGCGTGCTACGTGATCGAACTGAGCAGTTTCCAGCTCGACAACATGTACAGCTTCAAGGCCGACATCGCTGTGCTGATGAACATCACGCCCGACCACCTGAACCGTTACGGCGGCGAGATGCAGCGTTATGTGGACGCCAAGCTGCGCATCCTGCAAAACCAAACCCGGGCGGACGCCTTCATCTATTGGGCCGACGACCCCATCCTGCGGCGCGAGGTGGCCAAGCATCACCCCGAGGCCGCCTGCTACCCCTTCTCCGACGCCGACCGGCCGGAGCTGAAGGGCCGCCTCACGGCCGACGGGCAGATCTGTATCGAGACGCCCCGCGGCACGCTCCGTATCCCCCGCACAGCCCTCGCGCTGCGTGGCACACACAACCTCTATAACTCCCTCGCCGCGGCCACGGCGGCCCGTCTGGCTGGGGCTGACGATGCCTCGATCCGCCGCGGTCTGGAGACGTTTCGCGGCGTTGAGCACCGCTTGGAGCCGGTGGCACGCGTGGCCGAGGTGGAATACATCAACGATTCGAAGGCCACGAACATCGACTCCTGCCGCTATGCCCTGCAAAGCGTCGAGACGCCGATCGTGCTCATCCTCGGCGGCACAGACAAGGGCAACGATTACGGGGAGATCGAGGCCATGGTACGGGCGAAGGCCCGCGGGCTCGTCTTCCTCGGTGTGGACAATCGGAAGCTCCACGCGGCCTTCGACGGTAAGGTGCCCGCCACCTGCGACGCCCGCTCGATGGCAGAGGCCATCGCCCAGGCCGCCCGCATGGCTCGTCCGGGCGATACGGTGCTGCTCTCGCCCTGTTGCGCCAGCTTCGACCTCTTCCGCAACTACGAAGACCGCGGCGAGCAGTTCAAACAATGTGTCCATGCGCTGGCGGACGGAAAGGAGGCCGGGGCATGACCAAGGAGACGTTCACCCGCAAAGTGTTCCAGGGCGACATTCCGATCTGGATCATCTTCATGCTCCTCTGTAGCCTCTCGTTGGTGGAGGTGTTCAGCGCCACCAGCACGCTGGCCTACAACGAGGCGAACATCTGGACGCCCATCGCGCGCCATGCCATGCACCTTACGATTGGCTTCTTCTGTGTTCTGGGCCTGACGCGTATGCCCACGCGTTACTTCCCCATGGGCGGCTCGGTCCTGATGGTCTTGGCCATCATCCTGCTGGCGGCCGTACCCTTCGTCGGTATCAGCGTGAACGATGCCTCGCGCTGGATCCGCCTCTTTGGCATCCAGTTTCAGCCCTCGGAGGTGGCCAAGCTGGCCAGCGTCGTCTACGTGGCCTTCCTGCTCAGTAAAATCGGCGTTCGCTTCACGGAAAAGACGGCCTTTTATTGGATCATCGGCGGCGTGGGCATCGTCTGCTCCCTGATCCTGCTTTACAACCTCTCCACAGCGGTGCTCCTCGGGCTGGTCTGCCTGTTGATGATGTTCGTGGGACACATTTCCCTGATCCGCATCGGGCGCATGATGCTCGTGCTGTTGCTCCTGCTCGTGGCCCTATTAGGCTTAGCCAAGATCGCCCCGGAGACGACGCACCGCGTGCTGCCACGCCTCGAGACGTGGAGCAACCGTCTGACGGAGCATCTCGACGATCGCGCCTCGGACAACGACCTCGTCAAAGACGATAATCCGCAAGTCATCACCGACGACAACTATCAGGTCTCGCACGCCAAGATCGCTATCGCCCGCGGCGGCCTCTTTGGCAAGATGCCCGGGCGCAGCGTGCAGCGTGACTTCCTGCCGCTGGCTTATTCGGACTTCATCTTCGCCATCATTATCGAAGAGTTGGGTTTGGTCGGGGGGACAGTCGTCTTGTTGCTTTACATCATGCTACTCATCCGTGTGGGCATCATCGCGCGGCGTTGCAACCTGCTATTCCAGAAGTACCTCGTCATCGGTTGCGGCCTGATGATCGTCATCCAAGCACTGACGAACATGGCTGTGGCCGTCAATCTGATGCCCGTCACCGGTCAGCCCCTGCCGCTGATCAGTCGCGGCGGCACATCGACCGTCCTCACCTGCGTCTACTTCGGACTCATCCTCAGCGTAAGTCGCTTCGGCGCCGGCATGGGCGATGAAGAGGCCGCCGAGGAAGAAGCTGTCGAGGAAGCGGAGGCCGAGGCCGAAGCAGCCGAGGCTGTGTCGTAAGGGTGCGCGGCGGCGCAACGTCTCTAAGAAGCTGTTTGGAATTTATTTCGGAGAGTATCGGGAGTATGTTTCTGTCTTCGATAGGTTCGAAATAGAAAGGAGAAAGATCTGTCCAAACAACGCCTTAATGCGACCACTCAATAAATTCAAAACAGCTTCTAATCCCCCCGGCAGGCAGCCGAAAAATCTATCTTCGCGGCCGAAACGGCTGAATAATCAGGGATAAAGGAACATTCATGAGTCACTATAAAATCATCATCAGCGGTGGCGGAACAGGCGGCCACATCTTCCCCGCCATAGCCATCGCCAATGCATTTCGGCGTCGTTACCCCGACGCCGAAGTTTTATTTGTCGGCGCCGAAGGGCGTATGGAGATGGAGCGCGTCCCCGCCGCCGGCTATCGGATCATCGGGCTACCGGTCAGTGGCCTTGACCGTCGGCGCCCATGGCGTAACATCGGCGTGATGCGTCGGCTGTGGGTCAGCCTCCGTCGTGCCCGTACGATCGTCAGCGATTTTCAGCCTGACGTGGCCGTCGGTGTGGGTGGCTACGCCAGTGGTCCCCTGCTTCGCGCGGCCGAAGCGGCCGGTGTGCCAACACTCATTCAGGAGCAGAACTCCTACGCCGGCATCACCAATAAATGGTTAGCCAAACGCGCCGCGCGTATCTGTGTGGCCTATCCCGGCATGGAGCGCTTCTTCCCCGCAGAGAAGATTGTCTTGACGGGCAATCCGGTGCGAAAAGACTTGGAGGAAGCTATCAATTGTCACGACGAGGCACTGAAACACTTCGGTCTCGACCCGGCGTGCAAGACGCTGCTCGTACTCGGCGGTAGCCTCGGCGCACGCACCATCAACGAGGCCGTAGAGGTCGCCCTCCCCACGTTGGCTGACCTCGGCGTCCAGCTGATCTGGCAGACAGGCCGCAGCTATTACGATGCCATTCGCAGCCGTGTTGCCGACCTCGAGCCGGAGCCCAAACGCTGGGTTGGGCCGTTCATCACACGGATGGATTACGCCTATGCCGCGGCTGACCTCGTCGTGTCGCGTGCCGGAGCCAGCTCTATCTCCGAGCTGTGTCTGTTAGGTAAGCCTGCGATCCTTGTGCCGTCGCCTAACGTGGCGGAAGATCATCAGACGAAGAACGCCCGATCTGTGGCCGATCGGGGCGGAGCTGTGATGATCGCTGACGGCGAAGTGCGGAAGTTGCTTCCCGACACCCTCCGCCGCCTCTTTGGCGACCGCGAGCAATTGAAGGCGCTTGCCCTCCACAGCAGTCAATTGGCCGAACGGGATAGCGATGAGCGAATCGTGGACGAGCTGGTGACTTTAATCGAAAACAATAAGCGCCTCGGAGCAACCAAGGCGCCTCAAACAGAAAAGAAAAGATGATCGAGATAGCACACATTCGTTCCGCCTACTTTATCGGTGCCGGTGGCATAGGCATGAGCGCCCTGATTCGTTGGTTCATGGCGCGTCGCGTCCGCGTGGCGGGCTACGACCGTACCCCCTCACCCCTCACCGGCCACCTGATTGATGAAGGCGCCGCCATCCATTTCGAAGACGATGTCCACCTCATCCCCGACGGTTTCTCAGATCCGCAAACGACGCTTGTAGTCTACACGCCCGCCGTCCCCTCTGACCACACGGAGCTGAACCATTTCCGTCGTTCGGGTTTCGAGGTGATGAAACGTGCCGAGGTGCTCGGACTGATCACGTCGGCTAGCCGCGCCATCTGTGTAGCTGGTACGCACGGTAAGACGACTGTCTCCTCCATGACGGCACACCTGCTCAAGCAGTCGCATGTGGATTGTAATGCCTTCCTCGGCGGGATCTTGAAGGGCTATGCCAGCAACTTGATGCTCTCCGATCACAGCGACCTGACCGTCGTGGAGGCCGACGAGTACGACCGTTCCTTCCATCGCCTCCACCCCACCACGGCCATCATCACCTCTGCTGACCCCGATCACCTCGACATCTACGGCACTCCCGCCGCCTATCGCGAGGCCTTCGAGGTCTTTACTTCACTCATTCGGCCTGGCGGCACATTGATCATCAAGAAGGGCGCCCCCATCACCCCACGCCTCCAGCCCGATGTCCGTTGCTATACCTACTCCGCCACCGATACCTCAGCCGACTTTCACGCCGAGAACGTCCGCATCGGCGGGGGGGAAGCTGTCTTTGATTGCGTTCTCTCGGACGGTACATGCATCGCTGACATCCACCTTGGCGTTCCTGTCCGCATCAACGTCGAGAATGGTGTCGCAGCCATTGCTGCTGTCTGGCTCCACGGTGTCCGCCCCGACGAGATCCGATCGGCCATGGCCACCTTCTCCGGTGCTGAGCGTCGCTTTGATATCCGCCTCCGTAACGATCGCGTCGTCCTCATCGACGATTACGCCCATCACCCAGAGGAGCTCACCCGCAGCATCCTCTCCGTGAAAGAGCTTTACGCTGGCCGTCGCATCACGGGCATCTTCCAGCCCCACCTCTACTCCCGCACCCGCGACTTTGCCGACGAGTTTGCCCGTAGCCTCTCCTTACTCGACGAACTGATTCTGGTCGACATCTATCCGGCTCGTGAGGAACCCATCCCCGGTGTCACCTCAGAGATGATCCTTGAGCACGTCACCATCGCCGACAAGCGTTGCTGCACGAAAGCTGAACTGCCCGACATTATCGCTGCGGGTACATTCGATGTCGTCCTCATCCTTGGCGCCGGTGACATTGATCGTCTTGTCGAGCCCATCCGCCAAATCCTCGCCCAACGATGAAAAAGCTGCTGCCTGTCATTGTCGCCGTCGTCTTCGTCTGCTACATCGTCTTCTCGATTCTTCTGGTGAACGAGAAGGGGATGGACGCCGTTTGCCGTGGCGTGACGGTGGAAATCAAGGACAGTGCCGACCGCAACTTCATCACCCATCGTGACGTCATCCGTCTGCTCCGCAGCTCCGATCTCTACCCCGTCGATACCCCTCTCCGTGCCATCAACACGGCACGCATCGAGCGTCGCATCTTAGAAAGTGGCCCCGTCGAGCGGACGAAAGTCTACAAGACGCCCTCGGGAATGGTTCACATCGAGATCACGCAGAAAACGCCCATCCTTCGAGTCTTTGCCGATGGCGGGAGTTATTACGTCGATGAACAGGGGCATGCCATGGCGGTCAGCTCTCGCTATGCGGCCTATTTGCCCGTAGCTTGCGGGAAAATCGAAAAAACCTTTGCCACAACAGACTTGTACAAGTTTGCCGTATTTTTGCACAAGCATGACTTCTGGAACAACCAAATCGAACAGATTTTTGTTTACCCCAATAAGGAGATAGAACTGATTCCACGGGTGGGCGACTTTCGGATATTCTTGGGCAGTTTAGATGGCTTTGAAGAGAAGATGGATCATCTGCAACTGTTCTACGAGCAAGCTATACCTAAGGTAGGATGGGATAAATACGAGATGATCAATTTGAAATACAAGAACCAGATTGTATGTACTAAAAAATGAATTTATGGTGACGGACTATATAGTAGCGATCTATTTGGGCACTTCTCATTTGGTGGGGATGGTCGGGAAAAAGAACAGTCGGGGCGCGCTCTCCATCGTAGCCGAAGAGGTGAAGGAGTCGAGCGGCTGCATCCGGCGTGGACGCATCCACAACGTGGCTGAGACGGCCGCACGCATCAAACGACTCGTGCTGGAACTGCAGAACAAACTTCCTAACCTCCGTATCGAAAAGGTCTATATCGGTATCGGAGGCCAATCGCTACGATCCATTGATCACTCCGAGGTGCGAACTATCCGCGCTGACGCTTTCGTGTCAGAAGAAGACATCCAACTGCTCAACGAACAGTGCAAAAGCTACCGCCCCGAAATGTCAGACGTCCTGGCTATCGCACCGCCCGTCTATTATCTCGATGACAAACGCACCTCGAATCCTGTTGGGGTCTCTTGCCGTCGCATCGAGGCGCGCTACAAGCTGGTGGTCGGACAGCCGATCATTCGCAAATCCATCATCAATAGCATCGAGCAGCAGGCTGGTATTACCGTGTCCGGAATCATCGTGTCGCCCCTGGCACTGGCCGAAGCCATCCTGACTCGCAACGAAAAGGAGTTAGGCTGCGCTGTGATCGACTTTGGCGCAGGCGTCACCTCCATCGTCGTCTACAAGAACGGTTATCTGGCCTACCTCGGCGTCATTCCTCTTGGCAGCGACCTGATCACGCGCGACCTGACGAGTCTCCGTCTCGTCGAATCCGAAGCCGAACGGCTGAAGATCACCTACGGTAACGCCAAGCCCAACGAGAATCAAGAAGGCAGCATTTCACTCGATACCGTCGACGGCATCGGTACGCGCAAGATCAATCTGAGCGAGATCGATATGGTCGTTGAGGCGCGTGCGAAGGAGATCGTCCAGAACGTCTACGCCCGCATCGAGGAGAATAAGCTCACGAACGCCCTCGGCGCAGGTATTGTCCTGGTCGGAGGCGGCGCATCGCTGAAGAACCTGCAAGAGCTCATCCGCGATACGTTCAAACTGCAAGAGGTGCGCTATTCTGCCATCCGCAAAGGACTCGTGGACGACGCCAGCGACAAGGTCAGTGACCCGCGCTACATGTCGGCCCTCAGCCTGCTGTTGCAAGGCACTGAGAGCTGTGTCGGTCCGATTCGTCGGAAGCAGGAAGAACCAGCGCCAGCACCTCCCGTTCAGCCCGTCGAGCCTGTTAAGGAACCCGAGCCGGAACCCGAACGCATCGAGCCGGAACGTGACCGAGAAGAAGAGCAACGTCAGAACCGACGCACGCAGAAACGCGGCGGAATCTTCGGTAGTTTCGGGCGCATCGCCCGCGGGCTCTTCGACGAAGAATAACATCCACAATCATCCCCCACACTAAGCACATACAGCAATGAGTAACGATACAACCCCCCTGCAATTCAACTTCCCAAGAGACACGCGAAAGATCATCAAGGTGGTCGGCGTGGGCGGAGGCGGTGGCAACGCCGTCACGCATATGTTCAAGGAAGGCATACACGACGTCTCCTTCGTACTCTGTAACACCGACAGCCAGGCGCTGTCACGCTCTGACGTGCCCGTCAAGATCGCCCTCGGACGTACCGTCACCGAGGGACTCGGCGCAGGCAACAATCCTGCACGCGCCGAACGTGCCGCAGAGGAGAGCGAGGACGATATCCGCACCATGCTCGACGACGGCACGAAGATGGTCTTCATCACCGCCGGTATGGGCGGTGGCACCGGTACGGGCGCTGCCCCCGAGATCGCTCGTGTGGCCAAAGAGATGGGCCTCCTGACCGTTGGCATCGTCACCATTCCCTTCCTCTTCGAGGGGCCGCCCAAGATCATTCAAGCGCTCAAGGGCGTCGAGGCCATCAGCAAAAACGTCGATGCGCTGCTCGTGGTTAATAACGAACGCCTGAATGAGATCTACCCTGATCTCACCATGCTCAACGCCTTCAAAAAGGCTGACGATACGCTCACGGTGGCCGCCAAAAGCATCGCTGAGATCATCACCCTCGACGGCGTCATCAACCTCGACTTTGCCGATGTCGAGACCACCCTCAAGGACGGTGGCGTGGCCCTCATCAGTAACGGCTACGGACAGGGTGAAGGCCGCCTCCAGCAGGCCATTCAGGATGCCCTCCGCTCACCCTTGCTCAACAATAACGACATCTCCAACGCCAAGAAGATCCTCTTCAACATCTCCTTCAGTAGCAATACGATCGGCGAGGAGGGCAACGAGCTCCGCATGGACGAGGTGAACTATATGACGGAGTTCATGAAGCAATTCGGCGACGATATCGAGGTGATTTGGGGTACCGCCATTGATGAATCGCTCAAGGGCAAGGTCAAATTCACCGTCTTGGCCACCGGCTTCGACCTCAACGACATCCCCGAGATCCGCAGTAAGCGTGACGAGCAACACCTGCTCAAAAGCGAAGACGAGATCATCAAGGAAGAGGAGATCCTCCGCCAGAAGGAGCGCGAGCGCGAGCTCATGGCCAAATACTACGGTCGGAAGACGGAAGACCGACGGCCTGCACGTCGCCCGACTTACAACCTGGCCATCCTCACCGTAGGCGAGTTGGACGACGACGCCATCATCACCCTCCTCGAGGAAAATCCCGCCTACAACCGTGACGCCCGTCTCTTGGCCCGCGCCCGAAGCCGAAGCGGTGGCACATTAAACACCTCCACCACCCGCACCGACATCCCCCCCGTAGGCAAGCCCAGTGGCCGCCCGCGCATCAGCTTTCGCATGGGATGATATAGAGGGTAGAGATTAGAGGGTAGAGGGTAGAATTGATGAGTACCCAGCTCTACCCTCTATCCTCCACCCTCTACCCTCTACCCTCTACCCTCTAAATACAAGTAAACAATGGATTTATTCGATCAAATCAGCGGCGACATCAAAGCCGCTATGTTGGCCAAAGACAAGGTCAAACTCGAGGCGCTCCGTAACGCCAAGAAATGCTTCCTCGAAGCCAAAACCGCCCCCGGTGCGAACGACACCCTCACCGACGAGGCCGCCCTCAGCATCCTCCAAAAGCTCGTCAAGCAAGGCCGCGAGTCCGCCCGCATCTATACCGAGCAGAGCCGTCCAGATCTCGCCGAAGCCGAGCTGGCACAAGTCGCGGCCCTCGAGGGCTACCTGCCGCAGCAACTCTCGCCCGAAGCCCTCGAGACCGAGGTTCGCGCTCTGATTGAGAAGGCAGGTGCCACCAGCCTCAAAGACATGGGACACGTCATGAAAGCCGCCACCGCCGCACTGGCCGGACGAGCCGAAGGCGGAGCCATCTCCGCCGCCGTCAAGAAAATCCTCTCCCAATAAGAGGCTACTCATAGCTTACATTTTTCAAGCAGATCCCCCGTCGCACCCCGTGTGGCGGGGGATCTTACTTTCTATCGAAAGCGCCGGACACATAGAGCCCCCAGCATGTACCCGGCGATAACCTCCCCGGCCCCGGTGGGGCCTTGATTTTCTTTTGTTCCTTTTCTTGCATCAAGGGGCGTCAGGGACGCCAGCCAAGTTTGCCTGGTACCCGGCCAAACTTCCCCGGTCTCGGTGAGGCCTCTTGCATCAAGGGGCGTCAGGGACGCCAGCCAAGTTTGCCTGATACCCGGCCAAACTTCCCCGGCCTCGGTGAGGCCTCTTGCATCAAGGCAAGAAAAGAAGAAGGGAGAAGGCTTCTTGCGGGGCGTATGCGATAGCCCCCCCTACAAGATCCGGATCGCGATCTCTGCGCAAGCCTCCGCGTCGGCCAAGGCATGATGATGCTGAGTGAGGTCGAAGCCACAGGCCGCAGCCACCGTCTCCAGACGATGGTTCGGCAGCTGTTTGAACACCCGTCGTGCCGCCCGACAAGTGCAGTAAAACCGATAGTCCGGATACTCCAACTCGTACCGCTTGAAGGCCGCCCGGAGGCAACTCTCGTCGAACGGACTGTTGTGCGCCACCAATGGCAGTCCCCCGATCAGCGGCACCACCTCCTGCCACACCTCCGGAAACGTCGGCGCGCTGTCCGTGTCCGCCGCCGTGAGCCCATGCACGCGCGTATTCCATGACATATAATAATTCGGCTCCGGGCGGATCAGTCGATAGAGCGAATCCGTCACCCGCCCCGCACGAACCACTACCACCCCCACGCTGCACACGCTACTCCGGTACGGGTTGGCTGTCTCAAAATCTATTGCCGCAAAATCATCCATTGTCAACAGTCGCTTGTTAATCCATTCTCTGACGGCAAAGATACGGCCCGTGCGAGCCCCATGTCGCACGGTCAGGCCCCAGAAACGTCCTGCGCAGGTTCCGCGGCGTTCTATTTCGCCTCGGATCGGCCTTGTGTAGGTCCCGCGGAGGTCTGTTTTGTGGCTAAACTGACAGGGGAAGGCCCCACGGACTGTCATTTTGTCTCCGATCGGTTCCGCGCAGGCCTTACGGGCTGCGTTTGGAGGCTTTCGGAACTTCCCGAAGGCATACTACTCATGGATATAAGTGCTCGGAACTTCCCAGAGAAGTATTACTCATAGATACAGTTCATCGGAACTTCCCGATGCGATTAAACACAGGAATATAAGTATCCGGAATTTTCCGATCGATATAAAATCAATGAAGTAGCCATTCGGATTTTCCCGAAGAGTTATAATCTTGAATTTATACTTTTCGGAGATTCCCGAAAGGATTAGGATCATGTTTTCAATCGATCGGAATATTCCGAAGACTTGTAATATAATGGATAAATGCTTCGGAGTTTTCCGGAGATTAGGATAAGCATATAGATAGGTCTCGGAGCTTTCCGAATAGCTGAAATAGTTAGATAGAATCGTTCGGGAAGTTCCGAAAGCTTTCCAACGTACTCCGTAAGGCCTGCGCGGAGCCGATCGGGGACAAAATGACAGTCCGTGGGGCCTTCCCCTGTCAGTTTAGCCACAAAACGGACCTCCGCAAG
Organism: Tannerella serpentiformis; assembly: GCF_003033925.1. Taxonomy (NCBI): domain Bacteria; kingdom Pseudomonadati; phylum Bacteroidota; class Bacteroidia; order Bacteroidales; family Tannerellaceae; genus Tannerella; species Tannerella serpentiformis. The sequence goes on from NZ_CP028365.1 coordinate 1,502,849, forward strand.
ATCTTCGCGGGGCTGAGCTGGGGTGAAATAGATGTCCGTGGAGCCTTTGCGGGGCCGAGCTGAGGCGAAATAGATGTCCGTAGGGCCTTTGCTGGGGTAAACTGAGGTGAAATAGAATGCCGCGAGATCTTCGCGGGGATGAGCTGGGGCGAAACGGGGGGCTGCGGGGGCGTTTGCAGCGCGCGTGCCGCGAAAGGTCTACTTTTGTGTATATGAATAACGAGTAACAAGAGACCAACGATGAAAAAGTATCTCCTCCTTCTCCTGGCCGGGCTCTGGACCTGCGCCGCACAAGCTAAGATCATCCCTGGGGTGCGCCTGGGGCTGTCATACAACCAGCTCACGCAGATCGTCGACGAGGAAGTGACCTACGGCGGACGCATCGGATTTGAGGCCGCGGGACTGCTTGACATCCCACTGTCACAGCGCTTTTCGATCGTCCCGGAGCTGGCCGTCGCCAATGAGGGCGGCGCGTACAACTATCTCTATCTCTTTGACGATATGATGATCACCGGACGCCACAGCAGCAGCTATCTCTCGCTCCGCCTGCCGGTCAATATGGTCTACAAGATTCGCTTTGCCGACTGGCAGATGGGCATCATGGCTGGGCCTTTCGCCTCTGTCTCTACACGCGAACGTGAGCACCACGAGTGGATCAGCCGCGAGTTCCGTCGCTTCGATGTGGGGGCTGGCGCGGGGCTTTATGTGGAGTATCACAGCGTCTTTTTCTCTGTCTACGGCCGCACGGGCTTCATCGATAAGTTGCGCCAGAAGCAGCCTTTTGAATCGCAGGTCTACCAAAACAGCGTGGCGCTGTCGTTTGGGTATAGATTTTATTGATCCGCTTGGGGGGCGTCGTCTCTTCTTTTCTTTCTTCCCCTCTGGGTAGGGGCGTATTGAATACGCCCCACGAACGTCCCGCAAGGGGCGAATAATCAAACAGCCGGGTACACGCTGGGGCGTATTCAATACGCCCCTACCCTACCGGCAGGAGAAGCTGTCCCACCACTATCACACACCATATGGAACCCTTCGTTCATCTACACGTTCATTCGCAATACTCGCTGCTCGATGGCCAGTCGTCTATCGATGCGCTGATCGATAAGGCGCAGCGTGACGGCATGCCTGCCATCGCCTTGACCGATCATGGAAACATGTTTGGCATCAAGGAGTTTTACAACAAGGTCAAGAAGAAGAATAGTAAGTACACCGCCACCATCAAGGACTGCGAGAAGGAGCTGCGTGCGCTCAGCGATAAGGAGCATCCGACGGACGAGGAGACGGAGCGCATACGCAAACTCTCGGAGAAGATCAGCACCTGTCGCCAGAGTCTCTTCAAGCCTATCATCGGCTGCGAGTGCTACTGCGCGCGCAACGGTCGGCTCCAGAAGCAGGAAAAGGACGACCTGGGCGGCTGGCACCTCTTGGTCTTAGCTAAGAATTTCACGGGCTACAAGAACCTCATCAAGCTCGTTTCGCTGGCCTGGACGGAGGGCTTTTATCGCAATCCGAGGATCGATAAGGAGCTTTTGGAACGCTATCACGAGGGACTGATCGTCTCCTCGGCTTGCCTCGGGGGCGAGATCCCGCAACTGATCATGGCCGGTAAGCAGGACAAGGCCGAGGAGTCGCTGCTGTGGTTCAAAGGGCTCTTCGGCGAAGATTTCTACCTCGAGTTGCAACGCCACGAGACGCATGCGCCGGATGCGGACATGACGACGTATCCGAAGCAGGTGGAGGTGAACCGGGTGCTGATGGAGCTTTCGCGAAAGCACGGCGTGAAGCTGATCGCTACGAACGACGCGCATTTCGTGAACGAGGATGACGCCGATGCGCACGAGCGACTGATCTGCCTCAGCACAGGCAAGGAGATCAACGACCCGAACCGCATGCGATACTCCAAACAGGAGTGGATCAAGACGACGGCCGAGATGAACGCCATCTTCGCCGATGTGCCCGAGGCGCTGCGCAACACCGTAGAGATCGCTGACAAGGTGGAGATGTACTCCATCGACTCGCCGGCGCTGATGCCCTTCTTCCAGATCGATCCGTCGTTCGGATCGGAGGAGGCGTATCGGGCTAAATACACCGCCAAAGACCTCATGGAGGAGTTCAACGATACGGATGCCGAGGGGCGCGTCGTGTCGGACAATTACCTGCGTCTGGGGGGCTACGAGAAGGTGATCCGCATCAAGTTCGAAGCCGACTACCTGCGCCACCTTACCTTCGAGCGTGCCCGGGAGCTGAACCGTTACGACGGCGTGATCTCGGACGAGGCGCGCGACCGCATCGACTTCGAGCTGAACACGATCAAGAAGATGGGCTTCCCGGGTTACTTCCTCATCGTGCAAGACTTCATCGCAGCGGCGCGTCGGATGGGCGTATCCGTAGGGCCCGGGCGTGGATCGGCCGCAGGATCGGTCGTGGCCTATTGCCTCGGCATTACGGACATCGACCCGATCAAGTACGACCTGCTGTTCGAGCGTTTCCTCAATCCGGACCGTATCTCGATGCCTGATATCGACATCGACTTCGACGACGACGGTCGCAGCGAGGTGCTCAAATGGGTGACGGAGAAATACGGGCAGGATCACGTGGCCCACATCATCACCTATGGCACGATGGCTGCCAAATTGGCCATTAAGGACGTGGCGCGTGTGGAGCAACTACCACTCCGGGAGTCGAATCGGCTGGCTAAGCTGGTCCCCGACCGCGTGAACTCGCTCAAGACGGCCATTGAGGTCGTGCCCGAGCTGAAGGAGGCGGCCAACAGTCCGAACCCCATCCTGCGCGACACGCTGAAATACGCGCAGAAACTGGAGGGCAATGTGCGCAACACCGGTGTGCATGCCTGCGGCGTGATCATCGGTCGGCAGGACATCTCGGACATCGTGCCCGTGGCTACGGCCGAGGATAAGGAGACGAAGGAGACACTGCTCGTGACGCAATATGAAGGCTCCGTGATCGAAGAAACGGGCCTGATCAAGATGGACTTCCTCGGCCTCAAAACGCTTTCGATTATCAAGGAGGCGATCGAGAACATCCGTCAAACGACGGGCGAGGTGGTCGATATCGATAACATCCCCATCGACGACAAACTGACCTACGACCTCTTCTGTGCCGGACGCACCGTGGCCACCTTCCAGTTCGAGTCGGCCGGTATGCAGAAGTATCTCAAGGAACTCCAGCCGACGGAGTTCGAGGATCTCATCGCCATGAACGCCCTCTATCGCCCCGGACCGATGGACCATATCCCCGCCTTCATCGCCCGCAAGCAGGGACGCGAGGAGATCCGTTACGACATCCCCGAGATGGAGCGCTACCTGAAGAATACGTACGGCATCACCGTCTATCAAGAGCAGGTCATGCTCCTCTCGCGCCTCCTGGCCGGCTTTACACGCGGGCAGAGCGACACGCTCCGCAAGGCGATGGGAAAGAAACTCATCGATAAGATGATGGAGCTGAAAGAGAAGTTCCTCGAGGGCGGCGCCCGCAACGGTCACGACCGCAGGACGCTGGAAAAGATCTGGGGCGAGTGGGAGAAATTCGCCTCCTACGCCTTCAATAAAAGTCACGCCACGTGCTACTCCTGGCTGGCTTACCAGACGGCTTACCTCAAGGCCCACTATCCGTCGGAATACATGGCGGCCGTGCTCAGTCGCAACCTCTCGAACATCAAGGAAATCACCAAGGCCATGGACGAATGCCGGGCCATGAAGATCCGCGTCTTGGGGCCGGACGTGAACGAGTCGCACCGCAAGTTTGGCGTCAACCGTAAGGGCGACATCCGCTTCGGACTGGTGGCCGTCAAAGGCATGGGCGAGAGTGCCGCGCTGGCCCTCATCGAGGAGCGCGAAAAGCATGGGCCCTACAAGGACATCTTCGACTTCGTTGAGCGCGTG